>NZ_CP053947.1:2811325-3123695 GCF_018438165.1 Acinetobacter sp. WY4 | reverse complement strand
TAATTACCATTGCCTTCCTTACAGCTCAAAAAAGTCCTACTGAACTGAAAGGCCATGTGCGAGGTGCCTTAAATAACGGCGCAACGGTTGAGGAAATTCAGGAAGTGTTGTTGCATAGCCTGCCTTACTGCGGTGCACCGGCAACCCAGGAAGCGTTTCGTGCCGCGCTTGAAGTCATTCAGGAATATGAGACGAATCAACAAAATTAAGATATTTATTTAAATTGTTTGAGCTTGTCATATTAAAATTAGCTTAGGCTATTTAAAGCAATTGAAATAAAAATCCGGGAATTTTAAATCCCCGGATTTTTATATTTTAGATAAAGAAATCTATTGCGATGAACTTAGGGTCTGTTGACATTTACTGTTCATAATTAACCCTATAAAGGTAGCCATAAAAATATACAGGCTAAAGCAACAGAACTTTGATAATTTCTTTTGAGCTTGTCATATCGAGTAGCTATTCCTCTAAATTGCTTTAATCTGCAAAACATATTTTCAACTAAATGCCTGATTTTATATAAACACCAGTCCATATGGTCATTGTTCGATTGGCTATTTGTTTTCTTTGGTATATTCGCTTTAGTCCCTGTTTTCCTGATCTGTTCACGCAGTGGTTCTGAATCATAGCCTTTATCTGCACATACCACTTTTGTCTCTTTTAAATCTAATGTTGATATTAAATCAGGTGCAACTTTAACATCATGTGTGGTTCCATCGGTAATCACGAAATCAATAGGATTGCCATGTGCATCAACAATCAAATGTATTTTTGAGGAGTTTCCTCCTACACTTTTAGAAATAGATTGATTCGCTATACCGGCAGAATGTTGATGAGCACGTACATGAGAGCCATCAATAAAAACCCACTCCATATCGGGGCATGAGGCTAGTAATTTGAATAATCTAAGTAACTTACCGCTGCTTGACCAACGATTAAAACGTTTGAAAATAGAGTTTGAATGACCAAAACAACAAGGAATATCTCGCCACGGACAGCCTGTTCTAATTCTATAGAGAATAGCTTCAATAAAATTGCGTAAATTTGAGTTGTGGTGAATGGATAAATTACGCAGAATAACTTTCAACTTTTGCCAGTGTTGATCTGTCAGCATGGTACGAGGCATAGCGAATAGTAAAATTGGGTTTGGCGATTTGATTTTACTACTTCGCTATTTTTTTAAGCTAAAAGTGTCAACACACCCTAATTGAAAATTAATTATTTCTCTTAATAACAGGTTTTAATAAAAACTTTATCCCCTTAATTCAATTTGCGTACGTTGTTCCAATCCTTGTACCGCAGCGGAAAAATCCAGCTGGCTGGCCTGAGGTCTGGCAATCTGCTGAAACTGTTGTTGCACCAAAGACATCACTGATAAATCCAGTTGCTGCTGTTGCACCAGTTCTAAAGCAATACCAATATCTTTCTGCAATAAATCCAGCGCAAAGGTTTTATGAAACTCACGGCTCAGTACACGCTGCGCCATGATATTTTCCGACATGCTACTTTTACCACTGGAATGATTAATACAGTTCAACGCACTGCTTAAGTCAACTCCCTGCCCTTTCAGTACAGTTAAGCCTTCAGCCAGCGCCCATAAATGCGTAGCCATCAAAGTATTGTTAATGGCTTTCACTGCAAAACCGGAACCACTTTCTCCCACATATTCAATCAACCCAGCAAAAGCAGCAATGACCGGTTTGGCTTGCGTAAAGGCAGATTCACTTCCTCCCATCATCACGGTTAAAGTGCCTTTTTCTGCCCCAACAGTCTGACCAGATACCGGAGCATCCAGGTAATAGCTTCCCTGTTGCTCCAATCGATTTGCCAGTTTTTGGGCCGATTCTGGTACACCGCTGGTACAGTCAATCCAGATTGCACCCGGTTTAGGTGGATGTGCAGCAATTAGCTTCTCTACATCCTGACTGGTCGGCAAGCAAGAAAAAATAAAATCTGCCTGAACCGCCTGTTCAATACCCACTGCCTGAGTCCTGAAAGATTGAGCATGATCTAGCGCTTTCTGTTCAGTCCGGTTCCAGACCCAAACCGGATGTCCGAGTTTTGGCAAATGGGAGGCCATATGCCAGCCCATTGCCCCAAGTCCTAAAAATGCAACTGTATGACTCAAAAAATACTCCTTATATTAAGCGACTGGCTTAACCTCAACTTCTGTTGCGGTCGATGCAGGTTCAGGCAATTCTTTATCTTCACCACGATTTAGGAACAGGTTCAACAAAATCGCAGCCAAAGTCGCAGTACCGATACCACCCAAATCGAAACCACCAATCTGCAAGCTATAATTACCTGTCCCCATAATCAGACACACCGCACCAATAATCAGGGTACTGTTCTTGGTAAAATCAACATGGTTATCCACCCAGATTTTGGCACCCGCCACAGTAATCAACCCGAAGACCACAATCGATGCGCCACCCAATAAAGCTACTGGAATGGTACTGATCACCGCACCAAATTTAGGTGAAAGTCCGAGCAAAATGGCGAAGATACCAGCAAAGACAAATACAGTCGTTGCATAAACTTTGGTGACTGCCATGACACCGATATTTTCGGCATAAGTGGTCATCCCCGTACCACCGACAGAAGCGGACAATGAAGTACACACCCCATCAGCAAAGAAACCACGACCCATATATGGAGACAGGTTTTTACCGGTCATCGCAGAGACTGCCTTAAAGTGCCCTAGATTTTCTGCAACCAAGATAATTGCCACTGGTGCAATCATCAGCATGGCATTCATTTCAAAGACCGGACTCTGGAAATTCGGCAAACCAAACCATGCTGCTTCACTGACTTTGGTAAAATCAATCGCAGATCCGAAGCCCATGACGTTTGTGAAAAGGAAGTAAATCAGATAGGAAGATAACAAGCCCAATAACAGCAACAGACGGCGTACCATTCCTCGGGTAAACACAGCAATCACACTGATACAGATAATGGTGATTAATGCCATCCATGAATCAAACTGGTTCGCTGAAACACTCTTAATTGCGACTGGCGCCAGGTTCAAACCAATGATCATCACAATCACGCCTGTCACTACTGGCGGCATCAGTTTTTCAATCCAGTTGGTACCGGTTTTCATGACCAGCAGACCAATCAAGGCATAGACAATACCGCAAGCAATGGTACCGCCAAGCGCCAGTCCGATATTAGGATTCGCACCAACTCCGGAATAACCTGTAACTGCGACGACCGCACCAATAAAGGCAAAGCTGGATCCCAGATAACTAGGCAATCGACCGCCCGTGATCAGGAAAAATAAAATGGTCCCAATCCCGGTAATGAAAATCGTGAGATTGGGATCAAACCCCATTAATAAGGGTGCCAGCACGGTTGCGCCAAACATGGCAAACACATGCTGCAACCCGAGAATAATACTTTTTCCAGCAGGCAGATATTCATCTGTTTGCACGGGTGTGGTATCGAGATTGCCTTGGTAAGGCTTAAATTTTGGAAACCACGTTTCTTTTTCTTGCATCGGCTTCCCCTCCTTGATTAGGATTGAATTGAATTAGCACATTTTGTGTGGCTCACAGTAAGAACGGTTGAAGTACATCAGCGCATTGCCTTGACTCTGGCACATGGCTTTCACCTCACAGAACAGCACGTCATGACTGCCTACGGATAAACATTGGACCACCTCGCAGTCAAAACTGACTAAGGCATCCTCGAGTACAGGTGACCGGGTCACCAAAGTTTTCCAGTTCCCCTGACTGAAACGCTCTGCCATTGGTGTTTTTCCACCAAACAGATTGGAAAGATTTTGTTGATGTGATGCCAGGGTATTCACACACAACACCTGATTCTTTTTAAAGGTTTCATAGACTGACGCAGAACGGTTCAGGCACACCAGTAACGTTGGTGGTGTATCCGTCACGCTACATACGGCCGAAGCGGTAAATCCAGCCATTCCTGCATCGCCTTGCGTGGTAATGACATTCACTGCAGCACCTAGATTAGACATGCCCTGACGGAAAATCTGCTGATCGACCTGGGTAAAGATGTCACCCGATGCGTTAGTCGCCAAAACCTTATTTAATGCTTTATTTTCTGCAACTGTCTCTGTGATGATTTTAGATAGTTTGGCATTCATGCTGTTCTCCCTACCCCAAGTCGATGTTCAGTTTCAGACCTGGGGCATCTAGTAATGAGATTGAATCAGGTGGATCGGCTTATACATGGGCAATCGAAGCAATTTCGACTAGCGCATCAGGTTTGACCAAACCTGTCTGTACGCAATACCGTGCCGGCTTATCTCCCGGGAAATACTCAGCATAAACTGTATTAATCGCAGCATAATCTGCCCAGTCTTTGACAAAGACATGGTTAAACGTTACGTCATCCATGCTGCCACCGGCTTCTTCAATCACACGCTTGATAGTTTCCAGAATATGACGGGTCTGTGCTGCGGCATCACCGACATGCACCACATTATTATTTTCATCAAAAGCTAATGTACCAGATACATACACAATATTGTCTGCCTTGGTTGCCGGTACATAAGGTGCTAATGGTTTCGATGTTCCTGCTGGAATAATGATTTCTTTAGGCATACTATTTTTTCCTTAATCCTGATCTTTAATTTTTTAGGCACTTTCAGCCAATTTAGTTTCTTTAAGTGATTCACTTTCTTTTTGAAAGGTTTCGACAAAATTTGCGGTATCGGATACCCAGCCAAAGAAGGTCTTGATGTTATACAGACTGGCTTCATGGGCTTCGACTGGCCCGGCCTGATGGCATGCATCTGCAAGTGCCACACCAAAATATTCCAGAAAAAAACCATCACGTAAGGTCGATTCCACACAAACATTGGTGGCAATTCCCACAAACACCAGATTGCGAATACCACCCACACGCAACATGCTGTCCAGTGCAGTATTAAAGAAACCGCTATAGCGAGGTTTTTCAATGACCAGATCTTGTGGCAATGGCTTTAATTCATCAATCAATTCAAAATCCCAACTACCTTTGGCCAATAACTGTCCCTGTAATTCAGGCTGTTTACGCATAGTCTTTAAGGCATTGGATTTATGGAAATTCGGAGAATCCGTACCACCCGCTTCCTTATATTCTGCATCCCAGCCATTTTTAAAATAGATGACCTGAATACTGGCCGCATGCGCAGCATCGACTGCTTTTTTTATATTTTCGACCACGGGTTTGGTTTTTGAGATATCAAAACCAGCCAGATCCAGATAGCCACCCTGCGAGGTATAGGCATTCTGCATGTCGATCACAATCAGGGCAGTCTGTTCAGGTGCAAGGTAGATTGCTTCAGGCTCAGCTTTAAGCGATTTTCCGGTACCGAGTTTTTCAGTAAAACCGGCCCTTACCACTAATTCACTCATGCGCTTTTCTCCAGTACAGGTGCTTCACCCTCAATCACAATATGGTCACGGCATTTCATCAATGGCTGGATTTTCTGACCGAAATCTTCTACACCCTGAACGAAATCATCAAAGGTCAGCAACACACCTTCAGTGCCCTTGATCTCGCCAATTTCATCCAACATTCGTGCCACATTTTCATAAGAACCTACCAAGGTTCCCATATTGATATTCACTGGAGATACGCTAGACGCCATTTGACGGATATTGGTATCTGCACCGGAAGTCATGTCTTTCCCGCCCTGATTCATCAACCAGTTAATCGCTTCCATATCTGCGCCATCGTTATAGTGTTGCCATTTCACTTGAGCTTCTTCATCAGTTTCTGCCGCGATGACCATAAACAGCACATAAGTCTGTACATCACGACCCGTCACATCTGTTTTTTCTTTTAGGCGATCATTAATTTCTGCATAAGCGGTCGGTGTATTCAGCCCTTTACCAAACACGAAGTTGTAGTCAGCATATTGCGCAGAAAACTCCAGACCGGCATCAGACTGACCAGCACAGATGATTTTCATGTCTGCTTGCGGGCGAGGGCTGACACGACAGTCTTCCATCTGGAAATGTTCGCCTTTAAAGTCTGATTTTCCAGTTGCCCAGAGCTCACGCAGGATCTGTACATATTCAGACAGATATTCATAGCGCTTGCCAAAGTAGTCATTGCCAGGCCACATGCCCATCTGGGTGTATTCAGGAGGCTGCCAGCCAGTCACTACATTTAGCCCAAATCGACCATTGGAAATCGAATCAATGGTAGATGCCATACGAGCCACAATTGCCGGTGGCATCACCAAAGTAGCTGCAGTTGCATAAATTTGAATTTTGCTGGTCACCGCTGCGAGACCCGCCATCAGGGTAAAAGTTTCCAGGTTATGTTCCCAGAATTCGGTCTTGCCCCCAAAGCCACGCAGCTTGATCATGGAAAGTGCGAAATCGAAACCATAGTGTTCAGCACGCTGCACGATTTGTTTGTTTAACTCGAAAGTCGGCATGTACTGTGGTGCATTTTCAGAGATTAACCAGCCGTTATTTCCAATTGGACAGAAGACACCTATTTTCATTTTCACACCTCATTATTTTTAACCAATATTCAAAATCCTGTTGCCAATTCAGGTTTTTTATTTATGTTGAAAATATTGCAAACCGCATGCCAATTAATTTTATTTATTTAATTTCAAATACTTAATATTTATTTTTTTGAATTTTTAGTAAAATAACTATTTTTACCGATGAGTCAATTTTGAATATACTGTTTCATTCAAGTGCACTCGTACCAATTTGTGCATTTGCAGTTCATACATCAATTCGAAGTAAAAACCATGCTAATGCTACAAAAATGATTGATTAGAAAAAATAAAAAGCCAGACAATAGGTCTGGCTTTAAAGAAATCTTCAAACTAAGGGGAGATCAGGAATGAAAGGATCAATTGATTCACCTGATCTGTCTCGGTCACAGTAGATGCATGTGCACCTGTATCAAGCAAACTGAGGTGACTATGTGGCAGGCATTGTTGTAATTGCTGTGAACGTTGATAAGGCACCAGAAAATCATCCTGATTGGCAATCAGATGCACAGGAATATCGTTGAGTGCCTGCTGATGCGCCTCCTCTAGCTTAAAAACCTGCACAGCCTGTAAACGCGCCAAGACATTTTGAATCGGTGGAAAGCCAAGGAGCTGTTTATTTTCTGCATCAGTCAACTGTTCAATATGTGTAGAGATCCATTGCGGGGGGTACAGAAATAAAGCTTGTGCCTGCACATAGGCTTCTGCTCCGCTATTCAACAATAATGATGTGCGTGCCTGAAAACATTTTTGGGTATGTGAATCCAGTTCTCCCCAGGCATTCAACATGGTCAGGCTAAGTAACTTAAACGCTTCATCAGTCTGATAAGTCGCGAGCTGCATGCCGATATGCCCACCCAGCGCATGTCCAATAAAATGAAACTCACGAATATCCTTATTGATCAATAAATCTAGGATCTGCCGGGCCATATGATCTACGGAATAAGGCGTTGGCAAGAGTTCAGAATCCGAATGACAACCTTCCTGATCATAGGCCACCACATGAAAATATTGCTGCAAAGCCTCAATTTGTGGATTCCAGAAACTGGCATGTCCGCCTAATCCGGAGGAAAGTACTACATAAGGCGCATCAACCCATGCTGCACGATGAATAAATAAAGACATAAATTTCTCATAGTTTAAATATGAGATGAACGCAGCAAAATATATGCCTAAACATGACCTTTTTTGAACAACTGTTAAAATTACAGCCAGTAGACATTAAAGCTGTAATAAAATTCTTGTACTTCAAAACGTACGTTATAACCCAGATCTGTTAACTCGGCAGACAAGGCACGGATATCTTCCAAAGGCAGATGTTTGGGAAAAACTGTCAGTACCGCTGTATTGCCTTGCCGGGCATTATCTTCAATCAGTTGCGCCAGACGTGGCTTATACATTTCAATATTCAGGTTAGCAACATTAGATAAAATTTTGGCCTGATCTGCCGTCATAAAATTCATTTTTATTTTCTCTTTTAATGTTATTTCACTAAGCTAAATGATTTATAAAACGCTTAATATTTCACTTTTGTATCAGCACATGCTGAAAGAAAGTATAAAAAAAATCCCTCATCATGAGGGATTTTTTTTAATCAAACTTATTGGCCTGGCAGAGGAATATATTGTGAAGCACTGTCTTGTGCCTTACGTTCAGTCACCACAACCTCTAGGATCATGGTTTTTCCTGCCCGCTCAATTTCAATCTGAATGGTACTGTTTGGCTTTTGCAAGGCCACAAAATTAATCAGATGTGAGGCAGAACTAATCTCTTCCTCATTTACTTTCATAATCTTATCGCCACGCTGGATTCCAGCCTTGGCAGCAGGTCCATCCGGTAGCACTTCTGCGACCGTCACACCTTTTTCTTTGGGTTGCAGGACATCATCACGCTCTGCAGGTAATAAGCTGATCCCTAACCAGCCACGAACCACACGGCCATCTTTCAAAATGGCATTCATCACCTGCTGACAGATTTTGGCCGGAATGGCAAAACCAATCCCCAGTGAACCACCAGACTGCGAGAAGATTGCAGTATTCACACCAATTAAATTACCGGCGACATCAATCAGCGCACCACCCGAGTTACCCGGGTTAATTGCAGCATCAGTCTGCACAAAGTCTTCATAGGTATTAATACCCAAGTCTGAACGGCCCGTTGCCGAGATAATCCCCTGCGTCACGGTTTGCCCAACACCAAAAGGATTACCAATCGCCAGAACCACATCACCGACTTCATTGCCACTGAGTTTAAATGGCAAAACTGGCAATTGCGTCAGTTCAATCTTGATCACGGCCAGATCGGTATCCGGGTCAGTTCCGACCACTTTAGCTTCGGCACGACGTCCATCCTGCAAAGCCACTACAATCTGATCGGCCTGCGCAATCACGTGGTTATTGGTCAGGATATAACCGTCTGGACGTACAATTACACCCGAACCTAAACTGTTTTCATTCGGGCTTTGTCCATACTGGTCAGGCAACTGATCGCCAAAGAATTCACGAAATACCGGATCGGTCAGTAAAGGATGCGCCTGTTGCTTGACTTTTTGGGTAGTAAAAATATTCACGACAGCCGGGGCTGCCACTTTTACAGCAGCACTATAGGAGACCACGCCTCCTGAGCGCGACGTATCAATCAACGGCTCTACTTTTTCAGCAGGCATTTTGACGCCATCTGGCGCAACTGGTGCCTTTGGTTTTTGTAGTTGTTGCCACCCCAAAAAACCGATAATGACTAAAATCAGTAACACCCAGGGTAACCATGTAAAGGTGCGGCGCACGTTGCTATCCTCTAAAATATTTTAATTCGTTGATGACTAAGTAATTTGTGTCCTATTGTAATGCGAAATACATAACTAAACACAAAAAATTCCACAGAGATTTGTGCAGCTTTAGTTACAATTAGACCTATAGATAAATATGGGCAAGTTTTTAAACTTACAGGAATTTTATGGCGAATTTGAACGATATTATTCAATGGTGTGACCAAACTTTGGCAGCACGTGAATTTAAGGACTATGCACCGAATGGCTTGCAGATTGAAGGCAAATCCGAGGTGAATAAAATCCTCTGTGCCGTGACCGCCTCCCAGAGTGCAATTGAAGCCGCAATTGAGCAAGACGCAGATTTATTGCTGGTTCATCATGGTTATTTCTGGAAAGGTGAAGCCTATCCGATTACCGGCATGCGTGGTAAACGTATTAAAACCCTGATTCAACATGATATCTCACTGGTTGGCTATCATCTACCTTTAGACAGTCATCCAACACTGGGAAATAATGCTGCCATTGCGGATTTATTAGAACTCGAAAATATTGAACAGCTTGATCCGAGTGAAAAACGTCCGATTGGCAATATTGGCTATTTAAAACAGCCGATGAATCCGGAAGATTTTAAAAATTATGTTTCAGAAAAGCTGGGCTTTGATGCGATTCATCTTCCTGCTGACAAAACTCAAATCCATAAAGTCGGTTTCTGTACCGGCGGTGCGCAGGATTATATTCAAAAAGCGGCACTACAGAACTGTGATGCCTATATTTCAGGTGAAGTGAGCGAACGCACCTTTTATGAAGCTCAGGAACTGAATGTCCATTATTATGCCTGTGGCCATCATGCGACTGAAAAATACGGTGTGCAACGCTTGGCCAAGGCTATTTCAGAACAGTTTAATATTGAGTATGATTATTTCGAATTAAACAATCCGATTTAATTCGACTGACGGTTATGATCAGTGGCTTTATTCATATATTTTCAGGCTTTATTCTGTATTGTTATTTATACACGATGCCCATTTCTGCCCGATTATCTATTACAATAAAGCCACTTATTGTTAAAACCCAGCAAAATGCAAGGAATTGAAAACATGACAACCATTACTTTACCAGCATTACCTTATGGCTACGAAGATCTTGCTCCACACATCAGCAAAGAAACTTTAGAATACCATCACGACAAACACCACAATACGTATGTGGTTAACCTGAATAACCTGATCGCTGGTACTGAGCTTGAAGGCAAAACTCTAGAAGAAATTATTACAGCAACTGCTGGTGATGCTTCTAAAGCGGGTGTTTTTAATAACGCGGCTCAAGTTTGGAACCACACGTTCTACTGGAACTGTATGGCTAAAAACGGTGGCGGCAAAGCAACTGGTACTTTGGCTGCAAAAATTGACGAAGCTTTCGGTTCTTATGAAAAATTTGCTGAAGAATTTGCTGCTGCTGCAACTACTCAATTTGGTTCAGGTTGGGCATGGTTAGTGGCTGATGAAGTAAACGGTCAGCTTTCAATCATGAAAACTTCAAATGCTGATACGCCAATGGCGCACGGTAAAATTGCAGTGTTGACGATTGACGTTTGGGAACACGCTTACTACATCGATTTCCGTAATGCTCGTCCTAAGTACATCTCTACTTTCCTAGAAAGCCTAGTAAACTGGGATTATGCAAATGCGAAATATGCAGGTCAGCCTGCAGGTGTTGAGAAATAATTTTTTATTTCTTTGCTAAAAAAATCACCCATTTTGGGTGATTTTTTTATTTTTAGGCACTAAATGAATATTAATAAAGCAAACAATTCATTTCTTTACATTAATTGATTGACGACCTGGTTATTCATCCCTAAAATGCCGATCAGATTCTCCAATAGCTCAGTCGGTAGAGCGACGGACTGTTAATCCGCAGGTCCCTGGTTCGAGCCCAGGTTGGAGAGCCATCTATTCTTCCATAGCTCAGTCGGTAGAGCGACGGACTGTTAATCCGCAGGTCCCTGGTTCGAGCCCAGGTGGAAGAGCCAAGATTCTAAAAAACCCACTCATTGCGAAGTGGGTTTTTTTATAGCTGTATTTTTTAAATTGAGATCATCTTGATTTATATGTGCGATCAACCTCTCATTTCTTATGATCCAGATCACTTATCAAAATTCAGGCTGATCGCGATTTTGTTATTAGAACCGGTTTACATAAACATAACAGTTTGAACTACAAACCTTTTCGACTATTTTTAAAACACTTGATTCAATTTCTGCAGCTTTTTTCTAAAAGTGCCTTGACCCCTTTTCAAATCTCTCTATAATCGCTGTCAGATTCTCCAATAGCTCAGTCGGTAGAGCGACGGACTGTTAATCCGCAGGTCCCTGGTTCGAGCCCAGGTTGGAGAGCCAATCTATTCTCCCATAGCTCAGTCGGTAGAGCGACGGACTGTTAATCCGCAGGTCCCTGGTTCGAGCCCAGGTGGGAGAGCCAAGATTCTGAAGAAACCCACTCATTGCGAAGTGGGTTTTTTTATTCTTCCCTTTTGTGATCTGTGTTTAATTTGAGTCAGTTTATATTTTTTGTGATTGGCTGCCTGGCAACATTTGCATTAGTTTGCCTGCTCTTCCCACATCTCTTCACCCATCAAAAGAAATTCTATCCAAAGCGCGTCATTACTGCTTTTGAAAGCAGGATGTTTACACGTCTGAAAGATGCCTTTCCTCATCATCACATTCTGGCACAAGTCGCGTTTAGCGCTTTGATCACGCACGATCAGATGAAAATGCGCAATCAATTTAATCGCAAAGTCACAGACTTCGTAGTACTTGATCGTGAATATAATGTAGTGGCGATTGTCGAACTGGATGATCCGAGCCATATTGGCAAAGAGCAGGAAGATGCTGAACGCGATGCCATGCTGATTGCAGCAGGCTATACCGTGATTCGATACACCCAGATTCCGACTATCAGACAACTGCAAAGGGATTTAAAATAAATTAAGCTGCAATTTCGATATTTCTCGCTGCAGCTTGAATTGGATTAATCAAAGCCTCCTGCTCCGCTTTTAATTTCTCGGCAGCTTTTCATGCTTCAAAATTAACCTATCCTCGTCCAATTTAGCGTCTCATCACAAGCATTCTCAGTTAAACCTGCCTTTCTGCAGGATTAGGGTGATAAAGTTTAAATTATCGCTCTATAATCCTTTCGAAAACAAAATATAAGTCAGATGACCTGATTGGCCTGTTCCATTTCTGGCCATCATTACCTTGCTTATTTTTGGCGTTGTTTTTTTATTCAGTGATCGTTTATTTATGCAAAATTCTATTCGTATTGGTATCGCGGGTTACGGTAATCTTGGCCGCGGTGTTGAAACTGCCATCCAGAAAAATCCTGATATGCAGCTTGTCGGTATTTTTACTCGCCGCTCACCAAGCAGCGTCTCTCCTTGCTTTGCAGAAACTCAAGTGTATAGCATGGATGCACTATTAAATGAGTTTAGCGATAAAATTGATGTGCTGATTCTTTGTGGCGGCTCTAAAGATGACTTGCCACAACAGGCGCCTATCTTTGCAAGTAAATTCAATACTGTAGATAGTTTTGATACGCATGCACGTATTCCGTAATACTATGCTGCAGTCGATGCACCCGCCCTTGCTAACAAAAAAACAGCCATGATTTCTATTGGCTGGGATCCTGGCATGTTCTCGATTAACCGTTTATTTGGTGAAGCGCTATTACCAGATGGCGAAACTTATACCTTTTGGGGTAAAGGCTTAAGTCAAGGCCATTCAGATGCGATCCGCCGTGTACCGGGTGTAAAAGCCGGTGTGCAATATACTATTCCATCCACTGATGCTATTGAACAAGTCCGCAGTGGCGCACGACCTGAGTTAAGCACCAAAGATAAACATCATCGTGACTGTTATGTGGTATTGGAACAAGGGGCTGATGCGGCAACAGTTGAACAAACGATCGTCAGCATGCCTGATTATTTTGCAGATTATAATACGACTGTGAATTTTATCAGTGAGGAAACTTTACTGAAAGATCACCAAGATATGCCACATGGCGGTTTTGTCATTCGTAGTGGTAATACCAGTGATGCACAAAAACAGGTGATTGAGTTTTCTTTAAAGCTGAATAGCAATCCAGAGTTTACTGCAAGTGTTCTAGTGGCTTATGCCCGTGCCTGCTACCGCCTGAATCAAACTCAGCAATATGGTGCTAAAACAGCCCTAGATGTAGCACCCGCCCTACTTTCAATTAAATCTCCTGAGCAATTGCGCAAAGAATTGCTTTAAGATGATTTAAATATAGCCACCGATCGTATGATTGATGGCTATATTTTTCTGTTTTAGAGTTCGGATTGCTTAGTTACGAAATATCAAATATCTACAATCAAGTGAAATAGTTTTCGACAAACGATGTAACTATCTACTACACAGACATTTGCAGTATTAGATAAGTGCAAAGGGATTTTAGATAGATTAAGGTGCTGTTGCACTACTTTTAGACACAGCTTGTGTTGAATTTACCTTAGCATCCTGCTCTGCTTTGAGCTTTTCCGCAGCTTCTCGTGCTTCAATACGTGCAATCATATCTGCCTGCTGCTGCTTGTATTTTTCCTGATTTTTAGCATCACTATTCACTGCAAGAAATGCCATACTAATTAAAAATACCGGAATACAAAGTGCAAGCGTACCGAAGATCAATAGCTTTTTGATACTGCGGGGCTGTGGCTGCTCAGACATAACAAACCTGCTTTAATTTCGTCATTTAATTACACTGCCCAATATAACAAAATAAAGTCATAGCTCAAGCCTTATAGATTAGGCAATAACAAAAGCATCCTTATAGGACGCTTTTTTCTCAGTCGATAGACAGTCACTACCTCAAAGCCAGTAGTATTCCTGCAAAAATAATCAGTCCAATCCAGCGGTTATGCCTAAACGCCCAGAAACACAAATGTGGATTTTTATCTCGAGTTTTAAACCATTGGTAAATAAAATCGAGAGCGACAACAATTAATGCAGCCAAACCAAATGGAATCAGTAAATTTTCTAGCCAAAGTGCTACAGCAATCAAAAGAATACTAATGGCCTGCAAAGCGCTAATGATCTGAATATCATATCGACCAAATAAGATCGCGGTTGATTTCACCCCAATCTTTAAATCGTATTCACGATCTGCAATTGCATATTGGGTATCATAGGCTACGGTCCAGGCCAGATTACCAAAATATAGAAGCCAGCAGGTTAAATCCGGCGTTTGTCCAACTGCGGTATAAGCCATCGGAATCGACCAGGAAAATGCTGCACCCAAAAAGACTTGAGGTAAATGGGTATAGCGCTTCATAAAAGGATAAATAAACGCTAAAAATAAAGCCCCAAATGACCAGTAAAAAGTTTCGATTGGCAGAAAAAATAGTAGGCAGGCACTGGCAGACACCAAAACCAGAAATACCATCACAGCTTCTTTGGCACTGATAATCCCAGTCGCTAGCGGACGGTTTTTAGTACGCTCCACATGTGCATCGACTTTACGGTCAGCAAAATCATTAATGGCACAGCCTGCCGCCCGCATAAAAATCACACCCAAAATCATGGGAATTAAAATTTCAATACGTGGCATTCCCTGAGCTGCAATCCACAGCGCCCACATGGTAGGCCAAAAAACCAGTTCAGTCCCAATCGGTTTATCAAAACGACAAAGATAATAATAGGCGCTAAGACGCTCACGCCAGGTGATTGCTTGTGCGGTTGCCATAAAAATCAAGCCCGTGAATTTTGTATAAAGTGTTCAAATGCAGGTAAAAATGTTTCTTGTACGATAAATTTACAGCCGTGCCAAGTATAGCAGCTCTGACGGGTCCAGCCCTCATCTAAAAGTACCACCCGACGCTGGCACAGTGGATTAGTGCGCTGAAACAGAAACCAGCCAATCGGTTTGGTGCCAATATGCTGAAAAATTCGGGCTTTTTTTTGCAGGCTTAAAATCGGAAAGATGCTTTTGGCTTTCACCCAAGGAGACTGTTCCGAGCCGTAGAGATAACTTTCACGCACCCAGGAAGTATGCTGATGTGACATCTGCATCCATTTGGCATTGGCAAAGCTTAAACGCTGAAAATGCTCTTGAATTGGCTCGACATGGAATTGTCCTTGCGCCAAATCGGTCAGTTGTTGCGTGAGTGAACCCGATGCATACAGCCACGGTTTTAACTCAACAGGCAGAGTTGACAGCAACACACGCTGATTTTGATTTCTAGAACGACTATTCATTGTTAACAGTTATCTGTTTTTGCAATGATTTCATATTTGCCTTGTGGGGTTTTAATTAAAATAAAACCTTCAGTACTCAAATAAAATGATTCTGGATAAGCATAATCCAGCGCCATTTCAGGATTTTTCAGCGCCACAAATTGAGCCTGCTTATAACCCTCGGGAGTCCGCCCCACTTCAAGATAAGTCACTTCAGAGAAGTTCAACTTAAAACCTTTGTCATGATCTTTTGGATCAATCCATGGATAAAAGCTGGTCTGCTTTTTACGTTGTGCCATTTAAGCCCATTAATCATTTAAAATTATAAATAGATGATACAAAAAAACCCGCGACATGCGCGGGTTTTCTTCGCTTTAATTCGTGATGAATTACAAGCTGTAGTACATATCAAATTCAACTGGGTGAGTAGTCGTGTTTAGACGACGAACTTCTTCAGTTTTAAGCTCGATATAAGCATCAAGCATTTCTTTCGTGAACACGCCACCTTTTAACAGGTAATCATGATCCGCTTGAAGTGCTTCAAGCGCCATATCCAGGCTATGCGCCACTGTAGGTATTTTTGCTTCTTCTTCCGGTGGAAGATCGTACAAGTTCTTGTCAGCAGCTTCACCTGGGTGGATCTTGTTTTGAATACCGTCAAGACCAGCCATCAACAATGCCGCGAAACCTAGGTACGGGTTCATCATTGGATCTGGAAAACGCGCTTCAATACGCTTGCCTTTCGGGCTAGACACGTAAGGAATACGGATAGATGCAGAACGGTTACGCGCTGAGTAAGCAAGCATAATCGGTGCTTCGAAATGTGGAACCAAACGCTTATACGAGTTTGTAGAAGGGTTAGTGATCGCATTCAAAGAACGGGCATGTTTAATTACACCACCGATGAAGTACAACGCCATTTCTGAAAGGCCTGCATATTCATCACCAGCAAACAGGTTTTTGCCGTCTTTAGAGATCGACATATGCACGTGCATACCAGAACCGTTATCGCCAACCATTGGTTTAGGCATAAAGGTTGCTGTTTTTGCATATTGATGCGCAACGTTCCAAACCGCATATTTGAACTGTTGAACTTCGTCTGCTTTACGCACCATAGTGTTGAAGCTCACACCAATTTCTAACTGGCAAGAAGCAACTTCGTGGTGATGTACTTCTACACGACCTGGACCCATGATGTCTTCGATACGCGCACACATGTCTGCACGCATGTCATGTGAAGAATCTACAGGAGGAACTGGGAAGTAACCGCCTTTTACGCGTGGACGGTGACCAGAGTTACCGCCTTCGTAGTCTTTGTTAGTTGACCAAGCAGCTTCTTCAGCGATCAATGTATGGCGCGCGCCAGACATGTCGATTTCCCATTTTACTTCGTCAAATACGAAGAATTCTGGTTCTGGACCAAAGAATGCAGTGTCACCGATACCGGTAGATTTCAAATATTCTTCTGCACGGCGCGCAATCGAACGTGGGTCACGATCATAACCTTGACCAGTTGATGGCTCGATTACGTCACAAGTTACAACAACTGTTGGCTCTGCAAAGAACGGGTCGATAAAACCTGTTGCCGCATCCGGACGTAAAATCATGTCCGATGCTTCGATGCCTTTCCAACCTGCAATTGAAGAACCGTCAAACATTTTGCCGTCTTCAAATGTATCTTCATCAATACTGTCTGCTGGGTAAGTGACGTGTTGTTCTTTACCCTTGGTATCAGTAAAGCGAAAATCGACCCATTTTGCGCCACTTTCTTGTATGAGTTGAAGGACCTTGTTCGCCATGCTCATTTTGCTCCGATGTTTTTGTTGCACCCGTGAAGTGCGTGTTAGCAGTTGATAGTTATTAAGCAATTACCGTACCAACTTTTAAAAGTATAGATAAAATATTGAAATCTTTATAAGAAATCATGAAGTGACAAAAATACTTTGCGGCTATTATACTAGCTGCAAAACTAAATGCACTATATTCAAGCATTCTTCATTTATTTTATTTCAGCTTTATTTTTTAGCGCACCCAAATAGTGCATGTATCTATAAAGATGTATGAGAAACATAGCTTTTTATAGCAAATATGCTGCTTTTTCTTACTTTTGTTATGTTTTTACTTGTTTTTGGCTAAAAATTGAGCGTTTTTTGGTAGGTATCAGTAAAGAAAATTTTGCGATTCATTTGGGATTGTATGCCTATTATGAGGCATTTTCTTTAAATCTACTTTCAATAGAAAAGTTTATATAAAGCTTAATTATTCAAGTGATGTTTTTTTCATCAAGCATTTTACCTCTCTTTGATCTCATTTTTTCATTTTTAAGTTTTACTCTAAAAAATATTCATTTAAAACTTTCTCTGAGTAAGTCTATTACTTTAAATCATGATTAAAATTTTATTTAATTTTCTATAGGTTTCTAAAGCCAATAAATTGAACGAAATTGTTGCGCCGAATGCAGCTATTTTTTGCTATGATGAAGCGTGCTTTATTTTCACACAATGAAATCAATGATTTAGTTGTGTCAGGCAAGTGCTTGCAACACGTATAAATAAAGTACGATCTGGACAACATTAGCACAGTTAAGTGCATTAATTTCAATAGGTTAAGCTCATGCTTTTAATGATCGACAACTATGACTCCTTTACTTATAACATCGTCCAATATTTTGGCGAACTGAATCAAGAAGTAAAAGTAGTCCGTAATGATGCCGTGACATTGGAAGATATAGAGCGATGGCAACCTAAGTATTTAGTGATTGGCCCCGGCCCGTGCTCGCCAAGTGAGGCAGGAATTTCTATTCCTGCCATTCAGCATTTTGCTGGCAAAATTCCTTTACTGGGCGTTTGTCTTGGTCATCAAAGTATTGGGCAGGCATTTGGCGGTGATATCGTGCGTGCCAAACGTGTCATGCATGGCCGTCTGTCTGATATGTACCACAGTGATACCGGGATTTTCAGCAATCTTCCTTCTCCATTTCCTGCAACGCGCTATCATTCACTGGTGATTGATCAAGCTACCTTGCCCGAATGTCTGGAAGTCACCTGCTGGACCAATGAAGCGGATGGCTCTATGGAAGAAATTATGGGTGTGAAACATAAGACATTGCCGGTCGAAGGCGTGCAGTTCCATCCTGAATCGATTCTGAGCCAGCATGGTCATCAAATCTTTAAAAACTTTCTCGAAATTTATGCCTAAGAACATCTTATGAATATTCAACAAGCTTTAAGCAATATTACTAAAAACATTCACCTGACTCAGGATCAAATGCAAGACGTGATGCGCGCCATCATGTCAGGTGAAGCGACCGATGCCCAGATTGGTGCCCTGCTGATGGGCTTACGCCTAAAAGGCGAAAGCATTGATGAGATTACTGCAGCTGCACGTGTTATGCGTGAACTGGCTACCAAAATTGATGTCAGTGATATTCCATATTTAGTGGACATCGTGGGTACAGGCGGTGATGGCCAGAACCTGTTTAATGTTTCTACTGCTTCTGCATTTGTAATTGCAGCAGCGGGCGCAACCATTGCCAAACATGGTAACCGCGGCGTTTCGACCAAATCAGGTTCGTCAGATTTGCTGGAACAGGCCGGGATTAATCTGGACCTGAATATGCAGCAGACTGAACGCTGTATCCGTGATGTCGGTGTCGGCTTCCTGTTTGCACCGAATCATCATCAAGCCATGAAATATGCAATCGGCCCACGTAAAGAATTGGGGATTCGCAGTATTTTCAACCTGCTCGGTCCTTTAACCAATCCGGCTGGCGTACAACGTCTGGTCATTGGCGTATTTTCCAATGAACTCTGCCGTCCAATTGCCGAAGTTATGAAACAGCTCGGTGCTGAACATGTGATCGTAGTACATTCACGTGATGGTCTGGATGAAATCAGTATAGCCTCTTCAACTCATGTTGCTGAACTGAAAAATGGCGAAGTCACCGAATGGGAAATTATTCCTGAATCGGTCGATATTGAATCGCAAACTCTGACCGGACTGATTGTGGAAGATTCTGCGCAAAGTCTGGCTTTAATCAAAGATGCACTGGGCAAGAAAAAATCAGACATCGGCGATAAAGCCGCCAATATGATCGCGCTGAATGCCGGCGCAGGTATTTATGTCTCCGGTTTGACCAGCAGCTATAAGCAAGGTGTTGCGCTGGCACATGACATTATCTATGGCGGTCAGGCACTTGAGAAAATGAGTGTACTGTCTGAATTTACCAAAACTATTAAACATTACGAAGCTTAATTCGGTCAGGGATTTTGATCATGGTGGATATCGCAAATACAATTTTAGGCAAAATTGTTGACCGTAAAAAAGAAGAATTTGCCCTACGTTTAAAGCAGAAAAGCTATAAAGATCTGGAAGAACTGGCACAAGGTGCATCACCTGTGCGCGGTTTTGCCCAGTCTTTAGTGTCGAAACGTCCGGGTGTCATTGCTGAAATTAAGAAAGCTTCGCCATCTAAGGGCATTATTCGCGAGAACTTTAACCCTGCGGAAATTGCAGCACAGTATCAGGAGGCAGGTGCAGCCTGTTTATCGGTGCTGACCGATGTAGACTTTTTCCAGGGTCACGATGACAACATTCAGATTGCCCGTTCACATTGCGACCTGCCTGCACTGCGCAAAGACTTTCTGATCGATCCTTATGGAGTTATCGAAGCACGTGCTCTGCATGCAGACTGTATCTTGCTAATCGTGGCTTGCCTGTCTGATCAGCAGTTAGAAGAAATGTCTAAAACTGCATTTGAACATCATCTGGATGTACTGGTTGAAGTTCACGATGAAGAAGAACTATCCCGTGCTTTAAAACTTTCTGATCGTTGTCTGCTCGGTGTAAATAACCGTAATTTAAAAACCTTTGATGTGGATTTAAACACATCATTACGTTTGAAAAAATTACTGGACCCTTCACGCCTGCTGGTGACTGAAAGTGGTATTGCCACACCTGCGGATGTTGCGATGATGCAGAAAAATGATATTCACGCCTTTCTGGTCGGCGAAAGCTTCATGAAACAACCACGTCCGGATCATGCTTTCCGCGATCTGTTTGGTGAGCCTGAAGCGGTTTAAAATGTAAATGCTCACCTAAGCATTAAAAAAGCCCAATCTCAGGATTGGGCTTTTTTATTTTCAATATTGAAAAGTAGATCATAGATTCTCGAGCGTATTTAAAATCCTCAGCAATGTCATGAACGCAATTCAGTTCTCCTTTGTCTATTTTCAGACTATAATTCTTGTAAATTCCGCATCTCCCTTGTTTTTACATTATGAGTAAACACGATTCTTCATTATCTAAAGATCAGTACAACCTGCTGAAATCTTTTAAGAAGCAAATTACACAGCCGCAAACGCCTGCGGTCGTTGCTGCACCTGTTGAAAAGACTGTCGAGCAAGAAGCGTTAGAAGAACTGGAATTATTCCGCAAGCAAATGCAGGGCGTACAAAAAATTGAATCGGGAAATACGGTTCAACTGGACAAACCACGCAAGAAAAAGCCGGATGCACAAATCTTGGCAAAGCGTGCAGCGGCTACTGGCCCGCTGGAAACAGAGGCAATGGCTTTATCAGATACTCAGGCCATGCTCAATCCTGTCGGCAGTCAGGCCAACTTGAGCTATCGCATCGCCACCTTGCAGCATAAAGTGTTTGAAGACTTGAAAGCCGGTAACTTGCGCTGGTTTGAAGCTGTGGATCTGCATGGCTGTACCGTGGAAGAAGCGCGTCAAGCCGTGCTGCAGATTATCCAGATCGCCAAAGATGAAAACCAGAACGTGATTAAAATCGTACATGGTAAAGGTCCAGAAGCGATTTTAAAAACCTATGTCAACGGCTGGCTGCGTCAGCATCGCGATGTTTTGGCATTTGTCAGTGCACCTGAAAAGCAAGGCGGTACCGGTGCGGTATTGGTTTTGCTCAAACGTGCAGAAAAGAATCCAAAGTTCAAACAGTAAACGGTTTTAGCCTCAAAACAAGGCATTGTAAAAGTTTTCTGCTACAATGCCGTCCTTGTTCATTCTCAGTTTAAGTGAATACGTCATATGACTATGCAGCAATCCTACGCAAACATTCTTACTGCCGTTGGCGAAGATCTAAATCGCCCTGGTCTCAAAGATACGCCTGTGCGCGCTGCGAAAGCATTTTCATATTTAACCTCGGGTTATAGCCAGACACTTGAAGAAGTGACCAACAAGGCGGTCTTCCCTTCCGATAACCGTGAAATGGTACTGGTCAAAAACATCGAATTTTATTCGCTATGTGAGCATCACTTATTGCCATTTTATGGCCGCGTACATATCGCCTATTTGCCAGAAGGTCATGTTTTAGGCCTGTCTAAATTTGCCCGTATTACTGAAATGTTTGCACGCCGTTTGCAGATTCAGGAAAATCTGACTCAGCAAATTGCAGAAGCAGTGGCTGAAGTCACCAAAGCACGCGGTGTTGCAGTAATGATTGATTCTGCGCACATGTGCATGATGATGCGCGGTGTAGGCAAGCAGGAATCAACCACACGTACGGTATCATTTATTGGTGATTTTAAAACCGACAAAGAAACACGTCGTGAATTTTTAAGTGCGGTTCCAGAAAGCTATTAATTATTTAAGCTTAAAAATAAGTTACTCAAAGCCTCGATCATTCGGGGTTTTTTGCTTTTGGAGGAATAGATATCAATACTTAACTCCAAAGCTCACTTGCTATAAATGACATCTGTTAACAGGGTTTAAATACCTGTCCCAAAACTTGCCATGTTTTAGTCTGGAACTCGAACAATTCCTGCTTGTGTTTGCAACAAGCCTACACTTGGATACATGATAAAGTTTTAATCCTGCCGTTCTCCCCTTAAATTAATTTGAAGTTGATATACAGCAAAGCGCTTTATATCTTTCTGATTGATTTTTAATGATAAGGAAAGTAACCATGGCGAATAGCAAAAATAACCAGGCGAAAGACAGCAAAAAATCAGCCAAAACTGCTAAAAAGACTCAAGATGAGAAACTGAAAAAGTCGAATAAGAGTAGTGACAAAGACAGTGATCGCAAAGTCACTAAAAAAGCGGCGAGCAGTAAATCTAAAGCGGCATCTTCTAAGAAAGACAATGCCAGCAAAGATGAAAAAGTGAAGGCGAAGAAAAATTCGAGCTCAAAAGCCAGTGATAAAGCGAAAGACCAAAAGACCTCTTCCGCGAAAAAACCGGCTAAAGCGAAAAGCAGCAACAAGAGTAAAGACGACACTAAAGTGAAAAAGTCTTCTTCAAAAAAATCAGCACCTGCTAAAAAGCAGTCGAGCAGCTCCTCTAAGAGCAAGTCAACCAAGGCTAAAACCTCGAAGACCAGTTCAAAAAAATCGAAGTAAAATGAAAGCCCCTAGTTCTAAATGCCAGGGGCTTTTCTGTGTCCTGCCCTTTCATTTTTATAATTTGTATTAGCTGAAATATCGAATAATTTTAAATTTCAGAAAAGGCCGAATATGAAGCCATCTGCCAAAAAAGCTCCACCAAAACGTCCGTCACGTGTAGTTTCGAATAGTTTTGATTATTCGCTGGACTTCGCAAAAATTAATTTTCGCAAACGACCGGAGCTCTACCGGATTGGCCGTGGTGAACAAGGTGTATTACTGGTTGAGCCTTATAAATCGGAAATCCTGCCACACTGGCGCTTTGCAGATGAAGAAAAAGCCCAAGCCAGTAGCGAGAAAATCTATCAGCTTTTTCTAGACTATTTAAAGCAAGAAGATTTTATTGGTGCGGACATGGCACGCAAGTTTTTACAGATGGGTTTTACCCGTGCCCGGCGTTATGCCAACCATAAAGGTGGCAAAAAATACGATGGCCCGGTTCCGGAAGACAAAAAAGGTTTAAGTGGCGCGCATGGCCGTTCAGAGCTACCGCGCAATCAGGAAGACCCGGGTAAAGCCGCTGCTGCCAAAATCTTTAAACAGAAATGGGATGAAGCTAAAAATCATCCCGAATATCTTCAGCAAAAACAGAAATTTCAGGAATTTATAGAGCAGCAGTCTGCAACTGGATAAAGACCTTTTATTTAAACCGAGAGTGGCTGTGCGACTGGGTTCAGGGACTGATGAGCCATATAGACTCTGTTACGCCCGTTGTTCTTGGCCATATACAAGGCAGAATCTGCCGCATTCAGGAAGCGCTGATAATCCGGATGTCCATCATAAAGCACACAACCAATACTCACCGTAAATTTAAACTGCTGGCCTTGTGCCGAATTAATCATGCCATTTTCAATATATTTACGCACACTTTCGGCAATATTCAGGGCACGTTTTTCATCAGTATCCACCAGTAACAGCAAAAACTCTTCACCGCCGACCCGGAAAGCATAATCACTGCCCTGACTGTATTTTTGCAATGCTTCGGCCAGAAATTTCAAAGCCAGATCACCTGCTGCATGTCCGAATTTGTCATTAATACTTTTGAAATAATCAGCATCAATGGCAAGTAAAGACAAAGGCGTATGATTCTTACGGGAAAAAGTGATTTCACGTGAAATAATGGTATTCAAATAACGACGATTCAATAACTGGGTCAATGAATCATTACCTGATTCAATATATTCGGCCACCTGAAATAACTGATCTACTAACAACTGAATCTCACGGTTCAAGTCACGGATTCGCTGGATCAGTCCCAGCATATTGTTTTTGTCCGTACAGTCCATGATCTCTTGATTAAGTTCATCGACTTGATAAATTCGCTCAATGATTAAATCGACCTGATCAGAACCGGTAAAAGCATAAGAGGCTTTATGAATAAACCATAAACCAAACTCCGACTTGGACAACATCGGATGATTCAATTTTTCATGCTCAGAAAAGACCTTGAACATGAGCTCATTTTCCCAGTCTAGCAATGAACTGCGCTGTTTATCTTTTTGTACGGCCACATCCTGCATCGCTGAAAAAACACGATAACTGTGTTTAATTTCCTGATTCATGGCTGTTTTGGCTTCATAAGATCGGCACATGACTTCTGTGGCAAACCCCATGATCTGGACAATATAACTGCAGGTAGTTAACATACTGTGATGAGGATTCTCATCCAGCAGTTCAAACATTTTACGCTCAATTTCACGTACACCGCGCATGATCAGCCAGGATGGAATTCCGACACGCGCATGCACATGCCCCACCATCGCCTGTTTCTGCACGGCATCGGCATAGCGTTTATTAATCCCTACACCAAAGCTTTCAAGTAGCCAGGCATTTAAAGTGTCGCGCAAGCGCTGTTGAATCAAGTCATCGGAAAAGAATTCTGCAGATTCCTTTTCAAGGAGCATGTTTTTATAGAATTCTTCCACCAGAATCAGGGAATGATCTTGAATAAAGTGAAAGGCATGCAATAAGTCATCAGATGAATAATTTTGACAGATCTGTTCCCATTGCTCGGCCAGTCTTGCCATGCATTCATTATTCATACTGTCTGTTCCCCAAAACCTTGCTATTTTCACTCAAATTATGTGACAAATATAACAAATATCAGGTATTTTTCCTAAAATATCGATCAGATTATTTGTACCAAACCCAGCCAATCTTTTTATACAAGGGAAAACCGAACTGTAGCCTCATGGATACACATCACTTTATGAATAGTGTTGATCAGTTTTAACTAAATCTTAAAAATACCGGATCAAACCAAGACTCCATTGATCCCAGTCTTTGGCTTGTTGCTGCTGATATTCCCAAGACAGCCGAAGTGCATGTTGTGGATTGAATGCATATTGGAGTTCAGTATTCAGTTTCAGCTGCCAGCGATGCGAATCTTCCCAATATGGCAGTTCCACCTGCACCAGACTGTTGATCTGATCGCTCCAGATATTCTGGCACCCCACAGTAGGGCCTGCACCTACGCGCCAGCCTTGATCAAGTGCCTTGCCTGCCTGTAGCTGAGTTTGCATTTGTGCATAACATAGATGTTCACGGCTGGCATTTGCCCAGCTATAACCGCCCTGAGTTTTTAAGCTGGCGACGCCATGCTGCTCATCTTCACTAAACTGACCATGCGCATCAAGTGCCTCCTGTTTCCAGCCCAGATTAAAACCCCAAGATAATGGCGTATTAAACGGATTGACCGGGTTATATGAATTGACAGTCAATAGATCCAGATGTTCCAGCTTGAGCTCACTGTCACGATATTGCAAAGCCCCATCCAGAAACAGCAATTGTGTGCCAGTTCGAAAACCGCCTTGTGGGTCGATGAGATCATGATAGGCCTGCCGATGTCCTAGCTGGACAAAGGATTCTCCCTGAACCTGTCCGGCCTGAAGACTGATATTGCGTGCATGATGGCTTTGTACCGGATCTATTTTTGGACGTTCAGGCGCTTTACGCTGTTTCTCGATATTCAGCTGACTTCTTAAGCCTAATAACTTGCGAAAACGTGGCTGGGAAAATGATTTATCGACTGTTTGTCGGAGAAAGTCCAGATATAAATGATCATAGGCCATTTCCAGAATTTTGGCCTGATCTTCTGCCGGATAGGGCTGCAAGATTGAAGGCATTGCACCTGTTTCTGCATAAGCCAGCTGATGCGCAGTTTTTGCCAGCGCTTTGCCATGCTGTCTGGCTTGAGCCAGCAATTGAGTTTCAAGCGCTGGACGGTAAACTTTCTGTTTGATCAAGCCCTGCTGTTCTACGACTTTCAGTGTTTCAATCGGAATCGAAGTCGAATTAAACTGTTTTTGTAGATTCAGCTCGGGACGTACCAGATCAAACAGTCCCAGTAGGCGATAAGCGCAATTATCACTGATAAAATAATAAGGGAAACTTACATTTTGCATTTCCCAGAGATGCTGTACCAAAAACCTGGTTTCTTGCTGGCTTAAGTTTAATTCATATTCCCATAAATCCCGGCTTTCAAAGTCACCATACTCTTTGACCTTGCGGTAATACGGCATCAGTGAATATTCACCGGGATATTGTCCGGTTAGTCCTTTCCAGGCAAAGGACCAGTTGTCATTGCCATCGACCGTCGCAGCATAGTTGACCGCATAAGAAATCAGATTGAGTTGTTGCTGGTCTTTAGGGTCCAGACGCAACAAGGTATGACCAAACATCGAGCTGGGATTACCCATAAAATCCGTGGCATAGATCAGGGTTGCCTGATAAGGCTTGACCTCGCCAATCCATTTATCCAAATCCGGGCAACTGACCGCAGGCAATTGTTGCTCGGAAATATTCAATTGCTGCATTAACCAGCTGCTGCGTGCAGGAAACTTACAGCGGACGGACTGATTCGGCTCTGCGCTCAGGAATAAAGCCTGAATGTTATGCTGCATTTCTTTTTTTAGATCAGTTTTTCCCTGCTCTGCCAGGAAATAGCCCGAATAGTTAACCTCGCTATGACCTTGGGGATTGGCATACATGAGACGTTGCCAGGTAGTGCTCTGATCCAGACGCTGAGTTTCGGCCTGAGCGATATAATGCTGGATGTCTGGATTAATTTCGCTAGAAAAACTTAAAGGGCTGAATGTCAGGCCCAACATGAAGAACGCATATTTCATTCAGTTAACTTATTCTCATCAATTTCTTTTAGTCATAAGAAAACCCTGCCAGAACAGTAGGGTTTTTAGGGTGCGGATCAGATGTAGGATTTCAATACTTCATCTTTGGCCATCACAGTTTGTAAGGTGCTTAAAACTTGTAATGTATTCTGGTTTTCTTCGGAATAAATTTCAGAGAAATTCTGCTTGGAAACGCTAAAGAAACGAGCTTTATCTTCAGATTTAATATTCAGAAGTTCAGCCAGAACATTCAGGCTTTCACCCTCACCAACTGCCATATCACGCGCCAATGCTTCAGCGTTTTCATTGGTAAAGGTCACCACTTGAGCGGTTACGGTACCGCCCTGGCTACAACCCAAGGTACCAAAAGTGATCCCGAGCCATTGATTCGTGAACAGAACGTTGGTCGTACCTGCAAAGAGTTTAGGAATAATACCAGACTGACCCGCCCACACCTGACTTCCGATACCACAACCGACATCTCGGTCAGCCATCGCCATGCTTGAACCTGTCGCCAATACCGCCGCCAGCATAATTTTTTTCAACATAGTTATTCTCCAATTATTCTCATGCAATCTTTGTTATTACTCTAATAATGTAATTTAAATTACATACTCAGCAGAGTAGCGACAAGTCAAGTTTGGCGCAATTGAAAAAATGTATGCTTTACATAAACATAACCTGATTGATTTTACTGTTCTTTGAGCGCCCAATTGCCTTGTGAATTACGCTGTCCTAAAATTTTCAGCACCAACACCAGACTCAGCAATAACAATAAATACCAGGAGCCCAGTTTGCCCCATCCCACCATGTGCCATTGCTCAATTTGGCTTGGATAGAGCCAGATCTGGTAAAACGTACTGATATTCTCGGCAATCCAGATAATAAACGCCAGAATCAGCAGTACGGGTAACATCGGCAACTGAAAAGCATGCTGATTGAGCTGAAAGCGAATTCTGGTTTTCCAGAACATCAGCACGCTCCAGACAAATAGAATCATACGATAATCGGGAATAAAGAACTTGCTCATAAAGTTGATATAAGACAAGACCGCCAGAGCCAGCATATGGCTGAAACGCGGCAATTTTTCAAATGAAACCTGATATAGACGTAAAGAGCGCGCAAAAAAGCTGCCGACCGCAGAATACATAAAGCCAGCAAATAAAGGCACGGTCAGGATTTTAAATACTGCGGGTTGAGGGTAATGCCAGGAAGCAATTGTCGGATGGGTCAGGAAGATTTCCATCACCATGGCCATGAGATGAAATAGCGCAATCACTTTGGCTTCAGCCCAGGATTCCAGTTTGGTATAAAGCAATACCACCTGAATCAGCAAAGCAAAAAAAAGCAGATAATCATACCGGTAAAAACCAAAGAAGAGATCGCTGCCCATAGAAGCAGTCAGCGCAAAAGCGAGCAGGAGTAAAATCCCAAATAAGGCAGCCGAAGCTGCCTTATAAGTAAATTCAAACCCTGATTTGAATAGATCGATCAAGGTTTACATCCTAAAGATATTTGGCACTATACTCATGTACGGTATCAATAAATGCTTTTGGATTCGCCGGATCAACCCACTGGGTAATACCATGACCTAAATTGGCAACATAACCGGTTTTCTCGCCATTGGCATAGGCATCATCCAGCATGGCTTTTGTCGCTTTAATGATGGTGTCTGATGAACCATATAAAGTTGCAGGATCCAGGTTACCCTGAAGTGCTGCACGACCAGCAACCGTTTGACGAGCGACATTCAATGGCGTGGTCCAGTCCAGACCAAATGCATCTGCGCCTGTCGTAATCATCGGTTCCAACCATTGACCGCCACCTTTGGTAAACAGAATTACCGGAATCTTGCGGCCGTCTTTCTCACGTTGCAAACCAGCGACAATCTTCTGCATATAGTTCAGCGAGAACTCGATATATTCACGATGTGCTAATGCCCCACCCCAACTATCAAAGATCTGTACCGCTTGTGCACCCGCATCGATCTGCGCATTCAAATATTCAGTCACTGCATCAGCCAGACGATCCAGTAAAGCATGCAAAACTTCAGGCTGCGCATACATCATCTGTTTGGTAAAACGGAAATCCTTGCTTGAACCGCCTTCGACCATATACGTTGCCAGAGTCCATGGACTGCCCGAGAAACCAATCAGAGGAACCTGACCGCCCAAGGCTGAACGAATGGTCGAAACGGCATTCATCACATAATCCAGATCCGACTTGGCATTAAATGCAGGCAGATTGGCGACATCCTGTTCGGTACGGATGGTCTTGTGAAATTTCGGGCCTTCACCGGCTTCAAAATACAGCGCCAGTCCCAAAGCATCCGGAACCGTCAAGATATCCGAGAATAAAATCGCGGCATCAAGATCATAACGGCGTAAAGGCTGCAAAGTTACTTCACAGGCCAGTTCAGTATTCTTGCAAAGCGAAAGGAAATCTCCTGCCTTGGTACGCGTTTCGCGGTACTCAGGCAAATAACGGCCAGCCTGACGCATCATCCATACTGGCGTAGCATCTACAGGCTCACGCAACAATGCGCGCAGAAAACGATCATTTTTTAAGGTCGTCATTCACATTCCCATCTTTCTTTGACATTGCCAACATCATAGCAAAAAGGCCGCAGTTTTAATAACTTCTGGCAACTTTAAAAACCGATCGGATTGAACGGCAACCTAGTGATTTACACAAAACAACTACTGCATCTCCACATTTTTTCTGTAATACTTATAGTGTTTTTTCACATAGTTAAAGAAATAATTCTTAAGGTTGAGTTACATGTTCGTTCGCACAATGCTCGCTGTGAGTCTAGGTTGCATTTTCGCAGGTCAAGTTTTTGCCGCGTCTACTGCTGAACAACCATTAAAACCCCAAGTGGTGACTGATGTTGCAGTGCAAGATCCGATTGATCCATTAGCAACTGAAGCTTCAGCGGCCCAAGCAGCACCTGCAGAAGCGCAAATTACCGCACAAGAACAACAAGACTTAAAACAGGCATCTGAAGCGCTGAATGAGCTACAGGATACCGAAGATCAGACTGCTTCTATTGGCGCAGCACCAAATACCAAAGCATCGACTAACTCTGCAGCGACCAAAGCTTCGTGGACTTTAGATGGCTTAAATAATGCCCAGTGGTATGAAAATATCGGTGCAGGTCAATTCCCAGTTTACGCACGTGCACATGTCATGCTGAATAATGCCCATGCATCACCGGGGGCGATTGACGGAACAAGCGGTAAAAATACACTAAAAGCCATTGCATCTTTCCAGCAAATGAATGGCATTAAACCGACAGGTGTTTTGACTCAGGAAACCTGGGATAAACTAGTTGCACGTCAGGGTTCTAAGCCAGCCTTTGTTGAATACACCATTACTGAAAAAGATCTGGCAGGCCCATTTGCCAAGTCTATTCCTTCAGATTATGCGTTACAGGCGAAAATGAAAGGCCTGTACTACACACGTGTCAGTGAAATGTTAAGTGAAAAATTCCATATGGATGAGAATTTTTTAAAGAAACTCAATCCAAATGCCAACTTTAATAAAGTTGGTGAAAAATTACTGGTCAGTAATGTACGTAATGACTTGCCTGAAGGTATTCACTTGATTGTTGCACATAAAGGCGCGAAACAACTGTACTTATTTAACAGTAGAAATCAAATGATCGCGTCATTCCCTGCCACCATTGGTAGTGCGGATACACCATCTCCAACTGGAACCTATAAAGTAACAGGTGTTGCACCAAACCCTTGGTACAGCTATTCACCGTCTAACTTTGTACAAGGTAAAAACTTAAAACCACTATCTTTACCACCGGGTCCTAACGGTCCTGTCGGGAATATCTGGATTGGTTTAAGCAAGAAATCATTTGGTATTCACGGAACACCAAACCCGTCTACCATTTCGAAAACAGCGTCACATGGTTGTATTCGTTTGACTAACTGGGATGCCAATGATCTTGGCCGTAAAGTCAAATCTGGGGTAACGGTTCGTTTCTTAGAATGATGATCAGTCTGCCGATTTGAATAAAAATAGCCTGCTTTTGAGCGGGCTTTTTTATTCCTTATGTTTACTTTCAGCTCTGTCGTTGCAAAAATGCAATGATCTGTCGCCTATTTGAGATTTTTTCAGTTACAAAACGACAGTATGATGATCCCAAGTTAAAAATAATGTCGAGATAAAATCATGAATGCTTTTCTACATCCTAGCGAAAATCGTGGTCATGTAAAAATGGGCTGGCTGGAGTCTAAACACAGTTTCTCATTTGGTAACTGGTATAACCCAAAGTATATGGGTGTCAGCGCTTTACGTGTCATTAATGATGACCTGATTGATGGACATCAGGGTTTTGGAACGCATCCACATGACAATATGGAAATCCTGACCTGTGTGCTGAAAGGAACCATTACCCATCAGGACAGCATGGGCAATCATGGCGGAATCGCTGCGGGTGAATGGCAACTGATGAGTGCAGGAACAGGTGTGCGGCACAGTGAAATGAACCAAGGCGACGAACAGGTCCATTTACTGCAAATCTGGATTATTCCAAATGAACGTGATGCCAAGCCGAACTATCAGCAAATCCGTCTTGACCCGCATGAGCAACCGAACCAGTGGCATTTGATTTGTGGTCCGAATGACAATGCACCGATGCATATTCGTCAGAATGCCGAAGTCAAAACTGCGGTGATTCAGCAAGGCCAAAGTCTGGAAGTGAAAGCGACCCAGCATATTAATTATGTACATGTTGTTTCTGGCACTGTCCAGATCGCTGAACATACAGTGGAAGCGGGCGGCGCAATTGCTTTTCTAGATGATACAGAAATTAAAGCAAGCGAAGATGCGCAAGTGATCTGGTTTGATTTGCCGGAAGTACCCAACTAAGCTTTTAAAGCTCTCAGCTCTAATGGCTATTGATCCCAGTGATTAATAGCCATTTTTTATACATATAATCGTAAATAAGAAATAATAGGTGGCAATATCATAATAAGGTTTCCTAACTAAGAAAATTATGCCTGCTACCTATACAAATCCAACCAATTCTCATCACATTTTTACCTAAGCAATGCATTATTTAGGTGAATATAAACTGATCCATTTCTATGGAATCCAGTGCTGTATAGCTTTGATCATTCGCGACTGATTTTGATATTGTCTTTTGCAGCCATAAAGTGAATTGATCTTTTCATGTAGGTTAAATAAATAGAAGAGCATATTCGTATGAACCAGATTTTAGAGATGCAAAGCATCCAGCAACAAGCTTTGTTTTATTTATTAGCCTTTTTAAAACAACAAGATTATCAGTTCACGACCATTACACCACTTTCCCACCAGCGAATTCTGAATCGGAAAAAGAATGAAATTTATAAGCACAGAACCCATCAGGATATCTTTGGCTGGAATCTAAACTTTAAAAAAACTGATCTTGATTCTGCCCTTTTTACATTATTGCAAGAACATCAGCTTCTACAGGTTCAGGAAGATCAATACTTGAGTCAGGTTCGGGTTTCTTCACTCGATGGCGAACTCTTTATTCATTCAGCTTTTCCAACCACTCAGCAAGATGCGGTATTTTTCGGTCCGGATACGTATCGCTTTATCTATCATCTCAAGCAATATCTAGCTGCTCAGCCTCGCCCTTTTAAACGGGTCGTGGAAATGTGTTGTGGCACTTCAGCAGCCGCGATCAGCATTGCCAGACATTTTCCGGATGTTAATGAAATTATGGTTGCAGACCTGAATCCCAAAGCCTTGCTCTATAGCCAGATTAATATCAGTTTTGCCGGCTTAAACCATATTCATCCGGTTCAAAGTAATTTATTTTCCAATCTTGATGGAAAATTTGATCTGATTTTTGCTAATCCACCGTATTTAATTGATCCCGAACAACGTCAATATCGTCATGGCGGTAATGCGCTGGATGGCTGTGATTTATCATTCAGGATTATAAAAGAAGGTCTACAGCGGCTGAATTCTGGCGGACATTTATTTCTATATACCGGTGTGACCGTGACTGAACATGGCAATCTGTTTTTGCAGCATCTTAAAGATTTGATGAAACAGCATCAAAATATAATCTGGTCCTATGAAGAAATTGACCCGGATATTTTTGGTGAAGAACTGGAACAACCGGCTTACCAACATGTGGAAAGAATTGCGTTGGCATTAATCAAAATTGAAGTAGGCAATTAAAGAATATTTATTAATTATGGAATTTTAAAATTTTGACTTTGTTCGCCATCAGCTTATTTTAAATCGTTTTATTAAAATCATAGAAATAAAAAAACCCCAATCTTTCGATTGGGGTTTTTAAAATTTGGCGGAAGCGGTGAGATTCGAACTCACGGAGGACTCACACCCTCGTCGGTTTTCAAGACCGGTGCATTAAACCGCTCTGCCACGCTTCCATGGGCGCAATAATACGGAGCTTTTGTCCGGCTGACAAGTGAAAATTACAGTGAATGCAATCAACTGCATATAGTTTCATCAAATCCTTACAGTTTAGCTGCTAATTCCGCTCCCTCACGAATGGCGCGCTTGGCATCGAGTTCAGCAGCCAGTTTTGCACCGCCAATAATATGATACTGCGCCAAGGTATTTTCCCCAGCACTCGGCATCAGGTCTTTTACCGATTCCTGACCTGCACATACCACAATGGTATCCACACGCAATAATTGAGCATGGCCATCTACCTCAATCCATAAGCCTTCATCCGTGACAGATTTATATTGCACACCGCGCAACATCCGCACGGCATGTTTTTTTAACTGGGCACGATGTACCCAGCCTGAAGTCTTGCCTAGGCCTGCGCCAAGCGGTGTCTTTTTACGTTGTAATAGATAAATTTCCCGTACTGGAGGTTCTACTTCAGCACGCTGTAACCCGCCTTCAGTCACATAATCTGGATGAGAATCTACACCCCATTCACGCTTCCACTCATCCACAGGTTGCGGCTGTATTTGATGCGGTGGCTTTAATAAAAACTCGGACACATCAAAACCGATCCCGCCTGCGCCAATGACCGCAACACGATCACCGACAGGTGCGCCACGTAAGACTTCTGCATAAGACAACACTTGTGGCGCCTGACTGCCTTCGATATTCAAGGCACGCGGCACGACACCTGTGGCCACGATCACCTCATCAAAACCTTCACGCTCCAACTGCTCGCGATTGACCCGGGTATTGAGACGCAGATCAACTCCAGTTTTTTCTAGCTGCACTTTAAAATAACGAATCGTTTCGTGAAATTCTTCTTTCCCCGGAATCACTTTAGCCAGATTGAACTGCCCGCCTACTTCATGACTGGCCTCAAACAACGTCACATCATGACCACGGCTGGCTGCGACAGTAGCCGCTGACAAACCTGCAACTCCACCACCAATCACTGCAATACTTTTTGGTTTCTTGGTTTTGACATAGACCAGTTCGGTTTCATAAGCGGCACGCGGATTGACCAGACAGGTTGCGCGCTGGTTTTTAAAAGTATGATCCAGACAGGCCTGATTACAGGCAATACAGGTATTGATTTCATCAACGCGATTGGTTGCAGTTTTATTGACCCAGAAAGCATCGGCCAAAAGTGGACGTGCCATCTGCACCATATCTGCCTGACCAGAAGCCAAAATTGCTTCGGCAGTGTCTGGCATATTGATCCGGTTGGATGCAATCACCGGCACCGAAACATGTTTCTTAACTTCAGCCGTGTAATCGACAAAAGCAGCACGCGGTACAGAAGTCACAATGGTTGGAATACGTGCTTCATGCCAGCCAATGCCGGTATTGAGCAAAGTAATTCCAGCCTTTTCCAAAGCTTTAGCTACGGTAATGACTTCCTGCATGGTATTGCCATCATGTACCAAATCGAGAAGCGACAAACGAAAACAGATAATAAATTTTTCGCCAATTTCCTCGCGAATGGCTTTGACAATTTCTACGGCAAAACGCATCCGGTTTTCAATCGGGCCGCCCCAACGGTCAACACGCTGATTGACATGACGACTTAAAAACTGATTCAGCAAATAGCCTTCAGAACCCATGATTTCCACGCCATCATAGCCAGCCTTTTTGGCAATGATGGCAGTTTTCACATAATCCTGAATGGTATTCAGGATCTGTTTATCTGACATTTCACGCGGTTTAAAAGGAGAAATTGGTGATTTGATCGGGCTGGCCGAAACCACAAAAGGCTGATAGCCATAACGTCCGGCATGCAGAATCTGTAAAAGAATTTTAGCACCATGCTTATGCACTGCATGTGTCACCAGACGATGTGGTGCAATATCGCCCAAGGTATTCATGGTACCGCCCGCCGGCAACAGCCAGCCTTGACGGTTTGGCGATATTCCACCTGTAATCAGCAGACCCACACCACCCTTTGCACGTTCGCCAAAATAAGCTGCCAGTTTAGGATAATTATAAAAGCGATCTTCCAGACCAGTATGCATCGATCCCATTACCACCCGGTTTTTAATGGTGGTGAAACCCAGATGAAGTGGTTTTAAAATATTGGCATAGCGCGTCGTAGTCATAACATATCCCTGATTTTTATTTGGCTAATAGCTTAAATCTTATAAAGGTACTTTAACTGATTTTTAGGGGCTTTTTATGACTATCAGGTCTGCATTCTCAGGCACAAATACCAATTGGTGGCATATTTATATCGAACCTTCGCAATTAAATTATTGCTGCCATTGCCTTGCACTGGATTTCCATAATGCAATCGCACCCAATACTGTCCCAATCGGAAAACTGAACAGCATGAGGATTGCCATCACTCTGGATAAAGTCCGTCCTGAACCATTGCCCTGCTTCACCTTGATACTGGCCTGTATATTAAAAAACATCAGCAAGCCTAAAAGCAGCAGCACCACACCTAAACTCAGCATGGAAATACTGGATTGCTGATATTCAAGATATAAAAACAGCACTGTACTAAAACCAATCAGGCCGGCATAAATCCCATGTAACAGTGCCAGCGTTTCATTCTTAGCTTTAGGATTTAAATTAGGTAAAGGTGGAATGCGAGTCGCCATGCTTTTATTCCTGTTTTATCTGATTTTTAACTTTATTCGGCTGAATATAACCAATTTCTTCCGTTTTCAGCAGGATTCTGGTGAAAATCGTGCGATTTATGATTATTTAAGCCTATTGAATAGAGATTTTAAAACGAGTTTTTCTTTTCTAAAGCAAACCTAAATAAATTAATGATACAATTGATGCAATATGTATTTTTTCAGGCCACCAATTCTGGCGTGCCTATTTCATATCATTAGGATGAACAATGTCTGATAATGCAACTATCTTGCAGAATGTCCCAGTAGGTAAAAAAGTTGGTATTGCCTTCTCTGGTGGTCTAGATACTTCTGCTGCTCTTTTGTGGATGAAACAAAAAGGCGCTGAACCTTATGCTTACACAGCTAACTTGGGTCAGCCAGACGAAGACGATTACGATGCGATTCCAAAAAAAGCTGAAGCTTATGGCGCAGTAAAAGCACGTTTAATCGACTGCCGTTTACAGCTTGCATTAGAAGGTATTGCTGCAATTCAATGTGGCGCGTTCCATATTTCTACAGGTGGTATGCCTTATTTCAACACGACGCCATTGGGTCGTGCAGTAACTGGCACCATGCTGGTAACTGCCATGAAAGAAGATGATGTTAACATCTGGGGTGACGGTTCGACTTATAAAGGCAACGACATTGAACGTTTCTACCGTTATGGCTTGTTGACCAATCCTGCGCTTAAAATTTACAAGCCTTGGTTAGACCAAACTTTCATTGACGAGCTGGGCGGCCGTGCGGAAATGTCACAGTTCCTGATCGACAATGGCTTTGACTATAAAATGTCAAAAGAAAAAGCCTATTCAACTGACTCAAACATGCTGGGTGCGACACACGAAGCCAAAGATCTTGAATACCTGAATGCAGGCATCAAAATCGTTGAGCCAATCATGGGCGTTGCGTTCTGGAAAGATGACGTAGAAGTAAAAGCTGAAGAAGTATCGATTACTTTTGAAGAAGGCTTCCCGGTTGCTATCAACGGTCAACGCATTGAAGATCCAGTTGAATTTATTCTTGAAGCGAACCGCATCGGTGGCCGTCACGGTTTAGGTATGTCGGATCAAATCGAAAACCGTATCATCGAAGCGAAATCTCGCGGTATCTATGAAGCTCCGGGTATGGCGCTGCTTCACATCGCTTATGAGCGTCTGGTAACGGGTATTCATAACGAAGATACGATTGAACAATACCGTATTAACGGTCTACGTTTAGGTCGTTTGCTTTACCAAGGTCGCTGGTTCGATTCTCAAGCGCTTATGCTGCGTGAAACTGCACAGCGTTGGGTTGCTAAAGCAGTTACCGGTACTGTAACGATCGAATTGCGTCGTGGTAATGACTACACCATTATGAATACTGAATCTCCGAACCTCACTTATGAAGCTGAGCGTTTGACTATGGAGAAAGGTGATTCTATGTTCTCGCCGATGGATCGTATTGGTCAGTTGACCATGCGTAACCTGGATATCACGGATACTCGTGCGAAACTGGGCATCTATACAGAGACTGGTTTATTGGCAGTTGGTTCAGCATCTGCAGTGCCACAACTAAAAGACAAAAACTAAGTTTTAGTCCTTTTTAGTTTCATAAAAAACCGCTCCTGATGAGCGGTTTTTTATTGAGGGTTCGTTTATTGATTGTAATAATCTCTAACCATTTGCGATATCTGAATTGACTGAACGAATGGACTGATAATAAATCTGGTTGCGTCCAAGCTGTTTGGCACGATATAGCGCCTGATCCGCGATTCCCAATAAGGCGTCTTTATCAATATCATCTTCACCACGATAGACGGTAATGCCTAAACTGATGGTGATATGTTTCGCAACCGAGGATTTTTCATGTGGAATTTCCAGACGATCAATCGCCTTAAAAATATTTGAAGCCACTGCATAAGCACCATGTGCATCCGTTTCTGGCAAGAGCACCACAAACTCTTCCCCGCCATAACGCGCGACAAAGTCCATATGACGGATCGCATTTTTGATGGTTTTGGCAATAGTCGAAATGACATCATCACCTTTCTGATGCCCATAAAAATCGTTGTAATTTTTAAAGAAATCTACATCGATAAACAGAATTGCCAATGCCGTTTCTTCACGATGTGCACGTTCGAAATGGACTTGCAGCGTCTCATCAAAAGTCCGTCGATTGGAAATCTTGGTCAGCTCATCGTGCTGACTCAAATGTAATAATTCGTTGGTATGGATACGCTGGATCTGCTCACTGATTCTGGCGCGAATGCTATAGAGAAATATCACACGTTCACGGGCAAAAATCATATGGCTAATCACATAACCCAGCAAGCAACTTCCAATTAAAATCCGGCCAAAAACCATAGGATTAAATTCAACTGAAAGGCTAAACAATACAAGAATAGTAGTTGCCGCAGCGAGTAATCCGGTGACCAGCATCTGAATCGGTCTAATACCGGTCAGAATATAACCCAGGATATACACGATCGTGACTATGGCCATGGACTGATGCTGCAAGGCATCAGTTTTAATCGACATGGTAATGCATGAAATTGACACCTGTATCCAGAACACCAACAGCATCGAAGCCTGCGGAAAAAAGCGCTTGATCTTGGGTAAACAGGAGAATATATAAAAAATGATTAATGACATGCCACCATTGAGCAGGCCCAGCATACACAGGACAAAATCATGTACGAAATATTCTTTGCTGATGCTCCAGTAATCTGTAGGAATCATTACCACTAAAAAAAGGAAATAGGCTAGTACTCCAGCCCAGACATATTTTTCGACATGTTTACGGGCGCGTTCCAGATTTTTGGTCCAGAATTCTTGTTCCAGATTTTGTGGGAAGACCGGGCCTACACGCTGGCTTTGCCGTGTAATCAGTTGTTCTATGTCTTCTTTATCATCTTGCAATTTCGCTAGATTGTACTTGTATTCCATTGCCAAGTATTTATGTAATTTTTTTATTAATTTTAAAATAACATACTTTTTAAAATTAATTTATACATATCCCTTATTTTGTAGCGCTTTCTCGTTACCATTTTTACTATAGATGGATTATCATTTGTTTTATTTGTTCGACTGAATTTGCCTTGAATACGATTACGATTCTCCAGCCAGATGATTGGCACGTTCACCTGCGTGATGGTTTAGTACTTCAACGTACCGTTCCCGATTTAGCCAAGCAGTTTTCTCGCGCCATTTGCATGCCAAATCTGGTGCCACCCGTTAAAACTGTCGAAGAAGCCAATGCCTACCGTGAACGTATCATGGCACATGTGCCTGAAGGGGTAAATTTCGACCCGCGTATGGTGCTGTATTTCACTGACAACACCCCGGCAAGCGAAGTTAAAAAGATCAAAGAATCTGCGCATGTCAATGCCATCAAGCTCTATCCTGCGGGTGCGACCACCAACTCCGATAGTGGTGTGAGCGATATGAGCAAAGTCTACGGCGTAATTGAACAGCTTGAAGAACACCAAGTGCCTTTATTGCTACATGGTGAAGTGACGCATAATCATGTCGATATTTTTGACCGTGAAAAGCGTTTCCTGGATGAAGTGCTGGCTCCCTTACTCAGACAATTTCCCAAACTGAAACTGGTGCTCGAACACATCACCACCAGCGAAGCAGCAAACTTTGTACTTGAGCAAGACCGTAATGTCGCTGCAACCATTACGCCGCAACATTTATTGTTTAACCGCAATGACATGCTGGTCGGTGGAATCAAGCCGCATTTCTACTGCTTGCCGATTTTAAAACGTCAAACGCATCAGCAAACTTTGCTGGAAGTCGCAACCAGCGGTAATCCTAAATTTTTCCTGGGAACAGATAGCGCGCCGCATTCAAAAAATGCAAAAGAAAATGCGTGTGGCTGTGCAGGATGTTATAGTGCGCCGACTGCCATTGAGCTGTATGCTCAGGCATTTGATCAGGTGGGTAAAATTGAACGCCTGGAAGGTTTTGCCAGCCATTTTGGTGCAGACTTCTATGGCCTGCCACGTAATACCAGCACAATTACCCTGGTTAAAGAAGATCAAGTAATCCCTGAAAGTTTAGACTATCTGGATGGTGAACAGATTATTCCGTTATATGCGGGTAAAACCATTCAATGGAGAAAAGTGTGACAAATGAAACGCTCCCAATCATTGGTCAACGTTTTCGTGGATTCTTACCTGTAGTTGTCGATGTCGAGACTGCAGGTTTTAATGCACAGACTGATGCATTGCTGGAAATTGCGGCCATTCCGATTGTTTATAATGAAGATGGTCAATTTGTGCCAGGTCAAGCTTACCATGCACATATCAATCCTTTCGAGGGAGCCAACCTCGACCGTCGTTCGCTAGAGTTTATTGGGATCGATCCTTCTAATCCAATGCGAATCGCCATGGCTGAAGATGAGAAAACTGCGCTTAAGCGTATTTTTAAATCTGTGAATGAAGTGCGTCGCCAGCAAAACTGTACCCATGCGGTTTTAGTCGGACACAATGCACATTTCGATTTGGGTTTTCTTCAGGCCGCGATTGCGCGTACCGGAACCAAAAACCAGAACCCGTTTCATAGTTTTTCTGTCTTCGATACAGTGACTTTAAGCGCGGTGATGTTTGGTCAAACCGTACTGGCAAAATCCTGTATTCAGGCTGGAATCGAGTTTGATGGCAAAGAAGCACACTCTGCATTATATGATACGCAGAAGACCGCTGAACTGTTTTGCTATATTTTAAACAAACTCGCACCTCACCTGCTTGACACTCTGGTGGCGGATCAATAAGATACCGCCATCTTCTAAACGTCCCTATCGTCTAGAGGCCTAGGACATCGCCCTTTCACGGCGGTAACCGGGGTTCGAATCCCCGTAGGGACGCCATCTATTTTTTCTCTTCTTTATATTTCTTTGATCAGCATCTTAAGCTGCTCAAGTCCTACACTTTTATCAATTAATTAATGAAAATAATTCTCATTACTATTGATTACCTACTCTAAGTTAATGATAATCACTTACATTATCTTTCGCAGATTTAACCCTTCTCATGCGTTTTGCTTATTCCCCACTTTCTATTGCGGTTCTAACAGCTTTATCAACATCTAGTTTTGCAGAAGAATCAAATTATCAAGAGCCTGTCCTCAATGAAGCAACGGTTAAGTTCAACACGATTATTATCGAAGCTCAGCAAGCAAATGAAGTTGGAAAAACAGTTTATTCAAAAGAAGATTTAGAAAGGACGCCAAATAGCTCAAAGAACATTACCGATTTTTTAAAATTAAATCCAAATGTTCAATTTAGTCAGTCACAACTTGCAGCAGGTTCTCAAGGTGAAACTAAACCTGCCGAAATCTCTATTAATGGCGCACAAACCTTCCAAAACAATTTTATTGTGAATGGTGTTTCCAACAACCTACTTATTAATCCAGCAAATTCAAACACAAATACATTTCAAGATATCGGAACTGGCGCACAAGCTATGGCAGTGAACACTAACCTACTTTGTGAGCTTGAAGTATTAGATAGCAACGTGTCTGCCGCTTATGGTCAATTCACAGGTGGTGTTGTAAATGCTAAAACATGTGCACCGCAAACAGAGATAGGGAAAATTCACGGTTCTATCAATTACGATTACACTGAAAGCGATTGGGCTCGCTACAACTCAATTTCACCTTTAGAAGAAAGTAAATTTGAAGAGCCCACAGATGACTACCAAAAGGAATATACCAAACAAGGTCTAAGCACCAATATTTATGGGAAGCTCTCGAATGATTAGGGCTTTAATGCTTATGCTTCTCAACGAGAGTCTATCATCCCAGTCAAAAGTGGTTTTGAAACACCTAAAACAATTGATCAAGAACGACATATCTCAAATCTTGGTGCAACATTATTTTATACACCAAACGCCTCAACCAAAGCGAAGTTTGGTTTCGATTATGGTTTGCTCGATAGCTTAAGTTATGTGGACAGTAATCGTGATTCAGGTAGTACTACTGAAACCGAAACACTTACTCTGTTCTCGGAACTTGAACATCGCTTCAACTTAGGTACTCTCGTACACAAACTTAATTTCCAAAACTCGGCGACACAACGTATTGCTGACAATAACTACAGTATGCATTGGTACTACGCCAAAGGAAGTAAAGATTGGAATAATACCGATGTAGTTCGAGAGGGCGCCATCATGGGAGAGATTGAACAACGCCAAGACGTCCTTTCCTATGACCTACAAGCGAATATAGACCCTTTTAAACTTGGTCAATCCCAACACAACATGACTATAGGTACGGGTTATAGCCATGCTCATGTTGCGTGGAAACGAGTCGAGGATGTTTTACTCGCGACAAAGATCAACTTAAAAGAACTTGGCAAAGATACTACCTGCCTTCAAAGTGACCCATATTGTGATGAGAAACTAACTATAAATGGTTGGAATGGACAATATATCGCTGGTGGGACTCTGTACAAAGCTGGTGATATCAAAGCTCAGCAAGATCGCCTAAATATATTTATTGAAGATAATATTCAGTGGAATGATCAATTTTCAACACGCCTTGGTGTTCGTGCTGATTATGACTCTTTGAGTAATAATATCAATATTTCCCCTCGCAATCATCTCTCTTACAAACCCTTTAGTAATGATCAATTGCATTTATCCGCTGGGTGGAATCGCTACTATGTTCAGCAAACTTTAGGTACAGAGCTGAATGAAATTCAAAATGATTTGCTCTACAAACTGTCACGTGAAACCCCACATGCGACTTGGGTAGAAACACAAACTGCACTATCCAGCGGTGCGCGTAGTTCAGCGCTCAATACCCCTTTCAGAGACGAGACTGTTTTAGGCCTGAATACACAAATCCAGAATTGGGATCTAGGGCTAAAATGGGTCAATCGTAAATATCAGGATGAAATATCAAAAACTAAAGTTACTCCTTTAGATGGATCAAAATTCTTCTACGAATATAACAATGATGGAAGTGGCAAAGCTGACATCTACACCTTAACATTTAAAAATCGTCAACCGATCGCACTGGGGGATAGCCAACATTTATTTGCCTTGGGATTTGACTACAGTGAAGTCTTCCGCAGTTATGTAGATTACACTTCAGCCTATGATCAAGCCACTCAAGATGAATGGGTCTCTTATGATGGTCAAATTATCCATTGGTCAGACCGCCCTGCCCCAAACTTTAACCAACCATGGACCGCACGAGTAAACTGGGATATTACATTCGATACACTGCCTGTACGTATTTCAAACTTCTTTAGCTATAAAAACAGTTACGATAATATGGTTGTAGTCTCCAATAAAAATGACAAAGTCGAGTATAAAGGTGAACTGCTTGACACCTATTTAGCCTCTGAAATTAAACCCAAATTTAAATGGGATATGCACACCACCTATGATTGGGAAATTTCAAAAGATTTAAGGGCAATTTTTGGTTTAACCATTAACAATGTAACCAACCGCGTGAATACCTATACAACAGGCTCGACCTCAAATGATAGACCACGTGTGATGACTGAAATCGGCCGCCAATTTATTGCGGATGTTACTTTTAAATTCTAGAGCCTGAATAGGTACATGCTGCTGCTCTTTTTAATTTGCTTAGGCTATAATTAATGCGATTTCATATTTTGCCTTTGTATCATGTTAAAAAAGATCTTACTGGTTTTACTGATTTTAGCCCCATCCGCACTATATCTCTATATCGTCAACCGTGATGATAACCACACTGCGGAGACTGAAACAGTGTCAACGCCAACTGAAAACTCTCAGCCTGAGCAATATCAAACTCCAGATCACTAAGTTTTAGTGATCTTTTCAAATATTTATTTTTTATAGTCCTGAAATCTGTTCAGAAAATAACATCTTAATAAAATAAAGTTTTTGTTTTGCCTAATGTTTAAACTGTTAAATGAATTTTAGCAAAAACCCTTTTGACAAACCCCGGCTTAATCCTTAATATACGCATCACCTCGCAACGTCCCTATCGTCTAGAGGCCTAGGACATCGCCCTTTCACGGCGGTAACCGGGGTTCGAATCCCCGTAGGGACGCCATCTATTGATCTCATACGATCAGACCTTATTCGAAATTACCATTATTCGATTGCAGATTTGTAGTTTTTCACTACAATAGCTCGCTTCATTCCTTTGAAGTATTTCTTATTTCCTATGCACTCATCTCCGAATGATGCTACGCATCAGGGCAATTCTGCGCCTTTAAAACGCGCTATGAGTACTCGACATCTGGTCATGATTTCGCTTGGTGGCGCAATCGGAACAGGCCTATTCTTAGGGTCGGGTGAAGTCATTGCACAAACGGGGCCTGTAGGTGCCATTCTCGCTTATCTCCTGGGCGGCATTATCGCGTACATGGTAATGCTATGTTTGGGCGAACTTGCCGTTCATATGCCAGAATCTGGTTCATTTGGTGCTTATGCCAAACGTTATATTGGACCAGGCACAGGCTATACCATCACCTGGTTATACTGGCTGACGTGGTCGGTCACTCTCGGAACTGAATTTACTGCAGCGGCCTTGCTGATGCAGGAATGGTTCCCGGATATTTCCATGTGGTTATGGACCATTATCTTTGGTGTATTCGTATTTAGTCTCAATATGATTTCGACCCGCTGGTTTGCCGAATCCGAATTCTGGCTGGCACTGGTAAAAGTGGTCACGGTTGTTGCTTTTATTCTTTTAGGTCTATTGGCCATCTTTGGTGTTCTGGGCTATCAAGGCTATGAAGCTGCGCCTTTATTTACCAATCTAACTGCACAAGGCTGGTTCCCTGAAGGTCTATTCCCGATTTTTGCTACGATGCTGATTGTGAACTTTGCCTTCTCTGGTACCGAGCTGATTGGTGTGGCTGCCGGTGAAACTGAAGATCCTGCGAAAAATGTTCCTAAAGCAATTAATACTGCGATTTTCCGCTTATTAATTTTCTTTGTAGGTACCATTATCGTGGTAACAGCCTTACTTCCGCATCAGGAAGCAGGCTTGGCCGCTGAAGGCGTGAGTAGCAGTCCATTCGTAACAGTATTCCAGCACATTGGTATCCCATATGCTGAAGACATCATCCGCTTTGTAATTATCACTGCATTGTTGTCTGCCGCCAACTCGGGCTTATTTGCTGCTTCTCGTATGATGTGGTCATTGTCATACAGCAAACAGTTGCCTGCCGTATTCTCAAGACTGAATGCTCGCGGTGTACCGTATATTGCAGTCATGGTGACTATGCTAGGTGCATTGCCAGGTTTATTGTCTGAACAGTTTGCGCCAGAGACGATCTTTACCAACTTGCTGGGCGTTGCAGCGTTTACCATGGTGGTGGTCTGGATGAGTATTTGCTTAAGCCAGTTCAACTTCCGTCGTCAGTGGTATAAACAGGGTCATACGGCCAAAGAACTGGGATTTGCTGCACCATTGTTCCCGATTGTACCAATCCTGGGCTTTGTGTTCTGTTTTATTACCTGTATCAGTATGGTCTTTGATCCATCAATGCGTATCAGCTTCATAGGCTGTCTGCTATTTATTGCAGCGTGTTATGCAAGTTATTATGCCTTTTATCACAACAAGTCTTAATCATCAGTTTTAAAAGAGCGGCTCCGGCCGCTCTTTTTTTATCTATACTATAACCATAGTGGGCAGCCTTAAGGGTGCGTCGATGAAAATTGTGTTTATTCACGGCATGAACAAGCAACAATATACGGCTACTTCATTACGTCAACATTGGCTGCATCTCTTCAAAACAGGCCTTCAGAAAAACCTATAACAGCAAGCCCGTTTTACTTATTTAAAACGGCATATCCGTATCCCTTTTATGGCGATTTACTTTCTCGGCATCATTTTCATAACGTCTTGAATGCCAGCACCCTGATGCCGCAACAGTGGCCGCATTTCCCTTTTTTACATCCCGCACAGCTGCAACCGGCATCGCCACCAGACCAGTGTACCTATCAAATTTGTGACGTCCCGCAGTCGAATATTGATGATGTCCTGAATTTCAATCAAAAACTGAAATTCATTACAGCATTAAGCAAAGATATTGCCTTGCGGGATTTTGCGGTACTCATCAATTATTTTCCCAGCTTACATGCCAGCTTTTTGCATAAGTTTTGCTGGAAACTTATCTTTATTTGGCCAACCCACATTTTATGCAGGAAGTTCACCGCCGCATTCATGATCAACTCTATAGCAGCAGGCCACAGATTCTGGTGGCACATTCGCTTGGCAGCGTGATTGCCTATAATTATTTGATTCAGCATCCGGAGCTGAATATCAGGCGTTTTATTACTCTTGGATCACCGTTGGCATTTCGGGTCATCCAGGCTCATTTGCCTCAACCGATTGTACGACCTGCTGCACTTTCAGGCGACTGGATAAATTTCTATTGTAGCGATGATTTTCTGACTACCTTTCCATTATCAGAACCACCCTTCCAGTTTCAGCCGGCGATTATTAATCAGGAGATTCATACCTCCATCTATCATCTGCATGATATTGATGGTTATATTCAGCATCCGGACGTCATTAAAGCGCTCCTGGAATTACTATAAGACTCACACCAACCTCTAAATTCAACTTTTACCGTTCCATTCATATTCTTTTTCTATTCAGTATAATCTTTCATCCGAACCTACCAATTCACTGCTTTTTCTGCCTTTTTTATAAATATACAAATGTCTGTTAATGATTGTTTTATCGAAGATAATTTAAACATTAACGCCACAAAAAGTGCAGCTTGGCTTGCCGCAATTTTCTCTATACTGTGAATATATAGATCGACCTCCGTGAGGTATCGATGAAAGTTATTTTTATTCATGGAATGAACCAGCAACATCATAGTGCTGCATCGATTCGCCAGCGCTGGCTGCATATACTTCAAAAAGGCATTCGCAAACACCGTCATGATGCCAGATTCAGTTATTTACGACGTCACATTCACATTCCATTTTATGGAGACTTACTTTCACACTATAACGTTCGCAACATCCTGAATGCTGGCACCTTAATGCCCCAGCAATGGCCCAGCTTTCGTTTCCGTCAACCTGTCCATCCTCAGCTTCCTGCACCCGTTCCACGTCCTGGCTGGCGCAAGCCCGTGATTTCCGATCTTCCCCAGCTTCATTTGAATGACACGATGGATTTTAAACAGAAATTCAAATTTATTACCACGCTAAGCAAAAATGTTGCACTGCGAGACTTTGTATTATTGCTGAATTATTTTCCCAGTCTGCATCGGAGCCTGCTTCAGAAATTTCTGATTGAAACCTATCTGTATCTCGACAATCCTGCTTTCATGAAGGAAGTTCATGAGCGGATTGCCCGGCAATTGAATGGTCGCAAACCTTGTATTGTGATTGCTCATTCTCTGGGCAGTGTGATTGCCTATAATTATCTTATTCAGCATCCTGAACTGAACGTACAGCGTTTTATTACTTTAGGATCGCCATTAGCCTTTCAGGTGATCCAGTCACATTTACCGCAACCCATTGTACGACCTGCAGCAATTACAGGCGACTGGATAAATTTTTATTCAACTGATGATTTTCTTACCGCCTTTCCTCTTACACAACCGCCATTTCAGTTTCAACCCGCAATTATTAACCACGGCATTCGTACCCATATTCACCGCCCGCATGATATTACCGGCTATTTACTCCATCCGCAGGTAGTAGAAGCAATTCTGGAATTGCTTAAAAATCCAGCTTAAACCATGTAATTTTCCAGTATTTTCTCTAGATTGTTTTAAATTTGTGCACTCAACCCAGAAAATCATTTTTTTTATGGAAATGCGTTTGACACCCCCCTGTTTTCACCCTATTATACGCCCACCTCTGAAACGTCCCTATCGTCTAGAGGCCTAGGACATCGCCCTTTCACGGCGGTAACCGGGGTTCGAATCCCCGTAGGGACGCCAATTTTCAGAAGTACATTTTATTAAGTCCCTATCGTCTAGAGGCCTAGGACATCGCCCTTTCACGGCGGTAACCGGGGTTCGAATCCCCGTAGGGACGCCATTACTTCAAGCTAAAAGTAGCGGTTTTAAAATTTATCTTCTGTACTGTCCCTATCGTCTAGAGGCCTAGGACATCGCCCTTTCACGGCGGTAACCGGGGTTCGAATCCCCGTAGGGACGCCATATTCGAGATGGCAACATCTCAACAAAAAGCCCGAGCATTGCGACTCGGGCTTTTTTATCTTGCAAATTTTATTTCTGAAAACTTTAAACCTTGTTTTTATCATTCGTTCAAATCTAGCTCTCTTTCTGGGGGCTGCCATCCCATTCTTAATTTTACAATTTGTATTGTTTTAACATTTCTATGCATAGAAATATCCGTTCATTTTCATTTAAAGCAATACACCAATAAATTAGAACAAAAATTCAACACCCTGCTTTTAGAGGGCACGTTAAGGTAAATCAAGAGAAATCTGCAAGGATCAGATTATGTTCGTCAGCACAGAGCTAAGTTTACCTTTATCGCCAAATAAAAATCATAATTATCAAATTAAAAGCTTTAAGGATTGGGTCGACTTTTTTCAAGATACTGAAATTTCGACATATACCAAAACTGAAAAAGCTGAATCTTATTTGAGCGATCTGATTAAAAATTTAAATATTGATACTCTCGGATGGTTAGATCAGCCCGCACAGGTTGAACAGCATCTTTTAGAACAACATCATCAAATCTGTGCCACTTTCCAGGCCTATGTCAATCGCCGTAAACAGCAGCAGCCTCGGGAATATTTTCCAACGGTTTCTCATGCTTTCGAATTCCTGGCGAAAGTTGCACCGGTCAAACTGGTCGATGGTGCCTGGTTATATTCGACCGTGCCAAACTGTAATCAGCCCGAGCTAAAAGATTTGATTTACATCTATCTCGAAGAGCTTGGTTTAGGGCATCCGCGTGCCAATCATGTCACCATGTATCAGGACCTGTTGAGTCATTATGAGCTGAACAGTTACGCCGAGCATTTGGATGACAGTTACTATGAACAGGCTACCGTACAGTTGGCACTGGCTTATGCCCCGGCCAAATATTTACCTCTGGTCATTGGCTTTAATCTCGGTTATGAACAGTTACCGCTGCATCTGTTAATCACCAATTATGAACTGGCTGAACTGGGTATCGATCCGCATTATTTCAATGTGCACATTACTATTGATAATGCTCACAATGGTCATGCGCAGAAATCCCTGCAAGCGTTTATCCAGCATTTTAATCATGCAGAAAACCCGGAAACTTATCTGGAGCTAATTAAAAAAGGCTATGTCCTGAATGACCTTGGTAGAAGTTCTTCCCAAATCATCAAGGAACTGGATATTGGGCAGATGGCTTTAAAAGTTTTCCAGAATAAAGCGCTGATTGGTCAATATATTCATAATCAGAAATGTCAGTTTAGTGGCAAGACCATCAATGATTGGTTATCCGATCCTGCCCAGATTAGCGAATTTTTGCAGGTGATGATTGAAAAAGGCTGGATCGTGAAAGATGCGCCAGTAGAACAAAGTCGCTTCTGGAAAATGATCGATCATCCGGAAGGTAAAATGTTTGGGGTCTTTAATGCGACCGAAAAACAGATTATTAAAGACTGGATTCAGGGTGCAGGCTTGGCAACTCGCCTGTCCTCACGTAGTGCAGCCCCATCACAAGCAAAAATTGAACCTGCAATGAGCCGTATGGACCAGCAGCGCTTGAATCAGTTAAAAAGTCGCTTCATGCGCTGTGAAGGTGCGGAACAGAAAATTGATTTACTGATTCCTTATACTGCACCGCATATGCATCATACTGAAATTGGTTTATGGGCGACTCGTCAGTTAAGCCAGTTATTATTTCCTTTTCAGACCCAGGCGATGCATTATTCCTAAAGCACCCCTAAGTGCCAGAAATTAAAAAACCGGACATTTGCAGTGTCCGGTTTTTTAATAAAGATTAAGCCGATTTTCGCGAGTTTAATTGTCCCTTGATCACCGCTTTGACATTGCCTTTCAGATACTGCAAAAAGACCTTTAGTGGTGACAGCTTTGGATTAGGCTGCTTGCCTTTGGCAATTTCTTTAAACTGCGCGGCATACCAGATGATTTCCATAATCGCCATTTTGTCGACCATTGGAATACCGGTTTTAATTTTCTCAACCGCATAACGTACATCATGCCCTGCAACCAGACGATTGCCCAAGTCAGGTTCTACCGCAAAGGGACGTGCAATCCCGACAAAATCACAAGCACCACTGTCAAGCGCGGCATTCATGCCTTCAACAGTTCGGAATCCACCAGTGACCATGATATGGCACTTCACTTCCTGGCGGATTTTTTCGGCAAAATCGAGGAAATAGGCTTCACGAGCAATGGTCGAGGCCTTGCGCTTGTCTGCTTTCACGCCGGCCATCGCAGGTGCTTCATAGCTACCACCTGACACTTCAATGATATCAATGCCTGCAGCGTCCATCGCCTTAAAGACATAAATGACATCTTCTTCGCTAATACCACCGCGCTGGAAATCAGCTGAATTCAGCTTGACTGAAATAATAAAATTTTCCGAAGTCGCAGCACGAACAGCCTGATAGGTTTGCAGCAAGAAACGGGTGCGATTCTCAATACTACCACCCCATTGATCCTGACGCTTATTGGTCAGCGGTGACAGAAACTGGCTAATCAGATAACCATGTGCCCCATGCAACTGCACCCCCTCAAATCCTGCTTGTTCACAGATAGCAGCCGAAGTGGCAAAGCGCTGGATAATATCCAGGATTTCATCTTCACGCAGTTCCCGCGGGGTTCCAAAGCTCATTGCCAAAGCCGGACTAAATGGGACTGCGGACGGTGCAACCGTTTCTTGATTCAGGCCCTTGGGACACTGGCGGCCCGGATGCGACAACTGGACCAGTTGTACCATGCCATGCTGTTTGCCTACGTCGACCCAGACTTTGAGCTGCGCCAGATCGCGTTCTGTTTCTACCACTACGACCCCCGGTTCATTCTTGGCACGATAATCCACCATGACATTACCCGTAATAGCACAACCCAAGCCACCTTCGGCCCATGCTTCATACAACTTGAAATGCGCCTGATTGGGCTGGCCGGCATCATTGGCCAGTGCTTCACTCATGGCACCTTTAATGATGCGATTTTTAAAAGTGGTATTACGAATTTGAATGGAATCGGCCAATTGAGTCATGATCTGTCCTGATACGTTACTATTATTTTGTATTCGTTTATAACGTAAGCCAGAACAATTGACAATCAGTCTTGTCAAATTTACACAATTTTTATCTGCTTATTTTTTATGGTTAAAGATTTTTGTGATTTAGTTTCTTGGATCAAAAGCATCCCGTACTGCTTCTCCCATATAGATCAGCAAACTCAGTACAATCGCCAAACTAAAGAATCCAGACAATGCCAGCCACGGCGCATTTAAGTTGTTTTTGGCCTGAAGCAAGAGTTCCCCTAGGGATGCCGAATCGGGTGGCAAACCATACCCTAAAAAATCCAGCGCTGTCAGTGCAGTAATATTGGCGGTTAGCATAAAAGGTAACTGTGACAGGCTAGAACCTATCACATTGGGGAGAATATGTTTGAACATGATCCGTCCATCCCCGGCCCCAATACTTCTTGCTGCCCAGACGTATTCCAGATTTCTAGCGCGCAAAAACTCAGCGCGCACCATACTCACCAGTGTGGTCCAGCCAAATAACAGCATGATCAGAAATAGCCAGTAAATACTCGGGGTAAACAGACTGACCAGTACCATCACCATAAACAGCATCGGCAAACCGCTCCAGACTTCGAGTATGCGTTGCCCGATCAGGTCAATCCATCCACCATAATAACCCTGAATAGCCCCTGCTAAAATTCCCAGCGCCGCAGACAATAAAGTCAGTGCAAAACCAAACAGTAATGAAATCCTTAAGCCATATAGAATCCGTGCCAGAATATCACGGCCCTGGTCATCTGTTCCCAGCCAGTTTTGCACACTCGGGGGCGAAGGCACCGGTTCAGCCAGTTCAAAATTTGGCGTTTGATAGGAAAACGGAATGATGGGCCAGATCGCCCAGCCTTTTTCTGCAATCAGTTGCTGTACGGCAGGATCTTTATATTCTGCTTCTGTCTCAAATACTCCACCAAACGTGGTTTCCGGGTAGGATTTCAAGATGGGCAGATAAAAAGCATGATCATATTTCACCAACAGGGGCTTATCGTTAGCAATCAGTTCTGCACCCAAGGAAATGATGAAAATAGCACTGAAAATAATGAAACAGCTAAAACCCAACTTATGCTGCTTAAAACGTTGCCAGCGTGCTTGCATCAAGGAAGACATTATTGTGATCCTCGACGTGAACTGAAATGAATCCTTGGATCAATCAGTTGATAGAGCAAATCGCTCAGCAAGCGCAGCATCAGGCCGAGCAAGGTAAAGATAAACAAAGTACCGAAAATCACCGGATAGTCACGCTGGATAATCGCCTCAAAACCTAAAACACCTAACCCATCCAGATTAAAAATAATCTCGATAAACAGGTTGCCCACGAAAAACACCCCGATCAGAACTTCGGGTAAACCTGCGATAAGCACTAAAATGGCATTCCGGAATACATGCCGATACAGTACTGCATGTTCAGTTAAACCTTTGGCCCGCGCAGCCAAGACATATTGCTTGCTCAGCTCTTCCACAAAAGAAAATTTCACCAGATAAGTCAAACTGGCAAATCCGCCAAGCACCATGGCCAACAGCGGCAAGGCCATATGCCAGAAATAATCTTGAATTTTCGCAAAGAATGAGAGTTCTGCAAAATTTTCAGAGCGAATTCCCTGCAAGGGAAACCATTGCAGATAAGATCCGCCAGCAAAAAAGACGATGAGTAAAATGGCAAAAATAAAGGCTGGAATGGCATAGCCTACGGCCAACACTAGAGAGGTAGTCTGATCAAACAGACTGCCATGTTTTCGGGCTTTTCTAATCCCTAAAGGAATGGAGACCAGATAAATCAGCAAGGTACTCCACAGGCCTAAAGAAAGTGATACTGGCAATTTTTCCCAGATGAGTTCAGTCACAGGTTTGTCTTTGAAAAAACTCTGCCCCAGATCAAACTGCGCATAACGCGTTACCATTTCCCAAAAGCGGATATGCAGCGGCTGGTCAAAGCCGTACTGGGTATTGATCTGCTCAAGCATCTCCGGTGTGAGGCCTTGCTTTCCCTGATACTGCAATCCGGTATGCGCCAAACCATTCACCTGTTGCGCCTGATAAATCGCCTGCTCCACCGGACCACCGGGTGCCAGCTGGATCACCATGAAATTGATCAGCAAAATGATCAGCAAGGTTGGAATCATCAGCAACAGACGTTTGAGAATATAAGTGCTCATGGCACTCCCTGATAGGCTTGGAGCTTAGTGCTGTTTGAAATAATCAGCCACATGTCTGGCCTTTTCTGCATCGACCCACCAGTAATCAATCCCGGCGGAGAGTTTAGGTTTTCGTTGCGGCTGCTGATACATATTCCAGTAAGCATACCAGTATTCGCCCGCACCATAAGTCAGAATATGATAATAGCCTGCTCGCAGTAAACGGTCTAATGCTCGGGTACTATTCACCAGCTGTTCACGGTTTTGAGCTTGAGTCACCTGCTGAATGACTCCATCAATGGCCGGATTTCGAATACCGGCATAATTATAATTACCTGACTGCGCTGCGGCCTGACTGCCCCAGAACTGTTTCTGCTCCTGCCCCGGTGTCAGGGATTGCGGCATGGTATCAACAATCATATCAAACTGATAATTCCGCAGCCGTTCATAATATTGCGCGGTTTCTACCATACGAATGCTGGCCTGAATGCCCAAGCGTTTTAAATGACGTAGATATGGCATCAGATCACGCTGTTGCTCCGCCTGATGCAACAGGAACTCAATCTGTACCGGTTGACCCGCAGCATTGACCAACTTCCCCTGTTGATAACGATAGCCTGCCTTTAATAGCAATTGACGGGCTTTTAACAGATTGTTCCGGTTAAAACCGGAGGCATCTGACTGAGGATATTTCCAGTCCTGCAGTACAGCCTGACGTTGAACCGGATCAAGCTGCTTTAAATGGGGTTTTAAAATGTGCAGTTCTTGAATGCCTGGCCGTCCATGAGATGCAAGCTCGCTATTGGAAAAAAAGCTGTTCAGGCGCTGATATTCACCATAGAACATGGCTTTATTCAGCCATTCAAAGTCATAGGCAAAACTCAAGGCTTGGCGGAAACGGATATCGGCAAAAGGCTGACGGCGGGTATTGAATATCAGACTCTGGGTCGGAATCGGGTTGTGATGCTGAAAGCGGTAACGCTGCACCTGTCCTTGCCGAACGGCGGGAAACTGGTAGTCTTTCACCCAGCGGTTGACCTGTTTTTCCTCATGCAAGGTAAATTGGCCCGACTTGAAAGCTTCAAACTTGATTTCAGGACTACGATAATAACGATACTTGATCCGGTCAAAATTATAACGCCCGCGATTGACCATCAAGTCTTTGCCCCAGTATCGGGGATTGCGTTTGTAGCTAATACTACGTCCAGCATCTATGTGTTCAATGACATAAGGCCCTGAACCCAGCATCGGTTTCAGCGTCAATTCTTTAAAATTACGTTTTTGCCATTCCTGTTTAGAATAAATGGGCATCTGCGCGACAATCATCGCCATTTCCGGATTATGTCCGGATTTAAAATGCATTTTGACCTGTAAAGGTGACAGGACTTCCAGCCGGTTTAAATCAGCTAGATACATTTGCAGGCCAAAATTGGACTGGGTCTGAAACAACTCAAAACTGTATTTGACATCTTGTGCAGTCACCGGCTGGCCATTGCTAAACCGTGCTTTGGGATTTAAATGAAAAATAATAAAGGCAGTTTTCTTGGGGTCAAAACTGACTTTTTCCGCCAGCAAGGGATAGTACACACCGGGCTCATCTAGTGACTTGGACAGCAAACTGTCAAAAATATAGTTGCCCCCTTCAGTGACATTGCCCTTGCCATTCATGCTGTTCAAATTATCGAAACTGCCATCAGCTCCCAGAATCAGCGTACCGCCTTTCGGTGCTTGCGGATTGGCATAAGGCAGGGATTTGGCCTGGGCATATTTCGGCTGGTTATATAGCGCGATATATGGGGTGGTAATAAGGGCTGCCCAACTGCTACTCACGAGCAGCGGGGCTAGCCAGATCAACCTGAAAGTTTTAAATAAATGAGCGAATCTCATGATCCATTCATTAATTCGGCACTTTAATCACATCACCAATACGCAATTGTGTATTCGGTTTGAGATCATTCATTTCCGCCAGTTCATTGCTGTTCAGACCATAACGTGAAGCCAGACCGATTAAGGTATCACCGCGTTTGACTTTATAATCCGTCACCAGTTTTGGAATCTGGATCGTTTGACTGACACGCAATCCTGCGCGTGGACTCAGATTATTTAACTGAGCCAGGTCGGTCACGCTTATGCCTAAACGGCTGGCAATTACATTCAGGGATTCACCGGATTTTACCGTATAGGATTCAGTTGCCTTAGAAGCTACAGGCTTAGCTGCCACTTTCACGCCTTCAACTTTTTTATCTGCCGGAAAGTCACCCTCAATTTTTAAACGCTGACCAATACGCACTGTGCTATTGGTATTCAGGCCGTTCAAATCTGCCAGATATTGCAGTTGTAAATGATACTGACGTGCAATAGAGCTTAAGGTTTCCCCTGACTTCACCACATGCGAATCCGATTTTGTATTCTTGACCGCAGTTTCCGCGACCACTTCACTTACCGGTTCTGTCACGTCACCACTCAGTTTCAGACGCTGCCCCACTCGCAAACCTGCATTACGTGACATGCCATTCAGGCTCGCCACCTGGTCCATTGACAAATTATATCTTGCGGCAATACCGGTCAGCGTATCACCCGATTGAACCGTATAGGTTTCAGGGATTTGACTGCCGGCTGGAATCTTGATGGTCTGACCTATACGTAAACCACTATTGGCAGACAACCCATTCAGTGCAGCCAGTTCAGAGACACTCAGCTTGCTTTGACTGGCAATGCTATACAGTGTTTCACCGCGTTTGACCTGATAGTTTTCAGTTGCAGTCTGATCGACTTTAACATTTTCAAACTTCTGTTCAGTTTTCTGGTTAGATGTTGTTAGCCCTTCAACTTCCTGAAGTGGTACATTGATTTTCTGTCCCACCATCAGACTGCTACCGGCAGTCAGACCCGACGTTAATGATGCCAGTTCGGTATTTGAAAGCCCGTAACGATCGGCAATCAGTTTCAGATATTCACCGCGTTTCACCGTATAAGATTTGGTCTGAACCTTGGCAGTTTCAGCTTTTTTAATCTCTTCAGCTTTAGATTTAGAGGCAACCGTTTCTTTCAGTGACAGCTTTTGCCCAACAAACAGACCGCTATTGGTACTCAGTCCATTAAAATCAGCCAGTTGTTTCACGCTAAAACCAAACTGATTCGCTACGCTAGTCAGAGAGTCATTGGCCTGAACCACATAAGTTTCCGGCTTTTCTTTGGCTTTGCTGGCTTCCTGTACCGGTTTGGCATCATACAGATAAATGGTGGTACCCACATACAGCGGAGAATTTGGATCAATCTGGTTCCATTTCGCCACATCACGCCAGTTCACGCCATTTTTAGCCGCAATCATTGCCAGATTATCACCTGGTAACACCTTATAGGTACTGCGTTTGCCTTTTGGAGCAACCACCACCACTTCAGAATCAGTCTTGACGTAATTTTTGCCCTGATTCAGCTGGGCTTCAACCGAATTCGCAGTGGTATTGTCAGCAACTTCTTTTGGATAAGAGAAGCCTTTTGTCAGTTCTTTACCTTGCTGCTCAGCCACAGACAGGCTGGTTTGAATGGCAGTCAGCTTGATTTTGCCATCATAAGGATCAACAATTTCTGTGCCAGCCGGCGCCAATGCTTTCAGCTCTTCAACCACTTCGGCCTGTTCTGCCGGTGTTGCGACAGGCTGCAGAATTTCATCTACAGTTTTCTGAATATCCTGTGCGATGACCGCCTGCTCAACTTGCTGACGCTCAGCTGCCGAAATCGGTGGTTCGACCTGAATCTGTTTCGCTGGCGCTGCAGGTGTTACAGCTACCGGAATACGCGGCGCACTTGGAATCGGCAAATCACTTTGTGCCGCAAAACTGGCCAAGGCAGATGAGCCTTTAGGCGTCGAAATCTTTTTCGTAGTCTTCGTTACAGTATTGGCCGTTGTCGCGGTACTTACCGCCGCTGTGACGACAGGTGGCGTACTTGCAGCTTTAGCCGGAGTCGTCGTTTTGGCAACAGTCGTTGCAGGCTGAGTATTGGCAAGAACCGGTGGTGTCTGTTTTACCGGTGTAATGGTTTTGGTATTTAATTCTGGCGGCGCGGCTCTGGTAGGCACCACTGTCGTCGTATTTCGCGGCAGGCTGCTCGTGTTACTCGCCCATAAACCGCCTGAACCGGATAATTTTTTCAGCTTCTCATCCACTGAAGGACTTAGGTCAGCTGGAATCAGAATACGGCGCGGACTTGCAGGATCAATATGATCACCACGATGACCCGGGTTTAATTGATACAGTTCTGCACGGCTCAAACCGGTAATCGCTGCAATTTCATTTAAACTGGCAACGCCCACTGGCACTTCACGGAAATGCGGACGGTTGGCAATCGGTGGCAAACTCACCCCATAACTGCCCGGATTTTTAATAATTTGTGCAACCGCCAGGAAACGTGGCACGTAACTCATGGTTTCTTGTGGTAGTTTCAATGACCAATAATCGGTAGGCAGACCTGCGGCTTTGTTACGGTTAATCGCCTGCTGGATACGACCTGGACCGGCATTATAAGAAGCAAGTGCCAATTCCCAGGAACCAAACTGGTTATACAGACTGCCTAAAAACTCATAGGCTGCACGGGTGGATTCCACCACATCACGACGACCATCGTATAAAGAAGTCTGCTTTAGACCATAAATGCGGCCGGTACTTGGAATAAACTGCCATAAACCTGCTGCCGCCGCACTACTGGTCGCTGCCGGGTCATAAGAACTTTCAATAATCGGTAACAGTGCCAACTCGGTCGGCATGCCACGGCGTTCTGCTTCTTTTACTGTGTAATATAAATAACGTGATGCACGCGCACTTAAGCGATCCAGATAAGGCTGACGTGAAATAAACCAGCCACGCTGCGCATCAATCCGCGGATTCCAGACACTTAAGTCCATCTTGAAACCCACGGTCATGCGTTTCCAGACATCACCATGTTTCAGAATCTGTAAACGGTCGCCTTCGACTGCACGCATATCCGTTGCAGAGAGTAAATCTTCCAGTCCATCCAGACTGCTGGCATCCAGATATTGTGATCCAACCTGCTTGCTTGATGCTGTTTGGGTCGCACTTTGTGTAGATGAACAGCCCGTCAGTCCTAGGGAAGCAAGTGCAGTTCCCAGTACAGAATATTTTAAAAATGTAGGTAATGTCGGCTGCCACAAAATTGCGGTTGGTTTATACATAAAGAAATCCAAACAACTCGTATATAAATTTATTTTTTAGATATGCCATTGTAGTGAAGCATGTCGAAGACTCAAGCCAATAATTTACCGCGATTTCACGTTAAATGTTACAAGAAATTAAAAAATCCCGGACATATAGATTGATCGACTGCATTTGCGCTATACAATAAGCCTTCCAGCTTGTTCTATTTTGATCGGATTTAATCTATGTCACACACTATCACACTTTATGTTGATGGCGCCTGTCGCGGCAACCCGGGTTTAGGCGGCTGGGGTGCGTACATTGTTAATGGCCAACAAGAACACAAAATTTATGGCGGTGAAGATCATACTACCAATAACCGCATGGAACTGACGGCTGCGATTGAAGGGATTCTGTTCTGTGACAAGCAAGACAAACTGGTGATCTATACCGATTCCAAGTATGTCAAACAAGGCATTACCGAATGGATTCACGGCTGGAAAAAGAAAAACTGGAAAGACGTCAAAAATCCGGATCTGTGGCAAAAGCTCGATGAAGTCTGTCAGGGACGTGACATCGAATGGCACTGGGTCAAAGGTCATGCCGGACATCCGGGCAATGAAATGGCCGATCAGCTGGCCAATCTGGGTGCTGATGAAACCCTGAAAAAATCCAAGCAAAGCCCTTCAATGTCTGAAGATAAAAAAAAATCTGAACCCGACTGGTTGCTAGACGATCCTTTCGGTCTGGATCTGGCCGAGAGCGAAGAAGAACTGGAAGATCTGCCGGAAGAAATCATTGAAGTGACTGTTGAAGAAACTGTACAGACTGAAGTTTTAGCAACGGACAGCAATGAAGATGCTTCATCTTCAGATGCATCTGCCTTGACTGAGCTACATCCGCAAATTGTCATTACACCAGCAAAGCTACAGCTGCATGGCCCACGACAACTGATTCTGGATACTGAAACCACCGGTTTTTATTATCAGGATGGTGACCGGATTATTGAAGTCGGCGCGCTGGAAATGATTAACCGCAAACTGACCGGCAGCTCGATTCATATCTATATCAATCCGAAAACACCGGTCGGCGATTCCGTGAATGTCCACGGGATCACCGATGAATTCCTGCAAGACAAACCGCTGTTTGAAGAAATTTCTCAAGTGCTGTTTGACTATTTACACGGCGCAGAAATTATTGCGCATAACGCGACTTTCGATATGAACTTCCTGGATATGGAATTCAAGCGCGCAGGTTTTAAAGCACTCTCCGAGGTTTGTGAAGTCACCGATACCCTGGCATTAGCCAAGTCCAAACATCCCGGGCAGAAAAATTCGCTGGATGCCTTAGTGCGCCGTTACGAGATTCCACAACGCGACCGTACCTTCCACGGTGCCTTGCTCGATGCGGAAATCCTGTCCGATGTTTATCTGGCGATGACCGGTGGACAGGTGTCTTTTGATATCGATGCCCTGTCTCAGTCTGAAGACCAGAACAGCCGTTCAGGGATGGCCAGAGTTGAAATTGAATTGCCGGTGATTCTTCCGTCAGAACAGGAATTGCAGGAACATGAGAATTGGGTCAAACAATTCGAAGAAAAACATGGAACTGCTTGCCTTTTCGCGAAATAAAATCTACATTTCCGGGGATACTTTAGGTTTAAAACTATCGTTCTTCAGTTATAGTAAATACAAAGAGGCCCCGTAGTTTAAAGCGGGGGCTCATATATAGATAATACTCCAGGAAAGGTGCAGATCATGTCTTACCAAACCTCTATACATTTTGATCCAACAGCTTTACTGATAATAAAAAATGAGGTTGATAACTCGATCAAGTTAGTCGAATCAGCAGTAAGCACCTTGGTAGAAGACCAGACTTTACCTTTTGGTATTGATGATGCATTAAATCAGTTCGAACAATGCGCCCAGGTTCTGGCACTCATCGACATGTCCAGTCTGGCAAAAGTCGCTCAATATTCAGCAGAATTAATGCGCAAGATTATGGGGAATCCGGCGCAGGTCAATACTCAAGAAGTGATCGCCTTGAGTGAAGGCACCACCATGCTGAAACGCTATATCGAATTTATCTGTCTGCGTGAAGTGAAAATTCCACAGTTTTTGCTGGATACCCTGAACCGTCTGGAACTGGTTTTGGGTAAACCGCTGACGACTGAAGGCCAGCATGTAGAAGGTTTATTGGATTGCGTCACCCCTGATTTTGCACTGCCACAGGCACCAAGCCTGGAAAAATCCCAATATGTACACCGCCTGTATAAGCTGTCACTAAACAAGCTGATCAATCAGGAAGAAAGTGAACTGGATCTGCAAGCCATCAAACTGGTGGGTGCTTATCTGGCTGGACTTGCAGAGCAACATGACAGCAAGCAGTACTGGAATCTGGTATATGTCGCGTTAAACAATATTGAGCACCTGCTGATTAATGAGCCACGTCTACGCACCTTGGTGAGCATTGAGCGCAACATGGCACAGTATTTTAGCTCGGCAGACAGCTTCAAGGCTTCGCTGGCTGATCTGGCCAATGTGCTCAGCCTATGTATCAGTCAGGAAGATGAAACTGCGCAATCTATCCGTAGCCAGCTCAATGTTGGCGATGACCTACTGACCGATATGCAATTACAGGTCTTCAGTCGCCACCTGTATGGTCCTGACTTTGAAACCATGCATACCATCAGCGAGTTGGTGACCACGGAAATGGCACAGATTCGTAATGACATCGAGTTCAACTATCAGAATATGACGCCTGAAAAGACTCAGGAATTACAAGCTCAACTGAATAGTTTGGCCAATATCTTCAAGGTGTTGAACCTGAATGAAGCCTATCATGACCTGACCCGTCAGGCTGCTTCACTGAGCCAGCCCGAGATTATGCAGGATGCCAGCTTTGCCCAGCAGTTGATGAATGTGATTCTGTCTGCCATGAACTCGATTGGCGTACTGGAACGTCATCACACTTCGAGCCGCTTGCAGCTGCGCGTCAACAACATGAATATTTCTCTGGACCGTCTGGATGAAGCACACGCTGCTTTACTCACTGAAACTAAGGCTCTAATTGAGCTTTCCAGCCAGATTTTCAGCAATTACCTGCAAGATCATGATTTGACTGCACTCGAACCTGTTCCAGTACAGTTTTGCGAGATTGGCGGCGCGATGCTGTTCCTGAATGCAGAACATGTTCGTACTGCATTCACCACCACTGCAGAATTCATCAAGAACCGTATTGATCTGTCGATTGCATTAAGTCCGGAAGAAATTCATCGTGCTTTAGACACCCTGGCCAGTGCCGACATGATGATTGATAACTTAAAGAACAAACAGCCTGTATTACAGGCGATGTTTCAGGTAGCATTGGACAGTAGTGAGAAACTCAAAATAGTTGCCTAATGTCCAAATTATCACTTGCTTATATTTTTCAACAACAGCAACTGCTGGTCGATCAACACTTTCAACTTCCACGAGTTGAAGCCTTAGCAAGTGATTTGCTACTCCACACGGGTGATCAGGTGATTGCCCGTGATCTCCTTCCCGATGAGCCGATTCCTGCAGGCTTGCAACTAGTTCCCATCCGTCAGCTGTTACAGTTCTGGAATACCCAGCAATTCGAACAGGCCAGCCGCGCAGTACAACTTTTAGAATGGCGTCGCAACCATAAGTTCTGTAGTCATTGCGGTACAGCGACTGAAGCGCATGCTGTTGAATATGCCATGGTCTGCCCATCCTGCAACTACCGGCAATATCCACGGGTACAGCCTTGCGTTATTACCGTCATTACCCGAGGCAAAGACGAGATTTTACTGGCCAAAAACGCGCGCAATACCAAAAGTCAGATGTATGGCCTGATTGCCGGTTTCGTTGAAGTGGGTGAAACCCTAGAAGATGCAGTACGTCGTGAAACGCTGGAAGAAGTCGGTCTGCATCTCAAAAACATCCAGTATCTGGCCAGCCAGCCCTGGCCTTTCCCAAGTAACCTGATGATTGCCTTCAAGGCAGAATATGCTGGTGGTGAGCTACAGCTGCAGGAAGAAGAAATTAGCGATGCGCAATTCTTTAAATTCGATCAGCTGCCTGAAATTCCGTTTAAAGGCAGTATTGCCCATGCCATGATCATGCATGTGACTCAAGGTACAGTAGTCGCAGATGATACCAAGACCTGGCTATAAATCTGCATTCGAAAGATTTAGCTCAACGGCTTAAAAAAGAATCCAGTGGATGTTCTCCCCCTGGATTCTTTTTTATCTATTGCTTAGTTAAACCAAATATTAGTATCAGGATTTAAATGCATCCTCGAGCGCCCAAAGCACCTGTGCCTTGGTCTGGAAAAACCGGCTAAACAAACTGGAGAGTGAACCCACAATCGTAATATGACCAAGTTTCGGAATTTGAATCAGATGGCTATGATTGCCCTTCTCTTTCAGTACACGGTCCAAATCCTGGCTATTGAAATGCCCAACAATCTTGTCTTTTTCGGCAATAAACAGATAATGCCGGATTGAGCTATTTTTAACAAAATAATAAGGCATCACCTGCTGATAAGGCACCGCCTGATCAAATGCATCGGCACAGATCGGATCATTTTTGTAATCAAAATGATAAGGCCCCGCCAGACCAATAATCGCCCGGATTTGATTGTGATCATCAATGCTGGCAGATTGCGGATGATACAAGGCAGACATCACATTGAATGCCCCGGCAGAGTGTCCCATCAAGACCAGATTTTCAGCACAGATCTGCAACTGTCCAGCTGACTGCTGCAAATGATTCAGCAATAAATGCAGATCATGAATATAGGTCGGAAAAATATGTTGTGGCGCCAGATGATAATTCATCACCACCACGTCATAGCCCTCTTTAGCAAAAGCCTCACCGATAAACTGGTAATCCTTTTTATCGCCATGTAACCAGGCACCGCCATGCACAAAAACAATCAGGGGACGATGGAGCAAAGGCTGCTGACTCCGGAACAGATCAAAGCGTTGCCGTGATTTTAGACCATAAGCCAGCTGAGTTTCGATCGTGTAACCCTGTTTAGGCGTTAAACGATTCAGCGCATAACTGCCAAAATCATAGAGTCTAAATGCTTTATAGCGTTGCTGGACTTCCAGAATCTGATTCGACAATTGGTTTTTAAAATGACCGACCTTATGGAGCATCGGTTGGTTCAACCGTATCAGGATCTATCGCAACCGGCGTCTGTTCAATACCCGGCTGCGCATATGCCGGTGCAGCAAAGTTTTGATTAGCCAGACTTGAATATTGCTCCACGTTATCGATTAAAGTCACAATTTTGGTGACATTGCCCACTTGCTGCAATACCTGATTCAGGTCAGTAATTTCTGCGCTGTTCAAACGTCCCATCACATACAGCACGCCATCTTCAGTATGCACATGTAGTTTACTGTCCGAAACCACAGTGGCTTTCATGATCAGGCCACGGGTATTCGCTGTGACCGCAGTATCCTGCATGATGGTGCTATAGCTGATCTGATTGCCTACAGTAATAAAATTATGTACCGCTTTGACATCGCTCATGGATTTGACATTGTCTTCAGCCAGCTGCTTGAGATGTGCATCGGGCACCTGACCGGTCAGCAAGACATTGCCATGAAAACTTTCAATATTGACCCGAGCCTGTTTGAAGCGCGAATCTAGTTTATAAAGATTAATTTTTGCAGTACGGACAATCGAGGAATCAATAAACACCTGCCCCAAGGTACGCGCCCCACTCTCAGTTCCTACAGGAGCCGTACCTGTGCCGCTAGAAATAAAACTGGCACAACCTGATAAACTTGCGACACACAGCATTGTTATTGCAATACGCTTAACCACTCAGCAAGACTCCTTCATTTTATTACGTCTTTTTTAATCTAATCATCTGTTTCATGCTCAGATCATGTCAATTCTGCTTGAACTTTACAATGATCTTGAAGCAAATATAAGCATCTTTAAACCTTATTTTGTTCAAAGGTTAATAAACTCTTGATCAAAAGTAAAAGCATTTTCAATCCATTCCAGATCATAAGGGTATTGCGAAAAGTCATGCTGTATGGTTTTTGCAAATTGCTGTTTAAAATCAAAACAAATCACGTCAAAACGATAGTAATAGTGTGCAAATTGTGGATTTTTCTGAATAAAGCACATCGCAGTCTTGAGCATCTTTCCCTGTTTCGCTCTGGAAACCGACTCGATCGCTTGCGCATATTGGGTTTGTGCACGCGCTTTGACTTCTACAAAGACCAGTTCCTGATCACGCACCAGAATCAGATCCAGCTCACCATAGCGACTGTGATAATTGGCTGCCAGCAGTTGAAAGCCCTGTTGCTGCATCCGTTGAGCCGCTTGCTGCTCCGCCCATGCACCTAGTTGCTGTTGCAGCATTGCTCTTTCCCTCATAATAGCTTGACGCCTGTGCCACTGTACTGAAAACATTGTGGACTGCGCTGAATGCCATGTTCAGTGATCTGTATCCGGCCGGTTCTGCCCTGAAATTCAACATTCTGCGAACGCGGTTGCGACAAGTATTGCTGGGTGATCTGCCACGCATCTCCACCGAAGGCAATCAGGCGCTGATAGGACATATTGACCGGTTCTTGGGCATAGGCTTGTACAACATCTGGCCAGTCAGCCAGATAAAGTACAGGTACATCACAGAACTTGATTCCTTGCGGCAATCTATGCTGCGCGCTGATCGCATTGGCTACGGTATACATCCTTTTACGGCTTAATTCGGGAATGGCAGCCAGCCCTTCAGCATTGCCGAGGAATAAGAGTCCCTGCCTTCGCATTAAAAAAATGGGCGCCTTGTTCACGATTTTAAAATTCAGATCACTTTGGCTCAGCAGTGACATCAGCAACAGTTCATGCTCGGCTTCACTGCCCGGCTGGCGTAAAACCAGCAGTTGCTGAACCCCATCTTTAACCAGAAGGGTTTTTAAGGCAGCAGCATCCTCTTTTTTGGACAGGCTGAATTGCCAGACTTGGGGTGATGATTCTGCTACATCATTCAGGCTGAGGGTACGCACTTTAGGTTTGCTCTTAAGCAGTTGTTCCACATCGCTACGTGCCAAAGGCCCCACTACCATTTGGGTCTTTTTATTGACATGCTGTTTCAGTAACTGGGAGATATTTTTCTGATTGGAGTTGACCCATTTCAGTGGAACTTTCTGCGCGGAAGTAGCATAGGCGCTGAGAAATCCCTGTTTGATACTCGATGCAGCTCGCGCCAAAGGTCCGGATTCGGGTAGAATGATCAACACTTCTGCTTGTACGCTGCTGATGTAGCTGACTAAACACAAGCCCAATATTTTATTTTTAATCTTCCATTTTTTATTATTCAATTTATTCCACATGGAGAAACCTATGAGTGCTCAGTTATTTGTTGTTGCGACTCCAATCGGGCACTTAGATGATATTAGTTATCGTGCACTTCAGGTGTTAAAGTCGGTGAGTCTTATTGCTGCTGAGGATACACGAACTTCAGCACAATTGCTTAAACACTTTAATATTCAAACACCTCTGACTGCCTGTCATGAGCATAATGAAAGCAACAAGATTGATCAGCTGATCCAGCGCCTGCTGAATGGCGAAGATATGGCCCTGATCAGTGATGCTGGCACTCCCTTGATCAGCGACCCTGGTTTTAAATTTGTCCGTGCTGCACAAGCGCATAATATTCGCGTGATTCCTGTACCTGGTGCTTGTGCGGCTATTGCTGCCCTAAGTGCAGTCGGCTTGCCGAGTGACCGCTTCAGCTTTGAAGGTTTTCTGCCATCCAGACAAAGTCAGCGCCTGCTGAATCTGGAGAAACTGAAAGATGAAACCCAGACTTTAATTTTCTATGAAGCACCGCATCGAATTCTGGAGTCCGTTAAAGATATGGCCAGCGTTTTCGGAGCAGATCGCCCGGTCGGTTTTGCGCGAGAAATCACCAAGACTTTTGAAACTATCAAGAAAATGACCTTGGGTGAATTGGTGGAATTCACTAGCAATGATCACAATCAGCAAAAAGGCGAAATTGTTCTGGTGATTGGCGGTGCCACCGAAGAAAAAGATCTGGATCAAGAAAAGCTGGATAAATTATTGAACCGTTTGTTACAGGACCTTTCGGTCAAAGCAGCATCACAGTTGGCAGCAGATTTAACGGGTATTAAAAAGAAAATCGCTTATCAACGTGCTTTAGAACTGACTTCGGCAAACGATTAATTGCTTTAGATTTTCTATTACGTTTGGATTTGCAAAAAAAAAACACCACATTGAATGTGGTGTTTTTTATAAGAAACAAGTTAATCAATAACTTATTCTTTGGCTACTGATTCATCTGCCGGCACTTCAACAATACGACCACCACTGGCAAGGAAAGCCGCAATCTCGTCTTCAAGTGCTTGACGCTTTTTCAGCTTTGCAGTGACGGTCAAAGTTTCAGCTTCTACAAGATCGGTATCACTGACGACCTCTGTGCTATCGACCGCGCCTTTTTCAGCGGCTTTTGCTTCATCATCGTCAACAATTGAATCTTCAACGTCGTCATCATAATCATTCATGTCTGTCATTTGCATCTCCCCAAAAAATGGCCCTCGCTTGGTATTCCAAGTCAGGTATCGAATTAAGTGAAATTTAGCAATCTCTTCGACCTTCGCCTAGTACCAAACATCAAAAAATCGTATCTTTTTTAAACAAAATCGTTACTCTTTATTGGTGTTTGTTTAAAAAATTTACATTTCTGTCTTAAGCTGCGTAGCGTGTGTCTTTAAGTAAACCCAGACCATTGGCTTGCGCCATAAATGCATCTTTCAACATGGGCTGATTTTCTACCTGTTTCAGGCCGAAATTGCGTGCCCAAACCATCGGGAAGAATAATGTGGTTTCCATCCAGCCAATCGCAGACATGCTGTGCATCATGGCATCGTTCTGGCCCTTACGGCGATGCTCATAGCGTTTTAGGGTCTGCTCATGTGCCCATACGCCACGCGCCTGATCATGTAGCAAAACATCACAAAGCACGGCAGCATCCAGACAGCCAATATTCACCCCTTGTCCAGCTAAAGGATGAATGACATGTGCGGCATCTCCAATCAGTGCTAAACCATCTTGAACGTATTGCTGGGCGGCGCGGGCTTTTAAAGGGAAAGTGGCACGTGGTGTCGCTTGCAATACTTCACCCAGCATATGCTGGCTTTCACGGGTTAATAGCTGGGTAAACTCAGCATCTGACAACGCTGCATATTCTTCGGCATAATCCTCTGGCAAGGTCCAGACAATCGATTGCCAGTGTCCCTGCTCTTCCGGATTAAGGCTGGCCATAGGTAGAAAAGCCAATGGACCGGTTTCGAGAAAAATCTGACGTGCCATATGCTGATGAGGCTGTGCAGTTTTAATGGCACAACTGATGCCCGCCTGTTTATAGTCCAGTACATCAATATCGATAAACGCTTGCTCACGGACAAAGGAGTTTGCACCATCTGCGCCAATCACCAGTTTAGTTTGGAGTTGTGTACCATCAGCCAGATGAATGACCCACACACCGACGCCACGTTCGATGCGGCTGACTTTGACCTGTGTTCTATAATCTTGAATATCTTCAAGCATCTTTTGCTGAATGGCCAGATTCAAAATGCTTGGTTCCACCATCGAGCCTAAAGCCTGTTCTACCGAAGGTGTTTTTGCAGAAGGCTGGCCAAAATTAATTTCACCATAGCCATTTTTATTCCACACCTGCATGCCGGTATAAGGCTGCTGACGTGCTAAATTTTCCCAGACACCCACCGTTTTTAACAGGTGAATGGTTGCCTGACTTAAAGCCAAGACACGCGGATTGGCCACACACAAAGTTTTATTTGCATACAGAATTGGTGCTGCATCCAGAACTGTAGGCTGCACACCACCTTGAGCTAACAGAAGCGCTGTAAGTCCACCAACCAGCCCACCACCAATAATGACGACGTCTAATATTTCGTTAGTTTGATTTAAGCTCATGCTTTTAACCCCATGGCATAATTTGCAACGAGTGGCTTGATGCCAGGAATCGTATCAAAAGCGATTAAACCTGTATTACGCATCAGCTTTAAAAATGGATTCTGGTTACTAAAGCCACGTACCACTGAATCACAGAACTTGATCACACGCTGCTGGTCACTGAGACGAGATTTTTCATAGTCTTGTAATATTGCAGCATCGCCCAAGTCTGCGCCTTGTACCTGCTGTTCTTTCAGGTAACGCACCAATACATGCGCATCACGCATACACAGGTTAAAACCCTGACCAGCGACCGGATGAATCGTATGGGCAGCATTGCCCATCAATACGACACGGCCAACAGCCTGTTTTTCGGCTAACACTTGAGACAATGGAAAACTGAACCGTTTTCCGGTTTTCTGGAATTTTCCGGCACGATCACCATACGTTTCCTGTAAGGCATCCAGAAAATGCTGGTCATTTTCATCCCCCAACCATTCTCCTTCAGTACCTTTTTTCACTGGCCAGACCACTGAACGACGATACTCACCCGGTAGTGGTAAAAGTGCCAAAGGCCCTAAATGGCTGAAACGCTCAAAGCCCACATGAGCATGTGGCTTTGAAGTTTGTACTGTGGTCACAATCGCAACCTGATCATAATCATGTTCTGACGCACCAATACCCAAGGCTTTACGGCAGAAAGAATCCCGCCCATCGGCGGCAATAACCAGTTTGGACTGTAATTTTAGTGACGATTCACCACGCTGAGCTTCGATATAAGCAAAGTCTGTATCTTGGATAAGGGATGTCACTTGAACACCATCAATCAGTTCAATCAATGGCTCTTTTTTGACTTGGGTCAGCAGTACACGACCGAGCCAGGCATTTTCAATGACCTGACCAAAGCTTTCGACTTTTTCCTGTTCGGCTTTCAGTCGAGCCTTACCAAAACTGCCCTGTTCGGTAATATTCACTTCCAGAATTGGGGTAGCATGTTCTTGCAAGGCATTCCAAAGTCCAAGCTCCTGATAGATCTGCACGCTACGGCGTGACAAGGCACTGTTACGTGCATCAAAACTGGAATGATATGGCGCAAGATTTTCATCATCATAATTTGGGTATTTAATGGCTTCCAACAGTTTGACTGCAATATTGATTTTCGCCAACATCAATGCGAGGCTTAAGCCGACCATACCACCACCGACAATGATGACTTCTTGTTGCATGCTTACTTCCTTATCTGTTTATTCGCATCTATGGCGAATTACATAAAACGTATACTGGTTTTATCTTACCTCAAGGCTTTAAATTTTTATAATGATTCGTTTTATTTAGTTTTCTCCATGATGATCCAGCCTATATTGAAAAACCAAGACATCGCGCTTTTCAGTCCCCAACTTCGGCAATACAGTATAGGCATTGATCCGTTCAACGATTTCAAACCCTGTCTTTAAAAGCACTTGGTGTGCCTGTATATGTTCTGCATCACAGAAAGTATCTAGTGATTTAAATGTAAGATATTGTCTAAAATACTGAATCACCGCTTTCATCGCCTCAAGCATATAGCCCTGCCCCTGAAATCGAGGACCAAGTCCGAAATGAATTTCAAGGCTGTTATTTTGCTGTTGAATAATCGTTAGTAACCCGATTGCCAGATGACTTTTTCGCTCAGCAATCACCCATGAAAATCCGTCACTCGGTTGCTGCCAATAACTTAACGCCCATTTCTGCAACATTTTTTGAGTCTGACTGACTATTGTATGCACCTGCCGTTGTAAATATTTTGATGCTTCAACGTTGCCACAATATTCTTGGAATAATGAGATTTCATCTCCGACTTTATATGCTCTTAACTCCAACCAAGTTGTCTTTAATTCAGCAACTAAAATATTTATACTCACTTTTATCAACTCAGCATTAAAAAACGGAATGTTGTAATTTCATTTGGCACTTATACGATTCGATCGCAAACCTAGTCAAATTGGTATAACTCGATCTACTCGCTTCGCACAATTTTGAATACATACTGATGCTCGTAGATCCTGAATGATAAAATTGTGAATCAAGCCATTTATAAATGAGCTGATATTCACTTTCAGTAGCAGGAGGCCCATTTACAATCACTATTCTTTTCTTATTTTAAGATAATTGTATAAATATAATTCGATCTTTGAGCTAACAGATATTTTAAAAAAATTTATCCAACCATGTACAATCTAATCTTATTTGTATGATAGTGATCATCAATCTTTAGCTAGGCATTGTTGTAGATCTGGGGATGGTTCTATTAATAACGTATAAACACCCAATAAAAAACCCCGGAAATCTACCGAGGTTTCTTCATCTTCCACACTATTTCTATCCTCTCGGCAAGTTACTCGAAGACATGAATCCTATCTTGCAAGAAACTCGCCCAAGAAGATTAGCTTAACGCACAATATTGGTATGATGATCTGTGTGGTGTACTGTTTTACCCAACTTCGTTCCTGTATAAATCAGGTACAATGCCGACAAACCAACCAATACATAAACAATTCGAGATAAGGCGCTCATATCACCAAAGATTGCAGCGACCAAATTAAAATCGAATGCACCAATTAAACCCCAATTAATGCCACCAATGATTGTTAAAGCATAAGCAATCCAGTCAATCGTATTTAATCTCATAAGTGTTCTCCTGCTGTTATTTAAGTTTATTTAAGGATCAGAGAAAGTATGAGAATCTCAGCGCATTTAATATGTAGCTTTGATGCTAAAAACAGATTTTCTGTGTTGACTTCCTGTCAATTTTTAAGCCGTAAATTTTACTTAGGTTAGTTTTATTTGACTTGTTCGATATAAACGTAAGCTAAATCACTTTTTGCTCGATGTGATATAGCTAGGAGTTCTTTTTTAAAATGGCATAGAAATGTCATAAAAAAAGCCGATCTCGCGACCGGCTTTCTGTATTTTTCTTGGATTAGGCAGCGCGCGCTTTCGCCATCAATGCTTCAATCTCTTCTACCGTTTTGACAACTTTCGCAGTTAAAACCAGCGGGCCATTTGCAGTGGCTACCACATCATCTTCAATCCTGATACCAATTCCACGCCATTTGGCATCGACTGTTTCATCATCAGACGCGATGTAAAGACCCGGCTCAACGGTCACGACCATGCCCTCTTCATACGAGCGCCATTCACCATCAACCTTATAAGCACCGACATCATGCACATCCATACCGAGCCAATGCCCCGTACCGTGCATGTAGAACTGACGAAAAGCTTCTTTTTCTATAATCTCGTCGATATTACCCTGCATCAAGCCAAGATCGAGCAAACCCTGCACCAAAATAAGCACTGCAACATTGTGAGGTTCTTTATACGAGTTACCAATTTGCACGGCATTGATCGCAGCGATTTGAGCATCCAGTACTACGTTATATAAGGCTTTCTGTTCCGGACTGAATTTACCATTTACCGGAAAGGTACGGGTAATGTCTGAAGCATAGAACTGATATTCAGCTGCAGCATCAATCAGGACTAAATCGCCATCTTTCAGTTCTTTGTCATTTTCTACATAATGCAGGATGCAGGCATTTTCACCGCCACCGACAATACTGTTATAAGCCGGAACACCGCCATTTTTGCCAAAGACATAATTCAGCTCGGCTTCCAGCGCATATTCCATCATACCCGGACGTACTGCTAGCATCGCTTGAGTATGTGCATCAGCAGAAATATCGGAAGCAATCTGCATCAATTCAATTTCATTTGCATCTTTATGCAGACGCATTTCATCGACAATACGATCCAGCTGAATTACTTGCGCTGGTGCAGAAGTACCACGACGGCTTTCACCACTTGCAGTTGCAATCCATTTGGCGACACGCGCATCAAACTCTGCATGCTGTCCAATGCGATAAAACAACTGATCTTTATTTTGTAACTTTTCTAAGATTTCTTCATCCAGCAAATCAATCGCATAGGCTTCATCTGCATCATAATCCTGAATAGCCCCATCAATACCCGCGCGGTAGCCATTCCAGATTTCCATTTCACGGTTGCGTTCACGACAGAACAAACTGTAGCTATAGCCTTCTTCTTCAGTGTCAAAGGTTTCAATCACAGCCACAGCTTCAGGTTCCGCGAATCCGGTTAAATAGAAGAAACTACTGTCTGCACGGTATTTATAATCTGCATCACGGTTACGCATAGCTACCGGACTGGTCGCGATAATAGCGATACTGCGTAAACCGATTTCCCCTGCGAGGATTGCGCGACGTTCCTCAAAAACTGCCTGTGTCAATTTCTTCATTACACCTTACTTCTTTCTTATCGATCAATACTTGTATTTAGAATATAGTCTTGAAATCAGACTATAGATTTCACTGTAAACAGCAAAATATATGCCTGATTTCAAGCAGGTGATGACTCACCTCAGCATTTCATCAGCTTGGACGTTTAGGCGAGAAAATCTCGACTACACTTTGCGCTTCTGTAGTAGCAACTTTAGGCTGATTTTTTTGACTAAATTGCTGTAAGAGGGGCGTTTCTTCAACTTCGACCTTTTTACGCCCTAAAGACAGACTGACAGGAATCAGCCGCACAAATTCGTACAATTCCTGATAGCTTTCTTCACCTTCGGCATCATCGTCCGAGTCTTCAAATTCAACTGCGGCTACATCTTGTAAATGTTCAATCAGTTCAACTTCATCCTGACGGATATGCCCTGAAGCCAGTCCGAAACCTAAGACCACGCCGGCACACCAGTCCGCCAGAGCCTGTACACGTTCTGAAAGCACATGCTCATCATCAGGCAGCAAAGGTAAATAATCCAGCTCATCTTCAGACAATGCATGGGACACATCTTCAGCTTCGCCCGTCAACAACTCTAATGCTTCGGCATCCAGTTCAGGTACATCCAGTGTTTCTAAAATCTGTAACCACTCTTCACTGCTTGGCGCCTGGGTGACACACACAATGCCCGTGAGCAAACCATGTAGTTCGCTAGGGCTAGAAATTTCCTCAATTGAAGAAAAATTGCGGTGCCATTCGGTCCAACCTGAAATATCGTCTTGCATTCGTTTATCCAATCTTTATACTGCTTATATATTACCTTTGTTTGCAACACTGTGCGACCTCGATATGTTAGAAGAATTACAGCGTCTACAAGTGCAGATCGGCGTGTTAAAAACGCGACTTGCACGGCTTGAAAGTGAAAATTCCAGTTTGCGCGAAGAGCAAGACTCTTCAATGATGCAACATCAACAGCAAATTGAACAAAAAAATAGCGTGATTGCGCAAAAACAACAAGAAAATGAAAATCTGACAGAACAATTGACGGATTCTCGTGCCCAATTTCAACTGCTCAATAATGATGCAACTGCACTGGCAGACCGTTATGGCCGTCTGGAAAAAAGCTGTACCGACCTAAAAAACCGTTTTCAGGAAATTCTGGCTGAACGCAATGAGCTGCGCATAGTTAAGGAAAAGATGATCCTTGAACAGCGTCATGCTCAGCAGGAAATTCAGCGTCTGACTCAGGAATCTGAACGCTTAACCCAGAAAAATGAAAATGCCAAAGCCAAGGTTGAAGCGATTATTCAACGTCTAGCGATTCTCGGTACTGCGCAGGATCATCATGCACAGGAAATTCAACAACTGGCCCATCCGACTGAAGCGACTGAGGAAGCCTCATCATGAGTGAACAAATTGCAATTGATCTCAGAGTATTGGGGCATAGTTTCCGTTTGGCCTCTACTCCTGACAAGCAGGAAGAATTAGAACGTGCGGCACAGTTATTGAATGACAAATATGATGAATTTCGCCGTAAAGCACCACGCATGGAACCGAGTAAGCTGATTATTATGGTAGCACTTGAGCTGATGCAGGAGGTCTTGAATATGAACAGATCACTGCAACAATATGCGCATTGCGAGCGTTTGTTACAAACTATTTTAGAAGAAGTTGAAGAACTGACTGAATAATCTCGAATTCTGTTTAAACTTCGGACATTCGACCGAACTGTTTACAGTTCATGAACAGCATAGAGTTGCCACACCGGGATTATTGTTTATAATTAACTTAACTCTGAGGTGTTCGCCAGCGGGTCTATTCCCCTGCCGATACTAACACTTATGGGTGTGTTCTGTATATTTAGAGTGTATGCCCATCTCCGTATGGGAAACCCAGCAAGTATACGTCGCATCCTCCTTGAACTCATCGGGTTCAGGGTAACGACACATGCAGCGGCATCTTCGGAGTACTTCAATTTCTTTTTCAAAATATAATTATAATTTTTCCTGAATTTCCTCTTATTTTAATTTTATAGTCTTTCTCTCGAACATTCTTCCAGATTCATTTTATTGATGTATTTATCATCTGGAATGAAAAAAAATCTTTCGCTATAAAAAATATAGAGCTTTTACTTCCGTCAAAATCAAAAACTCTTTCAGTAACTTATTTTCCTATTTTTAGGCTATTTTGTCCCGATATAAAGTATGCATCGCCCAGATTGCAGCAGGAATCCATCCTAAAATCGAAATTTGAAGCATTAAGCACACTGTCGCTTCGGCTGGTCGATGAATGGTCATAAACAATGACCAAGGAAAGATAAATGCAATAATTGATTTCATTCTTAAAACCCTCTTTTTTGCAACGTTCTAACTTTTATATCCAGTTTTTAGCCGCACTTAAAACTGGCACTTAGATTTAGATATTTTTAATAGGATCAGCAGAATCTCTATACATGCTATTATCACGCTTAAAAATATCCAGAAAGCCTAATTCAGCCAGCTTAAATGAAGCTTAAAAATTATTTAAAATTTGCTGAGCCTTTGCATATTTTCAATCAAAATATTGACGTTTGAATGAAAAGCCTTTGCCTCAAATTTTGTTATGGAACAGGTTTATATCTAAATAAAACCCTGAATCCCTAGACCTTTATTTACTTACTGCAGCTAGTGTACTCAAGGGTGATACTCGCCAAATCACATCACCGACATCATCAGCAACCAAAATGGCACCTGAAGAATCTACCGCCACACCGACCGGTCGCCCATATGCATCGCCCTGATCACTTAAAAATCCAGTCAAGACATCTTGAGGTGGGCCCATCGGTTGCCCATTCTGAAAGGGAACAAAAATCACTTTATAGCCACTATGCGGTTTGCGGTTCCATGAACCACGCTGGCCAATCAGCGCCCCATTTCGATATTGAGGCATCAGATCTGCCCTATAGAAAGCCAAGCCCAATGATGCAGTATGATTGCCCAATGCATAATCCGGTGAAATTGCCCGCACAACTTGCGCAGGATTTTGCGGTTTGACCCGTGTATCTACATGTTGGCCATAATAACTATAGGGCCAGCCATAAAAAGCGCCCTCTTTGACAGAGGTCAGATAATCAGGAACCAGATCATTACCGAGTTCATCACGTTCATTTACCACCGTCCAGAGTGCGCCACTCTGGGGTTGCCAATCCATCCCATTCGGATTACGCAGTCCGGTGGCAAAAGGTCGCGCTTGAGCACTGGCTATGTCAAATTCCATGATCAGTGCCCGGCCCTGTTCTTGCTCTAAGCCATTTTCAGCAACATTACTGTTGGAACCCACCGTGATATAGAGTTTGCTGCCGGCAGGATTGGCAATAACATTTTTGGTCCAGTGATGGTTTAAACGGCCTGCCGGTAAATCCAGCACCTTGGTACCGGCTGCTGTAATTTGAGTCGCACCGTTCTGATAAGGAAAGCGCATTAGGGCATCAGTATTCGCCACATACAACATATTGCCGACCAGTGCCATGCCAAATGGAGAATTGAGATTCTGTAAAAATACGATTTTTTGTTCAGCCACCCCATCTCCATTGCTATCGCGAAGCAGACTGATGCGGTTGGCACTGGGGTGCGATGAACCTGCACGTTGCATCACCCATTTCATGATTTTGCCTTTGATCCCTTTACTGTCATCGGGCTTAGGCGGTGCATCGGTTTCGGCCACTAGTACATCACCATTCGGCAATACGTACAGCCAGCGCGGATGTCGCAGTCCTTTGGCAAATGCCTGAACTTTCAAACCTGTCGCGGGTATAGGCATTTCGCCCGCAGGCCAGCCTTTGGCAGGCGCAATATTGACCGTAGGCAGCAAGCTTGATTTTGGTTTGGGCAAATGTGGCTGGGAACCATAACTGTCAGTGATGGGCGATTTGGAAGGCATCGTACATCCTGTCATAGCCAAGAAAGATGCACAGGCGGTACCAGCAACTAAAAGTCGTATGTGCTGAATAAGCATTTTTATCTCTTGTTATTATCATCCTCGACTTACTTTAAAAAACAATTTGAGATGCCACTAGCGGGTTCTTGTTTTTTCTGGTTATGAATTGGTTATCAATTTTAAGTCAGGTCTGATATTTTTCTTGCTATAAAATAAATTTATCCTGATTAACTTACGCAGGACTAGAGGATAACATTTCCAGTGTAATTTTTTTCACCTCATTACGGCTGTGCCGGATATGGGCATCCAATATAGAGAGACAGAACGCTGCATCTTGTGCAAGTAATGCCCTTAAAATCTGTTGATGTTCGGCATAGGTCGCTGTAACCCGATAATCCTTGGAAAAATCCAGACGGCGTATGATGCGAATTTTCTCGCTGATCTCACTGTGAATTTTCGCCATTTCTGCATTGCCGGCTGCAAATACCAAATGACAATGAAATGCTTCATCTTGTGCAGATAGCTCCCTGAGATCATAGACATACTGTTCTGGTTGAACACACCAGGTTTGAATCAAAACAGCTAGGGCAACCTGCAACTGGTCTTTGGGCATTAGACACAGTTGTTCGACTGCATAACATTCCAGCAAAATTCGCAGATCATATAACTCTTCATAGGCTTTAAAGTTTAGTGGCCGGACCTTCCAGCCACTTCTAAACTGAACGTCCACATAGCCTTCCTGCTGCAAACGATACAAAGCTTGCCGAATAGGTGTACGGCTGACGGCATAGCTTTCAGCAATTTCCGATTCGGTAAACCGCTCTCCCGGCATCAGTTTAAAGTCAAAAATATCATTTTTAATTTTCTGGAGAACCAGCTCAGACAGATTGTCTGAGCTTTTTCCGGTCGCTTTAGTACTTGGATTGCGAACAATAGTCATGGCTCACTCCATTACTCCATATAGACCAGTGGCTCACCACTATGCACGGTCTGACCAGAACGGCAGATAATCGCTTTAACGATACCATCATCGTCAGCATAGACCGGCAGTTCCATTTTCATGGCTTCAATGATGGCCACCGTGTCGCCTTTTTTCACAATCTGCCCCGCTTCTACAAAAATCTTCCAGATATTGCCGGTCATAGAGGCGTTGAGAGGGACATACTGGCTGTAATCGGTGTCATCCTGCAGCACTTCTATTTCTACAGGTGCATCAAACTCGTCTTTCCAGCGTTCTACCTCGGCACTAAAAGCAGCCTGCTGCTGCGCTTTAAAGGTGGCAATGCTGTCCTGTTCTGCAGCAAGGAAATCCTGATATGCTGCAAAGTCAAACTCGTATTCCTCAATTTTAATTTCTGCCAGACCATGGGCGAAATCAGCACGGAACTGATCCAGTTCGGCCTCAGTGACCTCATAATATTTAATCTGGTCAAAAAAGCGTAAGAACCATTGCTGATCGCCAAACTGCTTGTTCTTTTTAAACTTGTTCCAGATCGGCACGGTACGGCCAATCAACTGATAGCCACCCGGTGAGTCCATGCCATAAATACACATATACATGCCACCAATCCCGACAGTCCCTTCAGCGGTAAAAGTACGGGCCGGATTATATTTAGAACTCAGTAAACGGTGGCGAGGATCAATGGGCACTGCACAAGGTGCAGTCAGATATACATCACCTAGCCCTAAAATCAGATAATTGGCATCATAAATGATGTCCTTGACCTGCTGGCGGTGACTTAAACCATTAATCCGCTGAATAAAATCGACATTATTCGGAAGCCAGGGGGCTGTGGCACAGACGCTTTCCTGATAACGCTCAACAGCACCCAGAGTCGCCGAGTCCTCAAAGGCCATGGGTAAATGGATAATTCTTGAAGGGATTTTAATGTCACGCAAATCGCCCATCTGTTCTTCAAGACCAAGCAGGAAGTGAATCAGTTGCTGTTGACTCAAACGCAGACCATCATATTTAATCTGCAAGGACCGTACACCAGGTGACAATTCCAGGATACCGTCCAGATCAGCCTCACGGATCAGTTGCATCAAGCGGTGTACGCGCAGGCGTAGGGCCAAATCCAGTACGTTGTCACCATATTCCAGCAAGATATAACTGTCACCTGCCTGACGATATACAGCTTTTGGTGCATCTGGCGTAGCTTCACGCAATGCCAGGATACTTTCTGCCTGAACTGCAACAACTTCAGCCTCGTGGGTCATCTCTCCCTTGGCAAAGTTTTGGAGGGTTTGAATTTGCTGCCGCTCCAGCGCATTGGCCTGTTCTACCGAAATTGGATAGAAGCTAATCGTGTCATCAGCTTTCAGTTGACCAATTTTCCAGAGTTCAGCTTTGGCAATGGTCACCGGACAGACAAAGCCACCCAGGCTCGGACCATCTTTGGCAAGAATTACGGGGAAATCACCGGTAAAGTTGATTGCACCAATGGCATATTCACAGTCATGTACATTGGATGGATGCAGACCCGCTTCACCGCCATTTTCACGCGCCCAGCTTGGCGTCGGTCCGGTTAAACGGATACCCAATCGGTTCGAGTTAAAATGCACTTTCCAGCTTGATGCAAAAAACTCCTCAATATATTCAGCTTTAAAGAAATCAGGAGCGCCATGCGGACCATAGAGCACACCAATTTTCCATTCCTTGCCATAACTTGGAATCAGATCTGTTGCCAAAACTTCAGGTTCTGCAATCGCTAAAGGTAGACCATCGGCCGGCAGCTCAGGATTCACCATCTTAATCATGTCGCCAGCACGTAACAATCGGCCTGCATGCCCACCGAAATTACCTAACGCAAAGGTAGAACGGCTACCCAGATATTCCGGCACATTCAGACCATTTCGTACGGCCAAGTAGGTCCGGCATCCAGATTCAACCTGTCCGATTTTTAGGGTTTGTCCTGCTTTTACCTGAATAGGCTGCCAGAAATTTACGGCGTCCTCATCCAAAGTTACCGGACAAGGTGCGCCAGTTAAAGCAATGATATTGTCTGCATGAAACTTGAGGGTCGGACCTTGCAGGGTAAATTCAAACCCGGCGGCGGCCTCGGCATTTCCGACAATTTTATTGGCCAGCCGGAAGGCATAATCATCCATTGGGCCTGAAGGCGGTACACCAATATCCCAATACCCGACACGACCTGGATAATCCTGAATCGAACTTTGTGTACCCGGCTGAATCACCTCAATCACATTCGGCACATATCTGAAATCATCCAGCATGCGTGTCCAGATTTGCATTTGCTCAAAACGCGGATCTGAAATAACAGTATGCACATAATCCAGATTGGTACTAATACCATTCAGGCGAGTTTCAGCCAAAACTGATTTAAGCGTACGAATGGCAGTATCCCGATCTTCAGCATGCACAATAATCTTGGCAATCATGGGGTCAAAATATTGGGAAATTTCAGTACCGGTACTCACCCAGGTATCAACCCGGACATTTTCCGGAAAAAACACATCGGTCAAAATCCCTGGACTCGGCTGGAAATTCTTGACTGGATCTTCTGCATAGATTCGTACTTCAATCGCTGCACCCTGAGGCTGAATACTGCTTAGATGCTTCCAATCCAGAGTATCGCCTGCTGCCACTTTCAACATGCATTCGATCAGGTCTAAACCGGTCACCATTTCAGTGACAGGATGCTCTACCTGCAAACGGGTATTCACTTCAAGGAAATAAAACTCGTCACGTGCTGCATCGTAAATAAACTCAACCGTACCGGCACTGCGATATTTCACCGATTTGCCCAGTTCAACTGCCGCCTGATGCAGTTTTTGTCGCGTCGCTTCAGGTAAATGTGCCGCTGGTGTTTCTTCCACGACTTTCTGATTACGGCGCTGCAGTGAACAGTCGCGTTCGCCCAAAGCCACTACCTGTCCCTGTCCATCTCCAAAAATCTGAACTTCGACATGACGGGCCCGATCGATAAAGCGCTCTAAAAATACTCCGGCATCTTTAAAGAACTGCTCACCCAGACGTTTTACACTTTCATACGCCTCCTGAAGTGCGTCTGCATCATCACAACGGGTCAAGCCAATTCCGCCACCGCCTGCTGTACTTTTCAGCATAATTGGATAACCAATTTTTTCAGCTTCTGCCAAAGCTTCGTCCAGACTATTTAGCAGCCCTGTACCGGGAGTCATGGGTACATTGGCAGCTGCAGCAAGTTCACGGGCACGATGTTTTAAACCAAACTCTAAAATCTGCCCAGCTGTGGGTCCCATGAAAGCAATGCCATTTTCTTCGCAGGCACGAGCAAAATCAGCACTTTCTGACAGAAAACCATAACCTGGGAAAATTGCTTCAGCCCCGGTATTCTTGGCTGCAGCAATCAGTTTTTCAATACTTAAATAGGTATCACTCGGTTTGGTCCCTTCTAAGGACACTGCAATATCTGCATCAATCACATGCTGTGCATAACGGTCCGTTTCTGAATAGACGGCTATACTGGTTACGCCCATTTTTTTTAATGTGCGAATGGCACGAACGGCAATTTCGCCCCGGTTTGCAATCAGTACAGTTTTAAACATGTGAATCCCCTTTTATTCTCTCTATTTTTTGAATCTGCTGAATGGATCTGTTTCGTTTTTTTCTGATTCAGCTGCTGCATATAAACCCGCTATCGAATATGTTCGCTGCTCTGTGTCGTAGCCTTTGATGCATACCTTCCGCAAATACAGCTTTTTTAAATGCATCGATTTTTGCTCGAAGATGTGCAGCAGTCGCAACCGAAATCCAGACAAGTTCACCCACCTCAACATGGGTAGTGCGTTGAGCAAGATGATTCAGTTGAAGCTGTTTTGACTGATCGGCATCGCGCCATTTTAGGACTGTCCAGCCGATCATTTTCTGATGAAGCATTCTGCATCCAACCTTGTATCCAAGTTTGAATACAGTTATGCAGAACTTATGCCAGTTTAATTTTTATTTTATTTTCAATATATTAACAAAATTTAAGATGTATAAATTGGGAAGAATTTCATTGGATGGTTGTTTTTGGTTCAGCCTGTTTTCAATTCAGTGCAAAAATTATTCTGCAACTCATATTGTATAATCTGCATCATCTCAACTTTTGCAATGCTCATATAAAAGCCCATCTGTTGATGAGCTTCTAAGTGAACTATTCTATTTGTAGCTTAGTACAGTCATAAAAATTGAGTGTATTAAATACCTGAATTGAAAGGTTTGAATCAGCGTGTATTCGTCATTACGGTATTCACTATTTCACCGGGATCATTAAGTGCTGATAAGGCGTCCCAGACCACATGACATAGGGCAAAGCGGTATCCGGTTGCTTATGCTTAGGATACATATCATAGAAACGAGCTTCAGCACCGACGATCATGACATGGGGACCCGTTTTGACCCAATGATTGCCCGCACTAGGCTTCTTGGCATAGGGATCAACATTACTGGCATACGTACCACCTGCCAGCATATACATGAAGCCTACTTTTCCAACTGTGGGCTGTTTATTCCCCATCCAGGCTTCTGCCCATTCTAGAGCGGCCTGATCCATACACATTGGGTCTGGACCTGGAGCGGTCAGATTATCAGGCATACAGGTAAAACCATTATTGCCCTTGCGCAAGGTACGTATTTTGCCATCTGCACCGACAGCGACAATCGTGGCTGCAGCGGCTACTTTCTTAGGTGCAGCAGTCATGGCACTTGCAATGGCTTTCTTATCGGCAGCAGATGAAGCTGCGCCTGAGCTGGCTTTGCCCGACATGGGCGGTTCAACGGCTAAAGCGGCAGGTGCAGACAGCGCGACCCATCCCGCCATAAGCAGTAATTGAGGAAAATTCATGGCACATTCTCCTTGAATCATCATGAAGAAATTGGATTTAGGTTCAGATCAAGTTGGATTAATCTGTAATTTTTGTAACGTATCCTTATAGAGTTGAGGGATAATTTGAGTTGATCAAAAGAAAGGAGAAGATTTAACTATTGCAGTGAAATTGCGCTACACAGCAATATCAACTGCAATGAAAGACAATATCTTTGGCGCTTAACCACGAAATGCTGCTTCGATCACGGAGATGTCAATTTTCTTCATGGTCATCATCGCATTAAATGCGCGCTTGGCCGCAGCACGGTCAGGACTGTTACAGGCGTTGATGAGGACCGCTGGCGTAATCTGCCAGGAAATGCCCCACTTGTCCTTGCACCAGCCACACTCACTTTCCTGACCGCCATTGCCCACAATGGCATTCCAGTAGCGATCTGTTTCCTCTTGGTCTTCAGTAGCCACCTGAAATGAAAATGTTTCATTATGCTGAAAACCAGGACCACCGTTCAACCCGATGCAGGCAACGCCCATTACTGTAAATTCGACCGTAATGACATCACCTTCTTTCCCAGAGGGATAATCTCCAGGGGCAAGGTTGATCGCGCCAACTGAGGAGCCTGGAAAGGTTTCTGCATAAAATCGTGCTGCACCTTCGGCATCGTCATCGTACCAAAGGCAGACGGTGTTCTTCGCAATATTCATCATCTTCAATCTCCATTGATTTAGGTCTTACGCGTTCTGCCTAAGTCCAATGTGTCCCATATATCGGTCGAGAATAGTTATATGATCCCTTGTCTATCTTTCACCAAAAACAGAATAAACCTACTTTAGAATTGTATTTTTATTGATCGAAAGCTGTTTCAAAGTGCTTAAACTCATGCATTTCCAGAGTTTGTCACTGAACAATTGATTGCTTGGAAAATCGTGAATCAAAAAAAATAAATTGACCGTTTCAACACATTTTAACAACCAGTGATGCAACTGTTTTTTAACTTTGAAACTGGTGACAAATTAGCTAAATTTAAATCAGCAGATACGGAATAATATAAAATTGCAGCTTACAATTATTTTTTACTTTTCCAGAATTCCCACTTAGACTAGAGCACAAATTTGTTGCATATGCTTTTTGCCCTATGACCATTCAGGAATTAAGAAGATACCTTCGTAAAACGCGTCGTCATCTCTCTAAATTTGAGCAAAGGCAATCCGCACAAAAAGTTCTAAACCGTCTGATCCGCAGTCCAGAATTTATTCATGCCCAACGTATTGGCCTGTATTTGCATGCTTTTGGGGAGATTCAAACCCAGGCGATTATTGAACGCTGCTTTAAACTGGGCAAACAGGTGTATCTACCAGCGATTTGCGACATGAATCAGCAGCTGGTCTGGATCCGGATCACCCAGCACCAATACCATAACAAGCGCTTTGCCCATCATCGGCTGGGTATGCGAGAGCCCATGAGCACCCGTGGTGTACATGTTTCCAAACTGGATTTATTGCTCATGCCACTATTGGCCTGTGATACTTCGGGCACACGGATTGGTATGGGCGGCGGTTTTTATGATCGTACCTTGGCTTCTGCACCTGGGCGTCCATTCCGTCTGGGGCTGGCGCATGACTTTCAACTGCTGGCACAGCCGTTAAAACGTGAAACATGGGATCAGCCCCTTGATGCTTTAATCACCCCGACAGTTTTTATAAAATTCAAACGTTAATTTTGCAATTTTACCCTTGCTAACTACTTTAAAATCACATAATTAGTCATTTTTCATACAATTTAATCTTAACTGCCCTTGTATTTTTAAAATTACCCATCACTATTAAAAGCATGGCAACACCGTTGTCACTCATTAGGAGTGCTCATGTCTGAAATTATTATGAATCAAGAAACCTTAGAGCCTCAGGTTCCAAGTGTACTACCCCTTTTGGCGTTGCGTGATGTGGTGGTTTATCCGCATATGCAAATTGCGCTGTTTGTCGGTCGTGAAAAATCGATCAATGCAGTTGATGTGGCTCGTAACAGTGACAATCTAGTATTTGTAGTTGCGCAAAAAGATTCGCTTACAGAAGAAATTGATCACGACAATTTATATCAATACGGTACTGTCGCGAAGATTGTGCAAGTTGTGAATCACGAAAATGATGAAAACTGTATTAAAGTCCTGATCGAAGGCCTACACCGTGCCAAGCTGAAAACCATCATTGACGAAACTGAGTATCTGACAGCAGAGCATGAACTCAGCCCAATGACGGTGAGCGTCGATGCAGATACCCAAGCTGTGCGCTTGCAGGAATTACGTGCGCTTTTCGCTCAATATGCAGAAGCGAAACTTCGTAATGCGCGTGAACTGATCACCGCAGCCAACAAAATTGAAGATCTATTACAGTTATTGTTCTTCGTCGCAACCCGTGTTCCATTGAATATTGATGTCAAACAGAAATTCCTGGAACATGACGAATTCGAAGCGCATTTGACTGAGCTGATGACTTATCTATTGCAACAGTCTGAAGAACAACAGATTGAGCAAACCCTGCATGACTCTGTTAAACGTCAGATGGAAAAGAACCAGCGCGAATACTTCTTGAATGAAAAAATGAAAGTCATTCAGCGCGAGCTTTCTGATATGAACGGCGGCGCGGAAGATGATGTCGCTGAAATTGAAAAACGTCTTGCTGAAGCAGATTTGCCTGAGCATGTACGCAAGAAAGCTGAAAACGAGTTCCGCAAGCTGAAAGCGATGCAGCCTGCTTCGAGTGAAGCTGCTGTGGTACGCAACTATCTGGAAGTGATTCTAGATACACCGTGGAATAAAGCCAGCAAAGTCAGCATTAACCTGAACAAAGCACAGGAAATTCTGGATGCAGACCACTATGGTCTGGACGATGTCAAAGATCGCATTGTGGAATATCTGGCAGTTCAGTCTCGTGTGAAAAAATTGCGTGGTCCGATTCTGTGTTTGGTTGGTCCTCCAGGTGTCGGTAAAACTTCACTCGGTGAATCAATTGCTAAAGCAACTGGTCGTGAGTTCGTGCGTATGGCGCTGGGCGGCGTGCGTGACGAAGCTGAAATTCGCGGTCACCGTCGTACCTATATCGGTGCGATGCCAGGTAAAATTGTGCAGTCATTGACTAAAGTGGGCGTAAAAAACCCGTTGTTCCTGCTCGATGAAATCGACAAGATGGCGCAAGACTACCGTGGCGATCCGGCTTCTGCGATGCTTGAGGTACTTGATCCATCACAGAACAACAAGTTCAGCGATCACTATCTAGATCTTGATCTGGACCTGTCTGAAGTAATGTTTATCTGTACCGCGAACAGCATGAACATTCCTGAGGCGCTGCTGGACCGTATGGAAGTGATTCGTCTTCCGGGTTATACCGAAGAAGAGAAAGTCAATATTGCGGACCGCTACCTTGTTCCTAAAGCCATCAAGAACAATGGTCTACGTGCCAAAGAATTGACCGTGCATGAAGAAGCGATTCGTGACATCGTGCGCCGTTATACGCGTGAAGCCGGTGTACGTAACCTTGAACGTGAAGTTTCAAAAATTGCACGTAAGGTGGTGAAAGAGGCGGTTAGCAAGAAAGCCAAAAATCTTCAGGTTGAAGTGACAGCAGCGAATCTTCCAGAATACTTGGGTCCACATAAATTTGACTATGGTATGGCAGAAGAAGAAGCGCAAATCGGCCGTGTAAATGGTCTGGCTTGGACTTCTGTTGGTGGTGAATTACTGACCATTGAAGTTGCAGCAGTACCAGGTAAAGGCAAGTTCATTACCACCGGTTCTCTTGGCGATGTCATGAAAGAATCGATTACTGCTGCAATGACTGTAGTGCGTACCCGTGCGGATGAACTCGGTATCGAAGCCTCGCGCTTTGAAGAAACTGACGTGCATGTGCATTTACCTGAAGGCGCAACACCGAAAGATGGCCCATCAGCAGGTTTGGCTTTGACTACAGCATTGGTATCTGCTTTTACGGGTATCCCGATTCGTCCGGATATCGCAATGACAGGTGAAACTAGTCTGGGCGGCCGTGCACTGCGTATCGGTGGCTTGAAAGAAAAACTGCTTGCAGCCCATCGTGGTGGCATCAAGTTGGTGTTCATTCCACAGGAAAACGTACGTGACCTGGCGGAAATTCCAGAAAATGTGAAAGAAGGTCTAGAAATCAAAGCCGTGAAATCGATTGATGAGATTTTACCGCTGGCACTGACCTCTTTGCCAAAAGCTCTGGTTAAAGCACCCATTGTAAAAACCAAAGAAGAAGCTAAAGCAGCGCGTCATTAAGACCTGATGCTTCGTATAAAAAACCCTGCTTCGGCAGGGTTTTTTATTGAGTTATTGAATAAAACAACTGAATTATGGCTGTAGTGCCATCGTAACCAATCCATCAATCACATGAGTCATCTTGTTCAGATCAAGCTTGTCGAGGGTATCCAATTCGGTATTGTAATAAGGATTACGATAACTCGCAGTATCGGTAATCAGCATGGTCGAATAGTTGAATTTGGCATAATTCAGATAGCCCGAGAAATTCATATCCTGAGCAAAACTTGGGCTGACAAAGCGTTGACATTCCAGACGGTTAAAACGCTGCATGGCATCACAATAATCTCCAGTCAGGCCAGTTGAGGCTAAATGCCCAATGGCTGCAATGAAATTGCCATGTCGTGGATAAATCCATTTTAATCCCACCGGATAGCTCTGCACCTGATGTTCATCAAAATAACCAATCGAATCCAGAATCACCACGCCCTTAATTTTCTGCTTCTGCTTTTTTAAAGACTTGGCATGCATATAACTGCCCATATGTTCTGTCTTGAAAAAAGGCGGCTCTTCAAGCGTATAGAAAGCAAATTCGACATCATGTTTGAGCTTGGATTTTTGCAGGGCCAGTAATCTTGCAGTTTCCAGTAAACCCGCTACCCCTGAGGCATTATTATCAGCACCGTTTCGGGCACTAAAGACATCATAATGTGCCCCCATCACCATCTTGGTTTTGGCTTGAGTATCCAAGCTACAGATGACATTTCGGTAACTCAGGTTATTGACCACATAAACCTGAAACTGGCATGGAATACCAAAGCGCTGCATCTGCCCTTTGATCCAGGCAGATACCCGATTCAGCTCTTTTAGATTTTTATAATTTCGGTATTCATCGACACTCATGATCTGGCTAAAAAATAATTCCAGATGAGAGACCTGAGCATTTTTGCTCGAATTGGCTGCACAGAGACTAGGCCCCATGAGGCCTATCAGTAATAGCAGCACAGTACAACATCCTTTTATCATGACACTGTTCCGCATTTATTATTATTCCATTCCTTTATCAAGCGGATACTTGAACTACGGACATTAAAGCAACACTCAATCTATCATTTCAATTTCAATTTGTTTCCCAGCTCAACTTCGTGTTGTTTGATCGTTATAATGAGGTATCCAATTATTGATCTGTCTGTATGAAAATCCGTATCCTGACCATTGGTCAAAAAATGCCAGCGTGGGTGTTGACTGGTTTTGAAGATTATCTCAAGCGTATTCAGCCTTTTGTACAGACCCAGATTATTGAATTGCCGATGGCCAAGCGCGGGAAAAATGATTCTGAAGCGGATATTCTGAAATACCGCAATATTGAGGGCGACAGTATTTTAAATGCGCTCAAGCAGAATGAAACCCTGATTGCGCTTGAAGTGGGCGGACGTGAATTCAGTACCGAGAAACTGGCTGAAACCATGAAAGGCTGGATGCTGGAAGGCAATGATGTAGCACTTGCGATTGGCGGGCCGGATGGTCACTCAGAAGCCGTGCGTAAAGCTGCTGCATGGCACTGGTCACTTTCCAAGTTAACCCTGCCGCATCCACTGGTACGTGTCATGCTGATCGAGCAGCTTTATCGTGCCATGAGCATCAATAACAACCATCCTTATCACCGAGCAGGCTAATGATTTTGCTGAAGCGTTCTTTATATGCAACGTTTTGTTGAATAATCTCTCCTGCTCTTATTTCTATTTTCATGCATTATTAAGGCATCTTCCAGATGGGGTTTGAATTATGCACTTACAAACGTTGCCCGGCTTATTTATTTCTCATGGCTCTCCTATGCTGGCGCTGAATCCTGAGCAAGTGGGTCCTGCCTTGCATCGTTTGAGCGAAAATCTGCCACGCCCGGAAGCGATTATTGTGATGTCTGCGCACTGGGAAAGTGAGGCGCTGGAAGTCAGTAGCGCAATTCGCCCAGAAACTTGGCATGATTTTCGTGGTTTCCCGCCTGAACTTTATCAATTACGCTACCCTGCACCGGGAAATCCTGAATTGGCCGAGAAAGTCTTAGGCTTGCTGGCCAATGCCGGCTTTTCTGCACATGCCAACAGTACCCGTCCGCGTGATCATGGGGTATGGATGCCGCTGCTACATATGTATCCAGATGCCAACATTCCCGTGGTAGAAATTTCCTTACCCATGTCGATGAGTGCGGATGAAATTTATCAGATTGGTCAAAGCCTGGCACCTTTACGTGAACAACAAATCCTGCTGATTGGTTCGGGCAGTATTACCCATAACTTACGGGAACTGTCTTGGGATGGAACGGCTGCTGATGTACCCGAATGGGCTTCTGGCTTTCGTAATTTTGTGGTGCATAAACTGACACATAGTGATTATGACGCCGTACTGGACTGGTCCAATATTCCGCATATGGCGCGGAATCATCCAACACTAGAACATTTTGCTCCAATTTTCTTTGCGATGGGCACAGGTCAGCGTTTTAGTCTGGTACATAGCAGTTTCACCATGGGTTCACTCGGCATGGATATTTATCGCTTCGATTAATCTTGCTTCAGCACTAAAATCTTAATGATGGATACATTTTTCAACTTAAAGCTGCGAAATGTATCCATATTTTTTCGCAATACATCCATTATTATTGTTTGAACTTTATATACTTCATTATAAGTCCATGAAATTAAAATTTATTGTGCTGGCATTATTGCCTTTAACTTTTGCAGCCTGTCAGTCCAGTGATATTCAACGAGCTGGAGATAGTGCGGTGGCCACCATCCAACAAAAAAATGCAGATCAGATTCTTCCAGCCTATCACTGGGAACTGAATCGTGGACTAGAACGACCCGTTGTACTGAGTTTCAACGCTCAAGGCCGGCTGAGCGCCGTGACGGGCTGTAATGGACTCGGGACGACCTGGTCAGTCAAAAACAATATCATCACCACCAGCGAAGTTATAGGCACTGAAATGGCCTGTGATGCAGCATTGATGGAGCAGGAACGTTTTGTCAGCCAACTTTTACAGAAGCGTGACATTCCTTTTACGCTCAATACCACAGATCCTGACAAGCCGACCCTGACGTTGATGGCCGCAAATGGTCAAACCTATGAATTTATCGGGAAAATGACTCCGGAAACCAAATACCAAGGACAGGCTGAAACAATTTTTCTGGAAATTTCCCCCGATACCAAACAATGTACCGGCGTAACCCAACAAAGCTGCTTGCAAGTCAAAGAAGTGAAATATGATCAGAATGGCCTGAAAACTCAGGTCGATAAGGACTGGACTTTATTCTATGATCAGATTGAAGGTTTTCGGCATTCACCAAATGAACGGCAGATTATTCGGGTCAAACGTTTTGAAATTAAGCATCCGGCAGCTGATCAATCGAAATATGCCTATATTTTTGATATGGCGGTTGAGCGTGAAATAGTTAAGGGTGCTCTCTAAAACTAAAAAATACCAGATATAAAAAAACCGGGGCAATAGCCCCGGTTTTTTTCAGCTTAGACTAAGTCAGACTTAGAATACGCCTTGAGCAAGCATTGCATCAGCAACTTTTACGAAGCCCGCAATGTTTGCACCGTCAACATAGTTCACAGTACCGTCTTCTTTAGTACCGAATTTTACGCAGTTGCGGTGAATTTCTTTCATGATCGCGTGTAAGCGCTCGTCAACTTCTTCGAAAGTCCAGCCAAGACGCAATGCGTTTTGAGACATTTCAAGACCAGAAGTTGCTACACCACCCGCGTTAGATGCTTTACCTGGAGCGTAAAGAATTTTCGCTTCAACAAATTTCTCAACCGCTTCAAGTGTAGAAGGCATATTCGCACCTTCAGCAACACAGATTACGCCATTAGCAAGAAGCGCAGCAGCATCGTCTGCATCCAGTTCGTTTTGCGTTGCACATGGCAGTGCGATATCACACTTAATACCCCAAGGACGTTGTCCTTCAAGATATTCGAAACCATGTTTAGATGCGAATTCTGAAATACGGCCACGTTTTACATTTTTAAGTTCCATGACTTCAGCAAGAAGCGCCTCAGTGAAACCGTCTTTAACGTGAACTGTACCGGCAGAGTCAGAAAGTGAAACCACTTTCGCACCGAGGTACATTGCTTTTTCAGCAGCATATTGCGCAACGTTACCAGAACCTGAAATCGCAACGACTTTATCTTTGAAGCTTTCGCCACGAGACTTAAGCATTTCCTCAGCGAAATACACAGTACCGTAACCCGTTGCTTCCGGACGTGCCAATGAACCACCGAAAGTTAAACCTTTACCAGTGAATACACATGCCGTGTCGTTACTTAATTTTTTCATCATGCCGGCCATGTAGCCCACTTCACGACCGCCTACACCAATATCACCTGCAGGGATATCTGTGTTCGCACCAAGGTGACGATACAGCTCGATCATTAAAGCCTGGCAGAAACGCATGATTTCGCCTTCTGATTTGCCTTTAGGGTCAAAATCAGAACCACCTTTACCGCCACCCATAGGAAGTGTGGTTAAAGCATTTTTAAATGTTTGCTCAAAGCCTAAGAATTTTAGGATTGAAAGATTCACTGAAGGGTGGAAACGCATACCACCTTTAAATGGACCGATCGCTGAGTTGTACTGTACGCGGAACGCACGGTTTACTTGAGTCTGACCTTGGTCATCTACCCAAGAAACTCGGAACTGGATCGCACGTTCTGGCTCAACTAGACGTTCTAGTAAACCATGTGCTGCGTATTGTGGGTTCTTTTCAATGAACGGCCACAAACTGGTCATCACTTCTTCTACAGCTTGAAGAAATTCTGGTTGATGTGCATCACGTGATTTTACGTAATCTAGGAACTCATTAAGTGTGTTGTATTTCAACGCTTAATCCTCAGCAGAAAATGGATCAAAATTGGTCAAATTTACAATCAATGTTAAATTTTGGCGCAAAATATTAAATATCTTTTGTAACTAATCTACAATACTTTTTTTGAAAATACTTTAAAATTAATTTGATAACAAATATTTATATTGATTATGAAAATTTTTTCTATGTCAGGAAATGCCAATCGAATCAAGGCTTACATTCAGATTTATGCCTAATAATAAGGCACAAGTTGACCCTTAATTGCGCACGACTTAGGAGTTTAAAAATATGTTAAAATTGATGAATCGACATATTTTGTTTCACTTACTCTCTCATGCTTGCCATGAGTAACGCTGGTTATACATGAATTCGCCCATTTCTCTGGTCCAATCGATTGATGCTTTACTCCCTCAAACCCAATGTGGACTCTGCGGCCATCGTGACGGATGTTTACCTTATGCTCAGTCGATTGCTGAGGGGGAAAATGCCAATAAATGTGTGCCGGGCGGACAGCCTGTTGCCGATGCTTTGGCTGAATTATTAAATCGTCCTAAACTTGTGCCTGAAGAAAGTGTCTGGCCAGTTCAAGCCGATGGTCGTCCTCAGCGCATCAAAGCCGTAATTCGTGAAGATGAATGTATCGGCTGTACCAAATGCATTAGCGCCTGCCCGGTCGATGCGATTATTGGTTCCGGTAAACTGATGCATACAGTGCTCACTGACCTGTGTACCGGCTGTGAGCTTTGTATCCCGCCTTGTCCGGTAGACTGCATCGATCTGGTTGAAGATCAACAACCCTTGCCGACTGAAGCTCAGCGTCTTGCGGAACAGGATGATCTGCGTCAGCGTTACTATGCGCACATCCAGCGTGAAGAAAAACGGCGTACCGATCGTAAGGGACCTGTAGTCCGTGCAGAAATCGATACTGCCCTGTTTGCCCGTTTCTCTGCTTTAAATGAGCAACTTCCCGTGATTGAAGTCGCGAGCAAGCCAGAGAATGCACCTGTAGCCCTCGATTCCAAGACCACGATTGAACTGGCAAAACTACGTACCCAAATTAAAAAACTGGAAAAACAACTTTCGGTTCGTGAAGATGCCCGAAAACGTACCCAACTGGAAGAACTGACACAGCAATTACAGGCTTTACAGGGATAGAACATGACAACAGCAAAGGCCAAGCCTGTTAAAAACATGACCAAAAAGCAGATTCAGACCTTTTTTGAACGTCTGCGTGAACAGCGACCCAATCCAAAAACCGAGCTGAATTATGCGAATCCCTTTGAATTGCTGGTCGCGGTCACGCTCTCTGCTCAAGCTACCGATGTCAGTGTCAATAAAGCCACAGACAAACTCTTTCCCGTCGCCAATACACCGGAAGCCATTTATGCCCTAGGTGTGGATGGCTTGAAGGAATATATCAAGACCATTGGTTTATATAACTCGAAAGCGGTCAACGTGATTAAAGCCTGTGAGATGCTGATTCAGAAGCACAACAGCATCGTACCGGACAATCGTGCAGACTTAGAAGCCCTGCCGGGTGTAGGTCGTAAAACGGCGAATGTGGTACTGAATACGGCCTTTGGTCAGCCGACCATGGCGGTTGATACCCATATTTTCCGGGTAGGTAACCGTACCGGACTAGCGGTTGGCAAAAATGTGTTGGAAGTTGAACACCGTCTGGTCAAAGTCATTCCCAAGGAATTTATCATTGATTCACATCACTGGCTGATTTTACACGGTCGTTATACGTGTATTGCGCGCAAACCGAAATGTCATGAATGTATAGTATCCGATGTGTGTAACTGGCCGGATCGGTTTGAATTTGGTGCAGCCCGCCAAATTGCAGTGAAAAATATTGAGCTTGCTGAATAGAACGGCGTGATCAAGCTGGGATAAAAATAGGTGACCAATGTGTCACCTTTTTATCGACTATGAGAAGAGTGCTTTTCGTTCAAACCAAATTCTTAGCTGAGCTGAACTATTATGGATTATTTATCCTGATCTTGTTCAGCCTTTTCCTGCTGCTTGCGCTGTTCAAGTTCGGCTTGTAATTTTGGATGGAGCTGGCGCTCAGGTCGCTTTGCTGCATTTTCAGCACGTTCTTCCTGACGTACTTTGTTGAGCATTTTAAAACTGAAATAGAACAGACCTACCAATACTGCCAGAAAGACTACCATCAACACCAATACGCCAAATTTCATAGCAACAAGTACCCTGTTCAAATACGCAATAAAAAAGAGCCCTAATATGACTTAGGGCTCTCCGATTGTCAAAATCATCGTCAGCCGATTATTTTGCCTGATCCAGAATCGCGAAAAGATCAGTTTGAACTTCATCGATTGGACGTAAACCATTTAGCTTGTCATAAGTTGGTGCATTTTCACCAGACGCTGCACGGCCTTGGTAGAAACCAACCAGTTGCTCGGTTTCAGTATGGTAAGAACCTAGACGCTTACGAATGGTTGCTTCCTGGTCATCAGGACGTTGAACCAGATCTTCACCCGTTTCGTCATCTTTACCTTCCACTTTTGGCGGGTTGTAAACGATGTGATAGACACGGCCAGATGCAGGATGCTGACGACGGCCAGAAAGACGTTGTACGATTTCTTCATCTGGTACATCAATTTCAATCACGTGATCAATTGCAATGCCTTCTTTTTCCAAGGCTTCTGCTTGAGGAATGGTACGCGGGAAACCATCAAAAATGCAGCCGTTTACACAGTCAGGTTGCGCAATGCGCTCTTTCACCAGACCAATGATCAACTCATCAGAAACCAAACCGCCATTGTCCATGACACTTTTAGCTTGTAGACCTAATTCAGTTCCTTCACGAATTGCAGCACGGAGCATATCACCGGTTGAAATTTGTGGGATATTGTAGCGCTTACAGATCAACTGAGCTTGTGTACCTTTACCTGCTCCAGGTGGTCCGAGTAAGATAATGCGCATATATAAACATCCTCATTTAAACAATATGTATGACGCCACGACCACAATCACCCGATTGTGTCCCCCGACATCTCATTATAAGAAAGCCACAAACAAATGGATTAAACCCGCGACAAAACCGGTTACCCCACCCAATAAAATCAGAATCCATTCATCTTCCTGAAATGCAGGACGTAAAAGATTCTGAAACTCCTTCGGAGTCAACTCACGTATGCGGTCTCTAAACATTTGATAGATTTTCTGTGCACGGCTCGCATTAAATGCTGGGTCGCATACAGGTACCATCGTAATTTCAATCGAGCGATCGATCAAGTCCGTCTTGAGTTTTGCATACTCTTTTGGTCCTAAAGACAGCTGTAAAGAGGTCCGAACCAGGGGTGTTTCCATAATTTCATTAATATGACGTTTGATAATGCGGCGGGTTTTGTCTTTTCTGCCACCATACATCATCTCGGTCATGATCGATTTTAACGTAATCAGGTCTTCTGTGACTACACTTGCGAAGACGTCAGAGACTTCATCCTGACGTTTCATAAATGCGCCTTGTATGTTATAGGTGCCGATACGAGGAATCACCGGCTTAATCCACGGAAACTTGCGATTTGTGGTACGGGCAAAGAATTGCGGGTACTTTACTGGGTGTGGATAGAGTGGGTTGAATACCATCCAGATCGCGATCCAGTTGGTCAAAAAGCCCCAGATCGCAGCCCAGAACGGTACAGTCCAGTGCCACGGCACTACAAACCAGACAATCATCTGGAAAATCCCAAAGAACATCCCGATGAGGGCACTGATATGCCAGATAAAATTGATCTCTTTTTGACCCACCTTCAGGAACATACGCACCATCAAACGACGGTCGCCTTCCATCTGGCTCACTACCATTTCACGCATATCTACAAGTGACTCGACGTTCATGGTCAGCTCAGTCACTAATTCACGCAAAATTGCCGGCATTTGTTTTTGTGCTTGTGCATAAATTCTGCGCTTAATAGCAAAAGGTAGGTTTTCCCAGAGCACCGCATTGCGATCCATCATCACTTCATCAATCAGGTGTTCCAGTTCGAAACCGACCTGCTCGCCAATGATGCGTGCCATATCATCCGGATCCATCGCCTGTAAAAATTCGCGGATAGAGCCTAATTTTGACAGTGTGTTATCGGTAATAATGCCTGAAATACGTCCAGCTTTGCGTGGCACAATTCCTTGCCAGCCCACAGGTAAAGGCCCGAGATGGAAACCCCAAAAATTGATCGGATAAAAGACCATTTTCAGCGCCATCCAGACGTGAGCCCAGGTTACAAATGCAGTCACTGGAATAATGCTGAGCACGGCCCAAAAATCCGGGCGGTTTACAAAGGTTTGCCACAACTCGTTGACGTACTCAAGCATGCATAACTTCCATATTTAATTTTTTGTTCACAGAATACACATATTAATAAGGTCGAATATTTTGTCTATAAACCGATACTTAAAGTATAGGAAAATTGTAGCCGGGGTTCTGTTTCAGCCACAGCACGACCATTTCGGTCTTCGAGTTTCTCTCCGGCACCGATCCCGATACTAAAACTGCTGATCCGTTCTGAACTAAGCAAAACATAGGCCAAATCAACGCCAGCACCTAAACGGCCTTCATATTCGCCATCAACCTGTTTGCTGTCGATATGCCCGGCATAAACCCCGACATAATAACCATTTTTATCTTTGCCGGTGAGATGTGCAGGATAACGAAAGCCTGCCTGACCGCCAATCGTACGATCATCATCCAGAAAAACACCACCTTTCACATAAGCAATCCCATAAGGGTTCACCCATTCGGTATTTAAATGCAGTAATTTCTGGGTAAAACCAACACCCACATTAAAGGCTTTTGCCTGAGCAGGCTCTATTTTGGTTGCAGTATTATTAATCTGATCATGTGCATAAGCCCCGTTCGCCCACAATGCAAACGCTAACAAAGGGTAAACCTTGTTCATTCCTTCACCATCTTCCTTAATTATAGTTTTTGGTATAGTCCTATTTTTATTAGATTTTACTCTAGCAGAATTATCACAACTCTTATATACAGCACTTTATAATTTTAATGTCTGCAAAGTCAAAGCTTAAAGGAACTGATTGTAAGGGCAGTTTTTCATTATCAAATCAAGTGCAGTTGCGTTAGAATACTCCACTTTGATTCTTTTCTACCACTCTCAGGTCTTAAGTCGATCGCGTATGAAGCAGCACTTTCCTTTAAAAAACGCACAACAAGAAAAGCGCATCTATCGCAGTCGAGTCTTGATTTCCATGGGTATTGTCATTTTCTTTATGCTGCTGCTGGTCAGCCGCTATGCCTATTTGCAACTGTTCAACTTTGAAAGCTTTACTACAGCTTCTGATGAGAACCGGATTCGTCTACAGCCCTTGCCTCCAGCGCGCGGTTATATTTATGACCGAAACGGCGTTCTGCTGGCCGATAACTATCCGGTATTTACTGCCACTTTAAGTCGTGCCGACGTACAGGATATCGATCAAACGCTCGAACGCCTCAAACCGATTCTGGAACTGACCGAAGAAGACCTGGAACGCTTTCAAACCCGGATTAAAACAGCGCGTAAAACCGAGCGGGTTTCAATCAAGCTCAATCTGAATGAAAATGATATTGCGCGTTTCAGTGAAGTGAAATATCAGTTTCCGGGTGTGAATATTGAAACCCAGATGACTCGCTATTACCCACATGGCGATCTGTTTGCACATGTGATTGGTTATGTGGGCCGGATTAATGACAAAGAACTGAAATCAATTGATAAGGATCTCTATGCTGGAACCAACCTGATCGGAAAAATCGGGGTGGAAAAATCCTATGAAGAGCTGCTGCATGGTGTGCCGGGAAATGAATCGGTAGAAGCAGATGCCTTTGGTAATGTGCTGCGTCATTTGGGCCGTAAAGATCCGGTACGTGGTAATGATCTGTTCCTGTCACTGGATTACGGCTTGCAGGTAGTCGCTTCGGAGCAACTGGCCGGGCGTCGTGGCGCGATTGTGGCGATGAATCCCAAAACCGGGGAAATTCTGGCGCTGGTCTCCAGTCCAAGTTTTAACCCGAATCTGTTTGTGACCGGGATCAGCACCAAAGATTATTCGTTCCTGCGTGATAACCTTGATCAACCTTTATATAACCGTGCCGTGCAAGGGGTTTATCCGCCTGGCTCTACTATTAAACCAATGTTTGCACTCGGTGGTCTGCATCATGGTTTGGTGGACTGGGATACCACTATTTCTGATCCGGGTTATTTCAGCCTGCCGGGAGACAGTCACCGTTTCCGTGACCATAAAAAATCCGGGCATGGCGCAGTGAATATGCATAAGGCCCAAGTCGTCTCCTGTGATACTTATTTCTATGTCATGTCCTACCGCATGGGTATTGAAAAAATGAATACCTGGATGCGTCAGTTTGGCTTTGGGGAAAAAACCGGCGTGGACTTACCAAGTGAAAGCTCAGGACTGTATCCAAACCCGGAATGGAAAATGCGTACCCGCAAGGCCAAATGGTCACGTGGTGAAACCATTTCTGTCAGTATTGGTCAGGGTGCTTTTACTTCAACGCCATTGCAGCTGGCTATGGCCACAGCCATTACCGCCAACCATGGCAATAAAGTCATTCCCCATGTTCTGCGCGAAAGTCGCGGTGCCAAACCGTTCAAGGTGCATAATGGCACGCATGGCAAGATCGATTTTAATGGTCAGGAAGAAGACTGGATCAAAATGCGTGATGCGATGGTGGACGTAATTCAATCCGGTACAGGCCGAGGCATCAAAAGCGGCTTACAATATTCTATTGCCGGAAAAACCGGTACGGCACAGGTAAAAAGTATTGCTCAGGGCAAGCGCTATAATGAATCCTTATTGACTGACCGTCAGCTGGATCATGGCCTGTTTGTCGGTTTTGCACCTGCTGAAAATCCTGAAATCGCGATTGCAGTTATTCTGGAAAATGGTCGCGGTGGTAGTGCCGCAACGGCTCTGGCCCGTCCAATTTTTGATTACTGGTTACTGCATAAAGATAAAAATCCGGTACGCCCACAAGGCCACCAATTAAGTGGTGGTCTGATGACGGCCGGAATCAAGCCAGCTGAATTGCCAAGTGGTGCAGGCATGTTGAGTCAGGATGCAGCATCTAGTGCCGTTCCAGCCAGTGACCAGCCCGACAATGCTGCTCCGACTTCTGCAAATACGGCTGCATCTCCCGCAGCAACACCTGCTCCGACACCGGTAGAGCGAGATTAAAGATGAAAAACCAGCTTCGAATTATTGGTGGTGACTGGAAACGCCGCCAACTGCCTTTTGCCAGCATTGAGGGTTTGCGCCCGACGCCTGACCGTGTTCGGGAAACACTGTTTAATTGGCTGATGTGGGATGTACAAAATGCCCAGGTGTTGGATATTTGTGCCGGTTCTGGGGCATTGGCGTTTGAGGCATTATCGCGTGGTGCTGCATCAGTGGTGATGATTGAGCCGGATCGTACTCAGGCACAATTTCTGACCCAAAATCTGGAACTTTTAAAAGTCACCAAAGCACGTGCACAATTAAAAGTGGCTACGGCGCAGCAAGCTTTGTCTACCCTTCAGGCACAGTTTGATCTGGTTTTTCTAGATCCGCCATATAGCCTGGATTTATGGGAAGAACTAGCGCTAAAGGCAGATCCTCTGATCAAGGACAATGCCTATATTTATGTAGAAGCAGATCGTGATTTACAATTACTTAAATTACCGTCCTCATGGCGTTTAATTAAAAATACCAAAGCCGGTACAGTTCGTGCGGGGCTTTATCAAAAAAGTATTTCTTGATTTAAATTGTTTTGAAGAGCCATTAAAAAAGGATTCCTCAGTGGAATCCTTTTTGTCATTGTAGTCAGTCAAATTTAAAGACTGTGATTAACGATCACGGCGCCAGTCGCGGTTATCTCGGTCACGTTTCCAATCCCGATGATCTTTATGGTCCTTATTTTTCCAGTCATGATTTCTGTGGTCTCGATCATAATGTCCATTACGATCTCTGTTGCCACGATAATCATCATCCCAAGGATCAACCACACAACCGGTTAATGACACAGCCAATACAGAAAGTAATATCACTTTTTTCATCATGTCCATCACCTCTTACTGCACTCTGTCAGTATCAGGCGAGTTCATGGAGAGTGAACGGAGCCATTGTTGCACTCTTGTAGAGATTTATGCATGTTTTATGCATGGCCGTAAACCTCTTTTTTCTTAATTAGCATTCATGCTTTTATGAGAATTTGAACTTTCATTTGCATAAATCCAGCTAAATGGAAGCTTGGCTTTTGTTTAAATCTTGAGAATACTGCTGCCTTTGCTTATGACCTGATCTTTATGACTTGGCTGTTATTTATTCTTGGTGCAATGGTCGCAGGTTTTGTCCAGGGGCTGACCGGCTTTGCCTTTGCCCTGATCGCCATGTCTTTCTGGGTCTGGGTGCTGCCTCCGCAACTGGCCGCGCCCTTGCTGGTATTTGCCTCGATCTGGAGTCATGTGATTTCACTCAGTCAGGAAAAAAAGCAGCTAGTTTTATCCAGGCAGTTGGTGCTGCCTTATCTGATTGCTGGTCTGATTGGCGTGCCGCTGGGTACTTATCTGTTGCAGATCATTCAAGCAGATACCTTTAAGATGATCTTGGGATTTTTTCTGGTACTGTGGTGTCCGGTGATGCTATTCAATCCGCAATTCAAAACAATTCAGCATTCAGGAAAATTGACTGATAGCTGCATCGGTTTTATTGGCGGAATTTTAGGAGGACTGGGCGGTTTTTGCGGTGCTATTCCTTCGGCCTGGGTGATGTTAAAACAATTACCCAAAACCCAGCAGCGCTATATTTTACGGCACTTTAATTTTGCAATTCAGCTTTTCACGCTGGGTACTTATGTATGGCAAGGCCTGATCAATCAAAGCCATTTACCCTATATGGCCTTGCTGATTGTTTTTGTGAGTATTCCGGCAATTTTAGGCGCAAAACTATTTTATAAAATTTCGGAATTACTGTTCAAACGCATGATCTTAAGTTTACTCTTTAGTGCAGGCTGTTTTCTATTAGCGTCCCAATTCATTTAAACACAAGATCAAGCCGAGTCTGTCTTCCCCGCTAAAGCTTGAATCCGGTGAAATAACTGCTATGTTAAGGCCAATCTTTGTAAATATAGATCATCATTATGCAGATTCGTGATCAGATTGTTCTTGTTACTGGTGGTGCACGTGGTTTGGGTTTAGCCATTACTCAGGCTTTACTGGCTGAGGGCGCGCGCGTGGTCGTCAATTATCATAGCAGTCAGCAGCAAGCTGAACAGCTGGCCCAGCAGTATCCTGAACAGGTATTTATTTATCAGGCAGATGTCACTCAAACTGATCAGGTCCGCGCTTTATTTGCCGCAGCTAAAACCCATTTCGGGGAAGCGATTCATGCTGTAATCAATAACGCACTGATTCAATTTGAATTTAATGGTGATGCACGCCCTAAAGTAGAAACGCTGACTTGGGATATGTTGCAACGGCAATTTAGCGGTGCAGTACAGGCTGCCTTAAATACTACACAAGCCGCACTGGATGATATGAAACAGGCAGGGTTTGGCCGGATCGTGAATATTGGTACAAACCTGGTGCAAAATCCGGTGGTTCCTTATCATGACTATACCACCGCCAAAGCTGCATTATTGGCCTTTACCCGCACCACGGCGCAGGACTTGGGACAATATGGCATCAATGTGAATATGCTCTCTGGTGGCCTGTTACAAACCACGGATGCCAGTAAGGCCACACCTGACATTGTCTTTGACCTGATTGCTCAATCGACGCCTTTACGCCGCGTAATTACACCAGAAGAATTTGCTGCTGCAATCCTGATGTTTTTGTCACCTTATTCACGTGCCGTCACAGGACAAAACCTGATTGTAGATGGTGGCTTGGTCAAAGGTTAAATGTTTAGAGAATGGACTTGAATTTTCAAATTCTGTTGTTCTATTTTTTAACCATTTGGTAGATTAAAAAGGTTTTGTGACCGGGTTTTACTTCTACAATAGTGCGCTCCCATAAAGCCTTTAGTCTACTTTCCATGAAATTTATCACGACATTGCTCAGTACCTTGCTACTGGCAGGTTGTATGTCCAGCGATTTGAAAAAATCAGAACAATTACTGCAAAATTTCCATTGTGCCAAGGTAGATACCGCCCAAATGCCACATAGTAGTATGACCGACTATTATCAGCAGATGTTGTATAGCAGCAAATCCAAAGTCGAGTCTTATATCAAACAGTATCATCAAGGTGAAGAGCTGTTTGACCTGCCACTGCATGAAGTGGTGGAGCAACAATATGATCTTTATAAAGATGCCTGCCAAAATCTGGGTGGAATTTTACCCGCTTCTGAAAATGCATCTTAAGTCTGTCAATCTTCATGATGATTAGGCAATAAAAAAGCAGGAGAATTTTCCTGCCTTTTTTCAACTCAATTTTAATTCTGATAATAGCGCTGATCTACGCTGAAGCATTCAGGGAATTTTGGCTGAATCTCTGCATAAAATGCCATGATTTCTGCCATGTCTTTTTCATAATCCCCTGTCGGATAAACAATTTTACCTACACCAGTTTTCTTCTTCTCATAATCCATATAGGCCAATGCAATCGGCACACCTGCATTAATCGCAACATGATAAAAACCTGTCTTCCACTGTTCCTGTTTAGCACGAGTCGCTTCTGGCGTGACCAGCATCACTAGTTTAGGATGGGTCTTGAATAATTCCGTCATCACCTGAACCATACTCGGACTAGGCTCCCCCGGCTGTTTAGGACGGCGATCAATCCCGATACCGCCCATAGCACGCACAAAAGGTCCAAATGGCAATTTCATATAACTGTCTTTAATGGTTAAGCGAACATTCACACCTAATGCTTTTAAGGCCAGTCGCGCATACAGTGCATCCCAATTACTGGTATGAGGCGCAGCAATCATGACACATTGGTCTAAATCTAAGGGCCAATGGTTATCAATTTCCCAACCCATCAGCCTCAGGCTTTGTTCTGCTAACTTCTCAAACACGTCACGCACCAATTCTATTCAAAATTGCGCGAATTTTAGCAACCTCGGCAAATATAGATAGTGCTCTATGATCAATAAATAAACAGTTAATCTATATTTGTATAATTAGAATTTTTAAATGAATAGTTGATTATTTTTGCCACCTTTCAACTTATCTCATACATCAATTTACGGATAGTTAAGATTGCTTCCCAATATAAATAGGAATTTCTTTCTAATTTAAAGGATTCATGCATTAAAAAGCTCTTAACCTCCTCATTTTGGGATATGGCAAATATAAGGGTCTTTTTATACTGAATCCACATTATAAATTTCAGGAAGATTCTAATGAAAAAGACTTTACTTTGTATTGCTTTAGCAGGGTTACTTAGTGCCTGTGGTGGTTCGGATGATAACTCAAGTACACCTCCAACAAGTAATATTGGAACCCAGACCGGGGTACTAACGGATGCTGTGATTGCTGGGGTACGCTATGTCACAAGTAGTGGTGCTACAGGTTTTACCAATGACGATGGTGAATTTAACTTCAATGAAGGAGAAACGGTTAAATTCTATATTGGTGATGTTCAACTCGGGGATGAAATTGAAGCAAAAGAACGTGTTACCCCTTTGGATTTAGCTGAGACTGAAAATGCTCGCCTTAACTTACTGGTATTTTTACAATCCTTAGATGGAGATGATAAAGATGACAAACTTCAAATTAGTACGGCCACTACAGATGCCTTAAAAAACCAGAGTATTAATTTTGACCAACCTTATAATGACTTTAAAAATGAAGCCATTGTCAAAACAGTAATTCCTGAAGGAAAGTTAGTGAATGAAGAGGACGCTAAAGCACACTTCCAAGCGACCTTCTACAAAGATATTGCCGGTACGTGGGAGATTAACCGTACCGATAACACTGCTGTGTTGATTCACATTCTGGAAGATGGACGCTATGCACTAGGTGAAGCAGAAGCAAAAGATGAGAGTGGTCAAGCAGGCATTGAAATGGGCCGCTTAAAATGGAATGCAACAACAACCGTGATTGAACCGGAAATCCTGCATGACACCAATGGTGAATGGGGACTTTCACATCCTGCCGAGAATAAACCTTATTCTTTAAACTTTAATGGAACTCAATTAATTCTTACTGAACCCGGCGTTAGTACTGAATACCGTTTAAATCGAGTTAAGCAGTCTAATAGTCTCGTCGGCACGTGGCGACTCAATGAAACGCACCTATTTGCTTTCTTTGATAACAACTATTATTTCTTCCTAGACACTGAAGGTGGAGATGACTGTGGTTGGCCAGGAATTGAATATGGCAAATATACATTGTCAGCAAATACTCTCACCACAACCGAGGTATTATTCGATACCAACGAGTGTGGTGGATTACAAGATAGTTCAAATGGCAGCAAGACAATTGCAAGCATCAATATATCTAACAACAATCTTATCTTACATCCGCAAGGTGAAGATCCTGTAACTTTACAACGTGTTAAATAACCCATATAAACCGGCTTGAATATGAAATTCAGGCCGGTTTAATCAATATGTTCAAATTGAATGGTACAACCCATCAATAAATGCATCAGTTCGATTTGCGAACAACATTGGGTTTTTTCATAAATATTTTTAAAATACGTCCGTACCGAACTCAGCGTAATGCCACACTGTTCTGCAATATCTTCTATTTTATAACCATTAATTAACAACTCACATAAATCAAACTCTCGTTTGGAAAGCTGGTAACACTGTTGTAGGTAAGTTCTTGACAGGGAATAATGCTGGTTTTTATCCGTCATAAATAAGGCAATCTGATGCTGAGCAGACTGTAAATGTTGCATATTTCTTAATTTCTTAAAGGGCACCACCGTCAGCATGAATTGTGAGCCTGCCCCATCACTCAACGCCAAGACTCCACCCACCTCAGTCTGAATGGTCGTATCTTCCAGCAAAGCACTTTCTAATAGCTGATCAAAACGTATCTGCTGAGCATAATTGGTTTTTAGACGGTTATGTATATCCAGATCCAGACATGAACTTTGATCAAGCATCTTTTGCGCAACAGGATTGGAATAACTTAAACACAGGTTTTGATCGAGCAGTACAATTCCGGTTTTTAAACTGTCCAATACGGTATACAAGCTTAAATTATCTTGCTGAATCAAGTTGATTTGCCGGTGAATTTGCAAAGCCCGGCGTAAATGAATACTGATACGTCTTAAAAAATCCAGCTCAGGCTGTTCAAAAGGCTGTACTTCAGGTGCACGATGAATACCCAGTACTGCCCAACGATAATTTCCCCGATCCAGCAATACGCCCGCCAGATAAGATACACCGCCAGGCTTTAAACACTTCTCATAGAACACATAGTGATCCGTACCCGGCTGTTCTGCATAGTGCTGACAGTTATGACTTAAAGCATCGCCCATCTCGATCGCATTCCATAAGGGCATATGCAGTTTCATATCAATCACTCTGATACGCTCCTCTTGATAAGCGGCCAGACTTTCATTCGGGATATTGTGCGTATAGACAAAGTCATAGCCTGGATTAAGCTGATCCAGACCGGTAAAAATTGCACTCTTACTTTTAGTATAGCTCACGATATCTTTGATCACGTCCAGCCACAAAGATGGTAATACAGCAGCATCATAAATTTTTGCAATCAGATTATTTTCTTGTTCTAATTTCATTATCCCCTCCGCATTATCATTATTTTCTAATCATAGCGTTCAGAATTGGTTAACGAAACAGCATAAAGTGACTTTAAACTTGGCTAAAAATTCTTAAATCCTGCTCACTTATCAATAACTCTGGCCTCATTCACCTAATGAATCAAACTTTAACAAGATTGCCCTATTTATCTGTACTGACTACTTTTAATGTAATTCATAACAAATAATTTAATAGGGTTAAAACAATGAAAAAATTAACGCTTACTGCTGCGATAGCAGTCGTTCTTGCAGGAGCTTTAACCGCCTGTTCAAAGCCCAATGATAATGAGCCGATGAGTAATAATGCTCAATCCAGCCCAGCCATGATGGAGCAAAATAACGCGGATACTAGTGTGAACCGTGCTGATAGCGCAGAAACTTCGCTAGATTGGGCAGGTGAATACGAAGGTGTTTTTCCTTGTGCTGACTGTGAAGGGATTAAGGTCGAGTTAGATCTCAATCCGGATAAAACCTATGAGCTAAATGAGGAATATTTAGGTAAAGCTGGAAATAATGAGACGGAAACTAAAGGTAGTTTCAGTTTTGACCCTCAAGATCCTTCAATCATCACATTAGATAACAAAGCTGAAAACCGTAAATTCTTTGTTGGTGAAAATTTTGTTGAAGCACGCGAGATGAAATCAGGTAAAAAAATCGACAGTAATTTAAATTATAAATTAGTTAAAAAGTCCGCATCATAATTTTGTAAACGCATAAAAAAATCCCCGCTATTGCGGGGATTTTTTATGAAATGCTCGGATGATGAATTACATCATGCCGCCCATACCACCCATGCCACCTATATCAGGCATTGCAGGTTTGTCTTCTGGGATTTCAGTGATCATGCATTCAGTGGTCAGCATCAAGCCAGCAACAGAAGCGGCGTGCTCAAGTGCAGAACGCGTTACTTTAGCAGGGTCAAGAATACCCATTTCCAGCATATCGCCATATTCGCCAGTTGCAGCGTTATAACCGAAGTTACCTTCGCCATTCTTCACAGCGTTGATCACTACAGAAGGCTCATCACCTGCGTTAGATACGATTTGACGAAGCGGTGCTTCAATCGCACGACGAAGAATGTTGATACCTACGTTTTGGTCATCATTCGCGCCTGTTACGCCTTCAAGTGCAGATGCAGCACGTACTAGTGCAACACCACCACCCGCAACGACACCTTCTTCAACTGCAGCGCGAGTCGCATGAAGCGCGTCATCTACACGGTCTTTTTTCTCTTTCATTGCAACTTCAGTTGCAGCACCGATTTTGATGACAGCAACACCGCCAGCAAGTTTCGCTACACGCTCTTGAAGTTTTTCTTTGTCATATTCTGAAGTAGATTCTTCGATCTGTGCACGGATTTGCTGTACACGGTCAGCGATTTGGCCAGCATTACCAGCACCATCTACAATTACAGTATTTTCTTTAGATACAGTTACTTTATGTGCTGTACCCAAGTGATCAAGCGTCGTTTGATCCAGCTGCATGCCGATTTCTTCAGAAATCACAGTACCGCCAGTCAAGATCGCGATGTCTTGAAGCATAGCTTTACGACGATCACCAAAACCAGGTGCTTTCACCGCACATACTTTGATAATACCGCGCATGTTGTTGACCACAAGAGTTGCAAGCGCTTCGCCTTCAACATCTTCAGAAATGATTAAAAGCGGTTTACCAGTTTTAGCAACAGCTTCAAGTACTGTAATCAATTCACGAATATTGCTGATTTTCTTATCAACAAGAAGAATGAATGGATTTTCAAGTTCAGCTGTTAAAGTATCTTGCTTGTTCGCGAAGTACGGAGAAATATAACCGCGGTCGAACTGCATGCCTTCAACTACGTCAAGCGAATCTTCGAAGCCTGAACCTTCTTCAACCGTGATCACGCCTTCTTTGCCCACTTTTTCCATTGCTTGCGCAATCAGCTGACCTACAGTCGTATCAGAGTTAGCAGAGATCGAACCTACTTGTTCAATCGCTTTAGAGTCTGATGCTGGTTTTGCAGTTGCCTTGATGTTTTCAACTACAGAACGTACCGCAATATCGATACCGCGTTTCAAGTCCATTGGGTTCATACCCGCTGTTACTGACTTGATGCCTTCATTCAAAATTGCTTGTGCCAATACAGTTGCAGTCGTTGTACCATCACCTGCGATGTCATTGGTTTTTGAAGAAACTTCACGAACCAGTTGAGCACCCATGTTCTCGAACTTGTCTTTCAGCGTAATTTCTTTGGCAACAGTGACACCATCTTTAGTGATGTGCGGTGCACCAAAAGAACGGTCGATAACAACGTTACGGCCCTTAGGACCCAAAGTAACCTTTACTGCATCTGCAAGGGTGTTTACACCAGCAATCATTTTTGAACGAGCTGAATCACCAAATTTTACGTCTTTAGCTGACATATTTGACTCCGAATATTGTTGTATCTTTACAAAATCTGATTTGGAATGAATAAAACTTTTTTAGCGCAGATTAAGCTTCTAATACCGCTAAAATGTCAGATTCTTTCATGATTAAAAGCTCTTCGCCGTTTACTTTTACAGTAGTGCCTGCATAAGTACCGAACAATACTTTGTCGCCAACTTTTACGTCTAACGCGCGTACGCCATTGTCAGTGATTTGACCATTACCAACTGCAATGATTTCACCTTGAGCAGGTTTTTCAGCAGCCGAACCTGGAAGTAAAATGCCCCCAGCTGTTTTAGTTTCTTCTTCAACACGACGAATAACAACGCGGTCATGTAATGGACGAATGTTGCTCATAAATAACTCCATCAGACTAAGTCTTTTTTAGGTCACTGATGACGACTTAATTATTCCATGGGTCATCATCAAAAATTTTTGATGTCACTTTTATGGAGATGGAATAAAACGCTTCAAGGGCAAAAATGAAAAAAAATTGGTTTTTTTTAACGAATCATAGGTTTTCGTCTATTTATTCGGCAGATCAGCCTTCAACATAAAGGCTTGTGCCACTTCATCGAATAAATATTGAGAAATTTTTCCTGTGGCATCAATCAGATTAAAGCTGTTCGGTTCATCTTTATGTAGACGATTTGACGCAGAAGTCCCTGCATGTACATCATATACAGGATGATCCATCCCCAATCCGAACATCTGATTCAAATCATAAATCGCCGGTTGATGCAGATGCCCATGCAACACCGCAAACAGACCATGCTCTGCCCAGGCCTCTAAAGCAATTTTGGCCATCAATGGGCTGTCCTTGAAACCGCGCTTATTTTGAAAAGGCACATAAAAAGGCTGATGGCTGACAATGATTTTTAATTTGGAAGCAGGCGCCTGCGCCAGCGTCAGGTCAATACGCTGAATCTGCTCAAGGGATAAATGCCCTTTGGTATGATATCGACGTCGGATCGAATTCACCCCAATCAGATAAAAATTTTCAGTTTCAAATATTGGCTCCAATTCACCAAAAAAAATCTGGTAACGGGTAAATGGATTGAAAAGCCGATTCCACAAATGATAGAGCGGAATATCATGATTCCCCGGGATCACCATATAAGGCGTATTGAGCTGATCTAAAAATTTTTTGCAGGCAAAGAATTGACCCAAACGTGCGCGCTGAGTCAGGTCACCACTGATGACGACGGCTTCAAGTGGATGGGTCTGACAGAAATGCCGAATCGCTTCTAAACACTCCGGCTTCTCTGTTCCAAAATGCAGATCAGACAGATGCAGGATCATGTGGCACCATTACGTTTAGGCTATCTTTTAATACAGAAATATTGAGTGGCGGGGCCATTTCCACAATTTCCCCATCAATCGCTACCATCAGTTTCTTGGCTCGGGATTCGATTCGAACTTGATCGGCTGCAAAACTATAAACATCCGATGCCTGGTCAATCTTGCCACGAATCAGCTGATACACTAGCTTAAATAAAGTAAGCTTATCACTTTTAGAAACTACAACTCCCGCCACTTTGCCTTTTTCAGCCGCTTCTGCAATGCGCATTTTCATATCCGCCAGTTGCAAGGGATTATTGCCAAAAAAAATCAGTGGTGTTTTTACCGGATATTTCTTTTGATCCACCCAGATTTTTAGTTTTAATTCTTTACGGTCGCGAATTAAAACATCCAGTGCAGAAGTATAGGCATGTAGCGGTAAGCGACCAAAAATACGATTATAGTCTTCACGTTTTTTAATAAATAAAGGATATAGACCTAAACTGGCATTATTCAGATAAATTTCCTGATTGATACGAGCAACATTCATACGTTGTGGCTGTCCTGTCGCAATCACTTTTGCCGCTTCAAGCAAATCCAGCGGAATCCCCAATAATCTCGCCACATAGTTAAAAGTCCCTAAAGGCAAAATACCGACAGGAATTTGCGTATTCAACACATGTTTGGCGACTGTATTTAAAGTGCCATCTCCGCCTGCCGCAACGATGATTCCTGACTCGCTAGATGCCAAATGCTGTTCAAGCACCTCAACCATAATTTTATCAAATTGCTGTGAATCATTGATTTCATAAGCTTTAGTTTGATAACCCTGCGCTGAAAATATATCGATCAGCTGTTCATAAATGCCTTCTGGCCCCTGTATGCGAAAACCAGCTTTATGATTAAAAATCAGCGATAAGGGTTTAGATTGATTAGACATTTTTCGCGCAATTTCATTGAAGCTTATTGGCATTTTGTCCAATTCATAGACAATTAACAGTGGCTTTATGTAAAATTCAAATGGCAACCATTTATTTAATCAATAATGAATATTAGAGATCTTATAAAATTAAGATAATGATTTTAATATTAATTTTTAAAATAAATACCATCCATCATTTAAATAAATAGAATCAATAATTCAAATATTTAGTTTTATCTTGTTGTTTTACTTATATTTATAAATAAAATAGCATTATATTCCAAAAGAAATCTAGCACTTCTTTGGTCTTATTTTTTTTATCATTTTATGCTTTAATACAGCCACTTTTTTTCATATTTCATCTGGGCGATATTTTTTATTGCTCGGATTGTACTTTGTACATCTAATTTGTACACATTTGAGATAGGCCTCACCATGACCCAAGTGAACGCACCAGAATTCGTTCGTCACCCTAAGCTTATTGCTTGGGTGGAAGAGATTGCTAAATTAACAAAACCAGCAAAAATTGAATGGTGTGACGGTAGCGCAGAAGAATATCAACGTTATATCGACTTGATGATCGCTAACGGCACAATGCAAGCGCTGAATCAAGAAACTCATCCTGGTTCTTATCTTGCAAATTCTGATCCTTCTGACGTAGCACGTGTTGAAGATCGTACTTACATCTGTTCTGAAAACAAAGACGATGCTGGCGCGACCAACAACTGGGAAGCACCTGCTGTCATGCGCGAAAAATTGAACGGTTTATTTGACGGTTCAATGGCAGGTCGTACACTTTATGTGGTTCCATTCTCAATGGGTCCATTGGGTTCTCATATCGCTCATATCGGTATCGAGTTAACTGACTCTCCTTACGTTGCAGTAAGCATGTCTAAAATGGCTCGTATGGGTAAAGCTGTTTATGACGTTCTTGGTACTGACGGTGAATACGTTCCTTGCGTACACACTGTAGGTGCTCCGCTTGCGAACGGCGAAAAAGATGTTGCATGGCCTTGCAACAAAGAAAAATACATCGTGCATTACCCAGAAACTCGTGAGATCTGGTCTTATGGTTCTGGTTATGGCGGTAACGCATTATTGGGTAAAAAATGCCTGGCATTACGTATTGCATCATTTATGGGTCGTCAACAAGGCTGGTTAGCTGAACACATGCTGATCCTTGGCGTGACCAATCCACAAGGCGAAAAACACTACATCGCAGCTGCATTCCCATCTGCATGTGGTAAAACAAACTTCGCTATGTTGATTCCACCAGCTGGCTATGAAGGCTGGAAGATTGAAACTGTAGGTGACGATATTGCCTGGATCAAACCAGGTGAAGACGGTCGCTTATATGCAATCAACCCTGAAGCTGGCTTCTTCGGTGTAGCGCCTGGTACCAATACTAAAACCAACCCGAACTGTATGGCAACCATGCACAAAGACGTGATTTATACCAACGTTGCTGTGACTGACAACGGTGAAGTTTGGTGGGAAGGTCTGACTAAAGAAGCGCCTGCTAACTTGACTAACTGGAAAGGTCAACCACACACTGGCGAAGAAAAAGCAGCGCATCCAAACGCACGTTTCACAGTATCTGCTGGCCAGTGCCCTTCTATTGATGCTGACTGGGAAAATCCAGCAGGTGTTCCAATCTCTGCGTTCATCTTCGGTGGTCGTCGTGCAGACACAGTGCCTCTAATTTCAGAAGCATTTGACTGGGTTGACGGTGTTTACAAAGCTGCAACGATGGGCTCTGAAACAACTGCTGCTGCTGTTGGTCAACAAGGTGTTGTTCGTCGTGACCCGTTCGCGATGCTTCCATTCGCGGGCTACAACATGGCAGATTACTTCACGCACTGGTTAGAAATGGGTGAGCAAGTGGGTGCGAAAGCTGCTGCTGCTGGCAACAAACTTCCAGGTATCTACAACGTGAACTGGTTCCGTCGTGATGCTGAAGGCAACTTCGTATGGCCTGGTTTCGGCCAAAACATGCGTGTTCTTGAGTGGATCATTGACCGTTGTGAAGGTCGTGCTGATGCTGTTGAAACACCAATCGGCCTAGTTCCTACTTACGAACAGCTGAACTGGACTGGTTCTGACTTCACTAAAGAACAGTTTGACCTAGTAACTTCTCAAGACAAAGATCAATGGATCAAAGAGCTTGAAAGCCATACTGAATTGTTCGATAAGTTAGGTGAGCGTTTACCGGAAGCGTTAAAAACTCGTCAAGCAGAACTTATTGCTGCGGTTAAATCTGCTTAATTGCTGATTTAATTAAAAAAGGTCGCGTAAGCGGCCTTTTTTATTGGCTGTTTAAACAATTGATCACAATTGACCAGAGCAGCAGTTTAAGCAAAATATGGCATACTTAAGCCAAAACTTCAGGAACTATAAATATGAAAAGAACAACAGTAATTTTGGCTATGGCTGCGAGCAGTTTCGTACTGAGTGCATGTCAGACCACACCCCATCAATTCAATGGACAAAGTGGCTATGAAATTCTGGAACGTTCAGGCAATACAGCAACCTTGAGCTACACCCTCTCAGGACGACCAAGCCAGGATGAAAATCGCTTGCAAGCCGCTTGCAGACACGTATTAGGAAATTCCAAAACTTACAACATCCAGATTTTAAGCACCAATGAAATTTCCAATCCAACTGCGGAACAGGAAAACTATGGCCGCCAACTGGGTAATAGCCGCACGCAAATCAGCTTGAGCAATACGCCTGATTTACATAATAGCGAGAACCCGGGTGCACGCGAAGCTTTAGAAGCCCGCCCTACGACCATGCGGGTTATTCGTTATACCTGTTCTTAATATCTGATACTTAGTTACTTAAGCAGAGTAAGACAATCAAAAAGGGCCTAGTGCCCTTTTTAATTTTTTAAATTTAACGTGTTTTATAGAAACTGACATTACGAAATTCGGGCGATTCATCCAAATCCGGCCAGGTCGTCGCACTACGCTCATCCAGTTTTTCATATTGAGGATGACTAAAGTTTTTTACCCGACTGTCTGCAACCCACACCTCAGGTGCAAATTTTAAAAACTCATCCAGGAAGAAACGGTTACATTGATCATAGAGCACATCTGCGGCTAATAAAATATCCACCTTCTCTGCCTTATATAGGTCATCCAGATATTCAAGCTCGACATCATTTAGCTCTGCATTGGCACGACAGGCATCTAGACTAACTTGATCGATATCACAGCAGATCACACGTTTTGCACCTGCCATTTTCGCCGCAATGGCAACTACGCCCGATCCCGCCCCAAAATCCAAAACTACTTTGTCTTTAACATGATGCGGCTCTGCCAATAGCCACTGCGCCATCGCCAAGCCTGAGGCCCAGCAAAAGATCCAGTATGGTGTATCATTCCAAATGCGACGAATCACCTCATCATCCAGCTTATCTGTTGGGAATACTGGCGGAATCAGCCACAGGGAAATGGGTGTATCCGGCAATTGCTGTGCATGTAGCTCACAGTGTGGAATCACATCATGCAAGGCTTTTAGTAGATGTTCTGGGGCTTGAGGGAGTCGGAAGGTGCAGCTCATTAGATTTCTTTTAATTAGTATTAATGTCTTTGAAGAATCTCCCCTAGCCCCTCTTTAAAAAAGAGGGGGAAACTCCATCCAAAAATAGTGATCAGAGTTCCCTCCTTTGAAAAAGGAGGGTTAGGGAGGATTTGATTAACCTAAAGCTTTTTCAGCAGCTTCAACCGTTTGGCGGATTAAAGTGGTAATCGTCATTGGACCTACACCACCCGGAACTGGTGTGTAAGCAGAAGCAATTTCTTCAATGCCAACAAGTTGGATATCACCAACACCACCGCCATCACGTGGATGGAAACCAGCATCAACAACCACTGCACCTTGTTTGATCCAGTCTTTTTGAATTAATTCTGCTTTACCTACCGCACCGACAATGATATCTGCTTGCTTAACAAAGCTTGCAAGATCTTGAGTACGTGAATGGCAAATGGTTACGGTTGCATTCGCTTCTAGCAGCATCGCAGCCATTGGTTTACCCAAAATTGCAGAACGACCTACAACTACCGCATGTTTACCAGCGATTTCAATGTTGTTCTCTTTCAGGATAGTCATAATACCCGCAGGCGTCGCTGAACCATAGGCTGCCTCACCCATTGCCATACGACCATAGCCCAGGCAAGTGACACCATCTACGTCTTTTTCAAGCGAGATTGCATCGAAACAGGCACGCTCATCAATTTGTGCAGGAACCGGGTGCTGAAGCAGAATACCGTGCACATCAGGATTTGCATTTAATTTTTCAATTTCAGCCAATAATTCTTCAGTTGTGGTTTCTTTAGGAAGTTCCACTTTGAGTGAATCCATACCAACACGGCGGCAGGCATTGCCTTTCATGCGAACATAAGTTGCAGATGCACCATCGTCACCTACCAAAATCGTCGCAAGAATTGGAGTACGACCTGATTTTGCTTTCAGCGCTTCTACGCGAGTAAACAAGTCAGCTTCAATTTGCTTCGCCAATGCACGACCGTCTAGAACTAATGCCACGGCACTTCTCCCAAGTGTTGATATGAATCAATTTTGCACATTCTACATGAATAATTTAAATATTTTCCGCCAGATGATGTTTTTATGCGCATACAGATGAATACACTATTGTTTTTTTTTCTGAGCTTGCTAATATACGCATCAACAAGACGCGGCGGGGTGGCAGAGTGGTCATGCAGCGGACTGCAACTCCGTGGACGCCGGTTCGATTCCGACCTCCGCCTCCATCTTGTTAAAGCCCGAGTGGTGAAATCGGTAGACACAGGGGATTTAAAATCCCCCGCCCACAAAGCGTGCCAGTTCGAGTCTGGCCTCGGGCACCATTCTTCTACTACAGAAAGATGGTGCAAATAAAGAACCCAGCGAAAGCTGGTTTTTTTATGCCTGTAATTTAGTAAATCAAAAAAATAAGTAAATTAAATTTCCATTTAAAGCATGATCATTAATTAAGCTACCCTGCTCTACGTTCTCAATATCATCCAGCAGAACGTAAATATCCCTGCAAATCCTGTTCCAGTTTTTGCTGGAAATGAATCGGCTCAATAATTTTCACATAAGGCAACCAGTAACGCACCAAAGGTAGCAACTGCATTTCATGACGAATCTGGCAACTAATCACTAACTCTCCAGTCCCAGTTTCCTGCTCGATCTGCTGTTCTGGAAATAAACGGCGCTCTTTAAAAAAGACCGCGACTCCAGGTTGTACCCTGATTAAGACTTGCTGCTTTTGCTGCCCAAACCAGATGCTGTCTTCATCTGCCAGCATTTTCAGCATTTCAGGATCATGCGCAAAGCTCTCCGCCTTAGAAACCAGCTTGAGCTGTTGCACCTGACTTAAGCGATAAGTGCGCAACTTGTCCTGATCTACGCCCACCAGATACCAGATACCATGATGGTGAATCAAGCGATAAGGCTTAATGATTCGCAATTGATCTGAATATTGCAACTCAACCTGCTGACGTTTATAGATTGCGCTTGCAAGCAACTTGAAATGTTCGGCAAACTGTTTGGCATCTTCAAAATAATAGCCTTTTGCCGAAAATACCTGATTTGCCCGCTCATCCAGCAATTCACGCATAAAAGACATATCCAGCGCCGGATACAGCTCACTGATCCCCGAAAGCTGGGCAAAGGTCTGGATATCCTGCAATTTAAAGCGCCCTAAATAAGAGGGTTCCAGATAATATCGTTTCTGTTCATCTTGAAGTAAGGGTAAGTAAGAGCCTAGACGATCAAAATCACGCTCAATGGTACGGGTGCTGACTTGAAATTCTGCAGCTAGCTCTGCAGCCCGGAGTTGATATCCGACGTTTAATTTGGTCAAAATTCTGGCTAAACGCTCTGCAAGACGCTCATGTGTTGAAGCTGGGCGCTTCATAAATCCCCACTTAATACATTCTCATGTACTTATTTATCGCTAGATGTTGAATGATTATACTGAATGTCGATCAGTGAATAATATTAGGACAAAGTCTAAGATATTTTTTTGCATCAGATCTTGACCCTTTATTCACCCTAAAAATACAAGATCTTATTTAGATTTTCTGGATGCTTTCTTGCTTGAATGACGATTTTGTATTGTTAATCTTTCTATATAACGCTCCAGATGCAGCATCGCCCGATACATTTTATGTAACTCTACCCAGCTGATGGTTCCGCGAATAATCATTTTATGAATACGTCGTAATGCTCTTAAACTATGTTTTGAACTATATGCTGTTGAAATAATTTTCATCTTATTTTCCCTCTCACATTCATGTGAATGTTTAACCATTTGGTCGGAATTATCTATACATGCAATTTACGTGTCATAATTGACAGGTTGTGTCGAACAGTTAACATTTTTTAATTTTTATTCAAGATTTTATATATTTATTTGTAATAATATTTTACTTAAAATTAAAAAAAGCCAGTAAAATTACTGGCTTTTTTGAATCACTTATCTCGTATTAAATAATTTCAACTACAACTTTACCCACATGCTCTCCAGTATCCATTGTGGCATGGGCATCCTGAATCTGATCGAACTTAAACGTTTTATAGATCATCGGGAGACATTCGCCTTTTGCCCACAATGGTGCAATCTGCTCTTTCAGGCCTTGTGCAATTTCCGCTTTTTCAGCCGTGCTGCGTGCACGCATGGTCGAACCGGTAATGGTCAGACGTTTCATCATGATTTGACCCAGTTTGACTTCTTTGGCCTTGGCACCACCCAAGAAAGCGATATAGACCAGACGTCCATCACGGCGCAACAAATTCAAATTACGCTCTAAATATGGTGCACCGACCATATCTAAAATGACATCGACACCACCATTTTCGGTCTGCTCATTAATCACTTGCTCAAAGTCCTGAGTTTTATAATTAATAGCCGTGGTTAAATCAGAAATAGCTGCAACTTTTTCATCTGAACCCACAGTTGCAAAAGTTTTAATACCAAGTGATTTACACAGCATCAAAGCAGTCGTACCAATCCCGCTCGTTCCACCATGCACCAGTACCGTTTCCCCTGCTTTAGCCTGACCCATCTGGAACACATTAGCCCACACGGTAAAGAAAGTTTCAGGAATGGCCGCTGCCTGGACAAAACTTACGCCTTCAGGAATATTCAAGGTCTGGCTTTCTGGCACTACGCAATATTCAGCATAACCGCCACCATTGGTCAAACCACAGACTTGATCACCAACTTTAAACTGACTTACATCACTACCAATCGCAACCACCTCACCTGCCACTTCCAGGCCAGGAACTGGCGTTACCCCTTTCGGCATCGGATATAAGCCTTGACGCTGTAGGATATCTGGACGGTTAATACCAAAGGCATGAACTTTCACCAGAACTTCATCTGCTTTAGGTTCAGGTACAGTCACCGTTTCATAAGCGAGTTTATCGACACCACCTGGTTCTGTAATAATGACTTGCTGCATGGTTTGTTGCGACATGATTTCTTTCCCTAATCTATGCATTTCATATATCTTGGACTTATTTGAACATAGTTAGCATGAGGAATGAAGCTACATCGGACTTATGTATAATCGGGGGACTATTCAGGAAATTGATAATAGGCCAACCATGACCCAAGTGATCGAATATAACGAAAACAATTACAGTGATTTTGAGTGGTTTGAAGGTTTTGCCGTGATTCGCTTTTATGCAGACTGGTGCAAGCCTTGTGTTCAGAATTTTCCGGTCTTTGCCGAACTGGCGACATACTATGCTGAGGTAAATCCTGAAGTTAAATTTGGCAAGATCAATGTGGATCAGTCTCCGATTTTAACCTTGCGCTATAATGCCTATGGTTTGCCTTCTACGCTTATTTTTAGAAATGGAGAAATTATTAAAAGGATTGCAGGCGTGAAAAGTTTAACTGAAATGAAAGCAATTCTGGCCTTAGTCCTCAATGATTCTTATGAATAATTACCCATGTGAAGCCAAATCTAACAAAAATATTTCTTTTAGCTCACTATCTAAATACGGAGCCTTTAATTAACTACGCCCTTTATATTCCTTTACCATTCGATCACTCACATCTTCCGGATAACACAGCGGCGCATATCCGCCTGCACGATTATAAGCACTACGCTTACCACAACGACTACCATTACTTGCAGTATTGTAAGGACACGGACAATTTCCCGGATAATTCTCAATCGACTGCTGGATTATTTTTTGCTTGATTGCTTCAACGCTTTGGCTGCTCTGTTTGGCTTCAGCTCCAAAAGCCACACACAAGCCAGCCAGCAATATTAATTTTTTCATATATTCCCCAAATCTAGGGAGTATTGTATTAATTGACTAGTAAATTGAAAGATCACATTTTGACTAATCGAATGATTATCATGCAATCAAAATTTAGGCAATAAAAAACCCGCTTTTCAGCGGGTTTCTTCAAATCAGTCCAGTCTTAAAGACGAACCAATTCCACAATCTTCTCAGCAAGTTCTTCAACTGTATCTACGGTTAAAGTCGTGTCTGTACCTTCAGCAGCATCGGTAATCACAACCACACCAGTTTCACGAACCAGTGCAACCTGCTCCGCATTCAAACCTGCTTTAGCAATAGCAACGATCCCTTGCTGAATCAGCAAGCTTTCTAGCGCCTGAGCATTTTCCAAAGCTTTACCAGATACAGTCACCGCAGCAGGTTTTTGACCCAAACGTGCCGCACGTGCTTCTGCAGTGACAGGCTCATCGTGTGCAGACCATTCAACTGATTCTTCCACCATACCAGCACCAATCGTCACGTTATTCAAACGATCGATGAAGATAAACGAACCGGTGAAACGGCTGTCTTGATAACGGTCAAAGACCACTGGTGCATCAAATTCAACAGTCACATTGGCGATTGCATTTAGCTCAAGTTTATCCACCTGAACTTTTTCCAATGTGTTAACGTTGGTACGGTAATGAATTGCCGTTACTTTTGCCGGAACAGTTTGCGTACCAATCTTAATGTTGTACAGCTTGCCAATCACTAGCGGTTGATCAGCCATCCACACTACAGTCGCTTGAACTGAACGTGAAATATTTGGAACCGCTTGATCAGCACGAATTAACACGTTACCACGTGAAATATCAATTTCATCGTTAAGCGTTAAAGTCACTGCCTGACCTGCAACTGCATGCTCAAGGTTGCCATCAAAAGTGACAATTTCTTTAACAGTCGATGATTTACCAGAAGGCAAAGCTGTTACGGTATCACCAACATTGATATCGCCAAGTGCGATCGTACCGCAGAAACCACGGAAGTCGAGGTTCGGACGATTGACGTATTGCACAGGGAAACGGAAATCCTGCTTCGCTGAACTACGGTTAATTTCCACCGATTCAAGCGTACCCATCAGCGTTTCACCAGTGTACCACGGCGTATTGGCTGACTTGTTCACCACGTTATCGCCATTCAGTGCAGAAATAGGCGTAAAAATGATATTGCTTGGTTTGCGATCGCCCAATTGTGCAACGAATGCCGCATATTCAGCCTGGATTTCATTGAAACGTGTTTCAGAGAATTCCACCAAGTCCATCTTGTTGATTGCAACAATGATATTTTTGATACCGAGCAAACTCGCAATAAAAGTATGACGACGCGTCTGGGTTTGCACGCCATAACGCGCATCAATCAAAATGATTGCAAGGTCACACGTCGACGCACCTGTCGCCATGTTACGGGTGTACTGTTCGTGTCCCGGCGTATCCGCGATGATGAATTTACGTTTTTCTGTCGAGAAATAACGATAGGCCACATCAATGGTAATGCCTTGCTCACGCTCTGCTTGTAAACCATCGACCAGAAGTGCCAAGTCAGGTGCATCACCTGTCGTACCGACTTTTTTCGAGTCACGGGTCACGGCCTGTAATTGATCTTCATAAATCAATTTTGAATCATACAGCAGACGACCGATTAACGTCGATTTACCATCGTCCACGTTACCGCAAGTCAGGAAACGCAACAGGTCTTTATTTTCATGTTGTTTCAGATAGCCCAAGATATCTTGGCTGATTAAATCAGATTGATGAGACATCGCTCAAAGCTCCACATATTCTTTAGAAATCGGTTGTTTTGAATCTCTTTTTAATCTCCCTAAATCCCTCTTTAATAAAGAGGGACTTTATCTCCGTTCTGATTTAGGAGTTCCCCCTCTTTTTAAAGAGGTGAGTAGCATTGCTGCGCAAGGGGGGAGATTAAATTAGAAGTAGCCTTCCTGCTTCTTCTTCTCCATCGAGCCTGCTTCATCATGGTCAATCATACGACCTTGACGCTCAGAACTGGTTGCTAGCAACATTTCCTGAATAATTTCCGGCAAGGTATTGGCTGTAGATTCCACAGCACCTGTTAATGGATAACAACCCAAAGTACGGAAACGTACCGATTTCATTTGTGGAACTTCACCTTCTTTTAAAGGCATACGTTCATCATCAACCATAATAAGAGTTCCACTACGTTCAACCACAGGACGTTCTGCAGCCAAATAAAGTGGTACTAATGGAATACTTTCCAAATAGATGTATTGCCAGATATCCAGCTCAGTCCAGTTAGATAACGGGAATACACGGATACTTTCGCCTTTATTCACTTTACCGTTATAAAGATTCCAAAGTTCTGGACGCTGGTTTTTCGGATCCCAGCGATGTTTCGAATCACGGAATGAATAAACACGCTCTTTGGCACGTGATTTTTCTTCATCACGGCGCGCGCCACCAAAAGCAGCATCAAAACCGTATTTATCCAGAGCCTGTTTTAAGCCCTGAGTTTTCATGATGTCGGTATATTTAGAACTACCATGGTCGAACGGGTTAATACCTGCCTCAACCCCTTCTTTATTCTGATGCACGATCAAATCGAAACCATGGGTTTTCGCCATGTTATCCCGGAAAGTGATCATGTCTTTAAACTTCCAGCCTGTATCGACATGTAATAATGGAAATGGAAGTTTTGCTGGGTAGAACGCTTTTAGCGCAAGATGCAGCATGACCGCCGAATCTTTACCAATCGAATACAGCATGACCGGATTTTCAAACTCGGCAGCAACTTCGCGGATGATATGAATACTCTCAGCTTCAAGCTGTTTGAGATGAGTAAGTCTTTCCTCATTTAACGACATGGACAACACCAGCTTAGAAAAACGTGTACTTATGACACTTTTGAAAATTTATATTCATTATAGTGATTTACTTATCCTATCCATTGCTTGTTTTATGATATTGATATATTAAAAGCTCATATAAAAATTCATCAATAATGAATATCAGTTTTTATGAATCAATAATTTACCCAATTCAAGCGAGGATATTGTGTGGTATAGCTATATATTACCCTGTCGCTAAGCCAATAAAATCCTAGGAAAATAATCTAAAGTAGTGGTTCTCAAATAGTTAAAAAATTACTAGAGTAAGACTCAATTCTCCCTATTGATATACTTCGTTTATGCCCTATAGCGCTTTTGATCTTGCCACTGTAAAAACCCGTCTGGAACAGGCCCAGCTTGCTAGTTATATTTATCAGCACCAGCAAAATATTTTGGTCTTGCAAGAACCTTTCAGTGATGATGGCAAGCCTTTAAATATCTATCTGCAACACGAGCTGACCGCGGATCAAATCGGATTACAGTTTGGTCTACGTTTGCAAGAAAGTCATTGGGAATTTCTAATCGGCGTTACTTATAGCAACCAGAACGCAGCTTACGAAATCGGTGCTGGCAACCTCAAAGGTGATCAAAAAGCCTTTAACTTATTATATGCCTTTTATAATTATCCTAAAGCGTTCTATCTGGTGGCATTACCTTTGACAACCAACAGTCAGATTTTGGAGCAAACCTTGCAACAGCAGCTCTTCAAGCAGCCTAATCTCGACTTCCTGAATACTGCAGTCAAGGTCAATCCTATGGGTGAACAGGTCAAATGGATGCAACACTATATTCTGCAACAGACTTTAGATATGAAAGTCCGGATTCAGACTGCCCTGCTTTAGACTTGAATAGAAAAATTTAGAGATACTCAGGTCGATGTATCTCTATATCTTTCTCAGGCAAGCATACACAGAATGCCATGCTATTCAGAATTCCTATTGCCGCTATGACATCACTTGCTCAAACATCCATTTAACTTATAGTTTATTATTAATTTTAATAGTTTAGGGTGTGTTGACACTTTTAGCTTAAAAAAATAGCGAAGTAGTAAAATCAAATCGCCAAACCCAATTTTACTATTCGCTATGCCTCGTACCATGCTGACAGATCAACACTGGCAAAAGTTGAAAGTTATTCTGCGTAATTTATCCATTCACCACAACTCAAATTTACGCAATTTTATTGAAGCTATTCTCTATAGAATTAGAACAGGCTGTCCGTGGCGAGATATTCCTTCTTGTTTTGGTCATTCAAACTCTATTTTTAAACGTTTTAATCGTTGGTCAAGCAGCGGTAAGTTACTTAGATTATTCAAATTACTAGCCTCATGCCCCGGCCCCGATATGGAGTGGATTTTTATTGATGGCTCTCATGTACGTGCTCATCAACATTCTGCCGGTATAGCGAATCAATCTATTTCTAAAAGTGTAGGAGGAAACTCCTCAAAAATACATTTGATTGTTGATGCACATGGCAATCCTATTGATTTCATGATTACCGATGGAACCACACATGATGTTAAAGTTGCACCTGATTTAATATCAACATTAGATTTAAAAGAGACAAAAGTGGTATGTGCAGATAAAGGCTATGATTCAGAACCACTGCGTGAACAGATCAGGAAAACAGGGACTAAAGCGAATATACCAAAGAAAACAAATAGCCAATCGAACAATGACCATATGGACTGGTGTTTATATAAAATCAGGCATTTAGTTGAAAATATGTTTTGCAGATTAAAGCAATTTAGAGGAATAGCTACTCGATATGACAAGCTCAAAAGAAATTATCAAAGTTCTGTTGCTTTAGCCTGTATATTTTTATGGCTACCTTTATAGGGTTAATTATGAACAGTAAATGTCAACAGACCCTAATAATTATTAAATAATCAATATATTCAATCCTTGTTTATAAGGTTTTTTTGTTATTTTTTTGCATACAAAATCAACAATTACTGTTATCGTTATATCAATAAAAACTTTCAGATACTTTTCCTAAAAACATAATTATAGAGATAAAAAAATGTGGGAACTGTTTACGCATCCATCCAATATCGTATTTAGTATTAGCCTGAGCCTAATGCTGATGTTTGCAGCACTAGAATGTATTCTATTACTGCTTGGCGGAGGCTCTCAGCATATCTTTGAACAGTTTTTACCTGAAGATCCCCTGCAACTGGAAATAAGTCCGGATCAGTCTCCGGGTGTTTTTAGCAAAGTATTTGACTGGTTATATCTGGGACGTCTGCCTTTATTTATCTGGCTGATTATTTTTCTGACCAGTTATGGTTTGAGCGGTTTATTGATTCAGGGCATATTTGAACGCCTGACCAGCCAACTTTTCAGTGTCTGGCTGATTTCTCCGGCCTGCCTGTTTCTGTGTATGCCTTTGGTGCGCTTTCTTGCCATGGCCGCCAGTAAACTCCTGCCCCAAGATGAAACCTCTGCGATTCATAGCGATGAACTCATCGGACGTACCGCGACCATTATTCTGGGAGATGCCAAAGTGAATTCTCCCGCACAAGCCAAAGTCCGGGATCAACATGGCCAGACCCATTATGTTCTGGTTGAACCAGAAAACAATCAAATTCTAAATCAAGGTCAGAATGTAGTTCTAACCCACAAAACCAAGAACGGCTTTCAAGCCATTGCACTTTAATTTTATTTAGCTAGCACTCAATTGAGACTTTATAACAATGTTAACATTTGATTTATATAATATTTTAATTATTACGGGAATTATTTTTGTAGCACTGGTGACCTTCGGTCTCATCATTGCACGTTTATACCGTCGTTCAAGCAAGGAAATTTCCTTTGTACGTACCGGTTGGGGTGGAGAAAAAGTGATTTTAGGTGGAGGCGCAATCGTGCTCCCTGTCTTGCATGAAATCATTCCAGTAAATATGAATACCCTACGTCTTGAAGTCCGCCGTGCTGATGATCAGGCACTGATTACCCGTGACCGTATGCGAGTCGATGTCATGGCCGAATTCTATGTCCGAGTCAAACCTACCGCAGATTCAATTGCCACCGCAGCACAAACCCTTGGTCAAAAAACCATGTCACCGAATGAACTAAAAAATCTGGTAGAAGGTAAGTTCGTTGATTCACTGCGCGCAGTGGCTGCAGAAATGGCCATGGAAGAACTGCATGAAAAACGCGTCGATTTCGTACAAAAAGTCCAACAAGTGGTTTCAGAAGATTTGCACAAAAACGGTCTGGAGCTTGAAACGGTTTCCCTAACCGGACTGGATCAGACCGGATTTAAATACTTCAACCCGCAAAATGCATTTGATGCTGAAGGTCTGACCAAGCTCACTGAAACCATTGAAGATCGTCGTCGCAAACGTAACCATATCGAACAGGATACCGATCTGGCGATCAAAACCAAAAATCTGGAAGCTGAACAGGCGCGCCTGCAAATTATTCGTGAAGAAGAATATGCCAAACTGCAGCAAGAGCGTGAAATTGCCATTCGCCGTGCTGAACAGCTGGCTGAAATTGCCGCTCAGGAAGCCGGCAAAAAACGTGAAGCAGAAGAAGCACAAATTGCCGCTGAACGAGAAGTCGAACTCAAGCGTATTTTGGCCGCCCGTGATGTCGAAAATGAAAATATTCAAAAGGCCCAGCTGATTCAAAAAGCACAGGTCGAACAAAAGAAAACCATTGAACTGGCTGAACAGGATCGCGCCATTGCCATTGCGGAAAAATCACGTGCTGAATCTGAAGCCAAGGCCCAAGCTGATCAGGCGCGTGCACAAGCGGTAAAAGCGGAAGAAGAAGTCATCACCGTACGTCAAATCCAGCAAGCAGAGCGTCAAAAGGCAGTTGAGCTGGTCGCAGCCAAAGAACATGCTGAAAAAGATGCAATTGCCATTACAGTTGCCGCTGAAGCTGGCAAACAAGCGGCAGCAGATGATGCAGAAGCAGTGCGGATTGCGGCTGAGGCGGAAGCAGAAAAAGTCCGCCTTAAAGCCAAGGGCGAAGCGGATGCGAAAATTCTACTGGCTCAGGCAATGGAGAAACAGTATCAGGTGGATGCTGAAGGTACACGTGCGGTCAATGAAGCCAATAACGTCCTGTCACCTGAACAGGTCGAAATGCAGATTCGTCTGGCCATGCTGAAATACTTGCCTGAAATTATCAGAGAAAGTGTCAAGCCAATGGAGAATATTGATGATATCAAGATTCTCCAAGTGAATGGCCTACATGGCGGTCATGCCGGTGCCTGTCAGGCAGATGCCCATCATGAGAATAGTAATGTTGCTCTTTCAGATCAGGTGGTGAATAGCGCCCTGCGTTATCGTAGCCAGGCACCGCTCATTGACAGCCTGATGAGTGAGCTCGGTATTCAGGGTGGAGATATTAATGGGATGACCCAAAGCCTTAAAGCTAAAACTTAAAAATAGACTGAGATATAAAAAAGCTCCCATCTGGGAGCTTTTTTATTAAAGGTCTAATGTGAATATCACACTAAACCTTTATCTTTTAACACTTGCAGCATGGTTGAACCAAGTTCGGCTGGACTACGTGTATACGCCATACCCGCACGCTCAAAGGCAGCAAACTTTTCTTCTGCTGTGCCCTTACCACCTGAAATAATCGCACCTGCGTGACCCATACGTTTGCCTTTAGGTGCAGTCACACCCGCAATATAACCAACAACTGGCTTAGTCACATTCGATTGAATATACTCCGCAGCTTCTTCTTCCGCAGTACCGCCAATCTCACCAATCATAATGATAGCTTCAGTTTGTGGATCTTCCTGGAACAGTTTCAAGCAGTCAATCTGGTTCATGCCTGGAATTGGGTCTCCACCAATCCCGATACAGGTCGACTGACCCAGACCCAGCTTCGTGGTTTGTGCTACGGCTTCATAAGTCAATGTGCCTGAGCGCGAAATGATCCCGATTTTACCTGGTTGATGGATATGACCCGGCATAATCCCGATCTTACATTCACCCGGCGTAATAATACCCGGACAGTTTGGTCCAATCAGACGTGTGCCATTACCATTGGTTTCCAGATAACGTTTGGCTTTAAGCATGTCGATGGTCGGTACACCTTCAGTAATTACCACAATTAACTCAATGCCAGAATCAACCGCTTCAACAATAGAGTCCAGTACAAAGGGTGCCGGAACATAAATCACTGAAGCATCTGCACCTGTTTCTTTCACTGCTTCACGCATGGTATTAAATACAGGCAATTCTAAATGGGTTTGACCACCTTTACCCGGGGTTACACCACCCACGACTTTAGTGCCGTAGGCTAAAGCCTGTTCAGAATGGAATGTACCGTTTTTGCCTGTAAAGCCCTGTACCAATACTTTAGTGTCTTTATTAACTAATACGCTCATGTTAGATACTCCTTAAGCTTTTACAGCAGCAACGATTTTTTCTGCAGCATCAGCAAGACCATGTGCAGAAATCAATTTTAAACCTGATTCATCCAGTAATTTTGCGCCCAGTTCCGCATTATTGCCTTCGAGGCGAACAACTACGGGAACGGTCACATTTACTTCCTGAACCGCTGCAATAATTGCTTCAGCAATCATGTCACAACGTACAATTCCACCAAAAATATTGATTAATACACCTTGAACAGAATTATCTGCCAAGATAATTTTAAAGGCTTCAATCACGCGCTCTTTGGTTGCACCACCACCAACATCCAGGAAGTTGGCTGGTTGACCGCCATAAAGCTTGATAATATCCATGGTTGCCATGGCAAGACCGGCACCATTGACCATACAACCAATGTTACCCTCTAAAGCCACATAGTTCAGATCAAACTCAGACGCTTTTAACTCACGTTCATTTTCCTGAGACTTATCACGCAGTGCAGCGACTTCAGGCAAACGGTACAGCGCATTTGAATCAATTCCGATTTTGGCATCAACACACAGAATGTCGCCATTTTCACGCACAGACAACGGATTGATTTCGAAAAGTGCAAAATCATTATCTACAAATGCCTGATAAGCAGCCGTCATGACTTTAACAAACTGATTGATTTGTCCATCTTTGAGTTTAAGTGCAAAAGCAACTTCACGCGCCTGAAATGGCACTAGACCAACTAAAGGATCAACTTCAACTTTAATGATTTTTTCAGGAGTTTCTTCGGCCACTTTCTCAATTTCAACACCACCCTCAGTCGATGCCATAAAAGTGATGCGGCGAGTCGAGCGATCCACTACAGCGCCCAAGTACAGCTCGCGCTCAACCGGATAAACATCCTCAGAGACCAAAATGCTATTGACCGGCTGACCATTGGCATCAGTCTGGTAAGTCACCAAGCGTGAACCAATAATCTGGTTGGCATATTCAGCAGCCTCGGCAGCCGATTTTACCACTTTTACCCCACCAGCCTTACCCCGGCCACCCGCATGCACCTGTGCTTTCAATACTGCGAACTTTCCGCCAAGCTGCTCGAAAGCATGCACCGTTTCATCGGCATTGGTGGCAAGTATTCCTTCCTGTACAGGCATACCATATTTTTTTAATAGCGCTTTTGCTTGATACTCATGTAAATTCATTGAATAACCTTTTATTACTTCTTTGCCTTGTTATAACCCACTAGCACCCAGACGTCCGTCAAAGCAGTACCAGCATTTCTTAAAATCGTTATCTTTATTTTTAGATGATTGTTCCAATAAAAACAACCATGAAATGTAAAAAGAGCGACCTAAGTCGCTCTTTTTTCGAATTACTTACGCTTACGTTGGATCGCGTGAATCGCACGCCCATCAACTGCAAGTGCAGCTTCATGTACCACTTCAGAGAATGTCGGGTGACCGAAAGTCATCAACTGAAGATCTTCAACTGAAGATACAAACTCAAGCGCGATCATACCTTGGTGAACGATATCAGACGCAGCAGGTCCAATCACGTGCATACCGAGTAAACGATCCGTTTTTGCATCAGCAACAAACTTCACGAAACCGGCACCTTCACCCGCAGCTAAAGCACGACCGTTCACAGCAAAACCGAATTGACCCGTTTTAACTTCGTGACCTTTTTCAGTCGCTTGCTGTTCTGTTAAACCTACCCACGCCGCTTCCGGATGTGTGTAAATTACAGAAATAATGGTGTCATAGTTCACTTGTGCAGCATGACCGTGAATACGCTCAACCGCCATTACGCCTTCTTCCATTGCTTTATGCGCAAGCATTGGACCACGTACCAAGTCACCAATTGCGTATACGCCTTCAACTGAAGTTGCACACCAATCGTTGACTTCAACCAAACCGCGTTCAGTCAATTTAATGCCTGAATCATCAGCCAATAAACCTTCAGCATATGCGCGACGACCGACACAAACGATCAATTTATCGAAAGTTTCAGTTTTGTCTTCACCAGCTTGGTTATATTTAACCGTTACTTCACGACCATTGATTTCAGTACCTGCAACTTTTGCACCGATACGGATATCCATACCTTGCTTAGTCAACAGTTTTTGGAAGTCTTTTGCCAATGCTTTATCAGCCATTGGTAAGAATGCATCCATTGCTTCAAATACAACAACTTCAGCACCAAGACGACGCCATACAGAACCAAGCTCAAGACCGATCACGCCCGCACCAATTACACCTAAACGCTTAGGTACTTCTGGGAATTCAAGCGCGCCAGTAGAATCAACAATTAAGTCTTGATCTACAGGAGCCACTGGAATATTTACTGGTACAGAACCCGTCGCAAGAATCACATATTTAGGCTCTAAAACTTGAGTTTCACCTTCGTGAGAAACAAATTCTACTTTTTTACCTGCAAGCAGTTTACCCGTACCTTTTAACCACTCGATGCCATTACCTTTAAGTAACTGATCGATACCGCCAGTCAATTGATCTACAACTTTGTCTTTACGAGCCAGCATTTTAGAAAGATCGAATTTAACTTCACCAGTCGTAATACCATGGTCATCTAGATGTTGAACTGTATCTTCATAACGATGTGAAGAATCAAGTAAAGCTTTAGACGGGATACAACCGACGTTTAAGCAAGTACCACCTAAAGATGGTTTACCTTTATGAATACGTTTTTCGATACACGCAACTTTAAAACCAAGTTGAGCTGCACGAATTGCTGCTTCGTAGCCGCCCGGGCCACCACCAATTACGACTAAATCGAATTGAGACATGTTTATCTCCAACTAATCCCCCTTATTAATCCCCCTTTTCCAAAGGGGGATCTTCCCCTCTTTTTAAAGAGGGGTTAGGGGAGATTTTTAATGAATAAATTACAGATCAAGGATCAGACGCGCTGGCTCTTCTAACAATTCTTTGATTGTTACAAGGAAACCGACTGCTTCTTTACCATCGATTAAACGGTGGTCATAAGACAGTGCAAGGTACATCATTGGCAAGATTTCTACTTGACCATTCACCGCCATCGGACGTTCCTGGATTTTATGCATACCCAGAATCGCAGTTTGTGGCGTATTTAGAATTGGTGTAGAAAGCAATGAACCAAAAGTACCACCATTAGTAATAGTGAATGTACCGCCAGTCATGTCTTCGATGCCCAGCTTACCGTCACGTGCCTTGCCAGCATATGCACGGATGCCATTTTCAACTTCAGCATAGTTCATGCGGTCTGTATCACGAAGTACAGGAACCACTAGACCACGTTCAGATGAAACTGCAACACCGATGTCATAGTAACCGTGATACACGATGTCATCACCATCAATTGAAGCATTTACCGCTGGATAGCGTTTAAGCGCTTCAGTTGCTGCTTTAACGAAGAATGACATGAAGCCAAGACGCGCACCATGACGCTTCTCGAATGCATCTTTGTATTGAGCACGCATTTCCATGATTGGTTTCATGTTCACTTCGTTGAACGTAGTCAACATTGCAGTTTCTTGAGTTGCTGCAAGTAAACGTTCAGCAACACGCTTACGAAGACGAGTCATAGGAACACGTTTTTCGATACGCTCGCCCACTGCAACGCTTAATGGTTGCGCTGCAGGTGCTGCCGGTTTCGCCTGATGATTTGCCACATCTTCTTTCGTGATGCGACCGCCACGGCCTGTACCTGCAACATCAGCAGCTGCAACACCAGATTCAGTCAATGCTTTACGCACTGCTGGAGCCTGGTCCTGTACTTGTTGACGTTCAACGATCGGTGCATTACCCGCTTCAGTTTGCGCAGCAGCTTGTTCAACTTTTTCTTCAGACTGAACTGCTTGAGTTTGCGTAGCGCCAGAAACAGCACCTTCTTCAAACTGTGCAATGACTTCAGCTGAAAGAACAGTATCACCTTCACCTTTAATGATAGATGCAAGTGTACCGTCTGCAGGAGCAACAACTTCTAAAACAACTTTATCAGTCTCAATATCGCAGATCACTTCATCACGTGACACTGCTTCACCTGGTTGTTTGTGCCAAGTTGCGATCGTACCGTCCGCAACTGACTCTGGGAATACCGGTGCTTTAATTTCGGTTGCCATTACTTAGAATCTCCTGGATTATTCAGCGTCGATCGCAAGCGCGTCGTTGATGAGCTGAGCTTGTTGTTTTGCATGCAAATATGGTGAACCACATGCCGGTGCAGCAGAAGCTTCACGGCCTGCATAGCTAATACGTACTTGTTTACCCGCTTTCATCACATCGTCATATAGACGCGGTGCGATGAACAACCAAGCACCTTGGTTCTTCGGTTCTTCTTGCGCCCAAACGAGTTCTTTAACGTTTGGATATTGCGCAAGCACTTCTGCCAGGCGTTTTTCTGGGTATGGATATAATTGTTCAATACGTACAATTGCAGTGTTGTTCAATTCTTTTTCACGACGTTTTTCAACTAGGTCGTAATACACCTTACCACCACACAGAACCAGACGGGTTACATCTGACTTGTTGATGTTGTCTACTTCATCAATCACGGTCTGGAATGTACCGTTTGCAAGCTCTTCAAGGCTAGATACAGCAAGCTTGTGACGAAGTAAAGACTTCGGCGAAGTAACAATCAATGGCTTACGGATTGGACGAATCGCTTGACGACGTAATGCGTGGAAAATCTGCGCAGGCGTTGTCGGTGTGATTACTTGCATGTTGTCTTCAGCACATAGCTGCAAGAAACGTTCCAAACGTGCAGATGAATGTTCTGGACCTTGACCTTCAAAACCGTGTGGAAGAAGCATAGTTAAGCCACATACACGCTCCCATTTGGTTTCACCAGATGAGATGAACTGGTCAATGACAACCTGTGCACAGTTTGCGAAGTCACCGAATTGTGCTTCCCAGATGATCAAACTCTTAGGAAGAGTCGTCGCATAACCATATTCAAATGCCAATACAGCCATCTCTGACAGTAATGAGTCATAGATTGCGGTACGCGGCTGGTTTTCTTTCAGGTTACACAGTGGAAGATAAGTTGAACCATCTACCTGGTTATGCAGTTTTGCATGACGGTGTGAGAAAGTACCACGACCTACGTCTTCACCCGTTAAACGAAGCAAGTAACCATCATCTAGTACAGTTGCATACGCCAGAGTTTCAGCAGCACCCCAGTTCAGTGGCATTTCGCCCGTTTGCATTTTCAGACGGTCATCAATCACTTTTGCAACTTGACGCTGCATTACGAAGCCTTCAGGAAGCTCACGCATTTTCTTGCCAAGCTCTTTCAGACGTTCGATTGGGAAAGTTGTATCCCACTCGTCTGTGTACTCATGACCTAAATAAGGTGTCCAGTCCACAAACATTTTTTTGTTTGGTTCAAGTACCAGTGCATTGGCAACATGATTACCCGCTTCCAGGTCTGCACGGTAGTTTTCAACCATTTGATCTGCACTTGCGCGATCAAGAACACCCTGTTGTACCAATTGATCCGCATAAAGCGTACGCGTAGTCGCTTTCTTGTTAATCACTTGATACATCATTGGTTGAGTTGCAGCTGGCTCATCCGCTTCGTTATGACCACGACGACGGTAGCAGAACATGTCAATCACAACGTCTTTACGGAAGGTATGACGGAAGTCATGTGCCAATTGTGAAATGAACACCACAGCTTCAGGATCATCACCATTCACATGGAAGATCGGTGCCTGAATCATTTTTGCGATGTCAGTACAGTATTCTGTAGAACGTGCGTCACGTGGATCAGACGTCGTGAAACCAACCTGGTTGTTAATTACAATGTGCACTGTACCACCCACGGTATAACCGCGAGTTTGTGACATCTGGAAAGTTTCCTGGTTAACGCCCTGACCTGCAAATGCAGCATCACCGTGTACGATTAGTGGCAATACGTCATCGCCGCCAATGTCTTTACGACGTACTTGACGTGCACGTACTGAACCTTCAACCACAGGGCCAACGATTTCAAGGTGTGACGGGTTAAACGCCAATGCCAAGTGAACTTCGCCACCTGGAGTCATCACGTTTGAAGAGAAGCCTTGGTGATACTTAACGTCACCAGAACCTTTCTTGTGAATAGACTTACCTTCGAACTCACCAAACAGGTCAGCCGGGTTCTTACCCATGATGTTAACCAGAAGGTTCAGACGGCCGCGGTGAGGCATACCGATCACAACTTCTTTACAGCCTACAGAACCTGCACGCTGAATAATTTCGTTGACCATCGGGATGAATGCTTCACCACCTTCAACGCCGAAACGTTTGGCACCAACGAATTTATTACCAAGATATTTTTCTAGGCCTTCAGCCGCAGTTAAACGCTCAAGGACATGTTTCTTTTGATCAGCATTGAAGCCATATTGACCGCGTGCACTTTCTAGACGTTGTTGAATCCAACGTTTTTCTTTGGTGTCCACGATGTGCATGTATTCAGCACCGATTGAACCACAGTAAGTGGCTTCCATTGACTGAACCATTTCAGCCAAAGTCGCTTCTTCTTTACCGATCGCCAGGTTACCAGTATTGAATACTGTGTCTAAGTCAGACTGAGTCAAACCATGCGCAGCAAGATCTAGATCAGGCACAACTTCACGCTTCGCCAAACCTAATGGATCCAGTTTTGCTTTCTGGTGGCCACGGTTACGGTACGCAGCAATCAGCTGTAGCACGCCAATTTGACGACGTTCATGCTCTGAGCTGACTGTCGACTGAACAATAGGCTGAATACGGCTTGAATTGCGACCTAAAAGTAGGAATTGCTCACGTACATTACTGTGTGGTTGATCACCTTTTGGGAATTTATCGAAGTACGCTCTCCAGTCAGCACCCACTGAGTCTGGAGCAGTCAGATACTGCTCATAAAGTTCTTCAATATACGCTGCACTATCAGCGGAAAGTTCAGTGTCAAGACGCAGAGCGTCAGCAACTTCTTGCATTTGTGGACCCATTTCCTATTGCAAAAACATTTTCAGGATGCTTTTTAAGCAAAACCCAGGATTATTAGCATCAAATTGGTAATATGATACTAGTCCCCCATAAGGCATAAGCCATGAGGCGTTATCACCACACCAAGAAAATCTTGATATGTTTAATGAACAATAACGCCCCTCAGCGGCATCATCACTCATTGAATACCCGATCGAAACCGGGCAATTTTTTGCAAATCGACTTAGAAAAAACCAAGCATTAACAAAGATTTTTTCTAAAGCGACTCGGGTCTACCTTTATATACCAGTCCCTGATTATGCAGTGTTTAAAAAATGTACCTGGCGTGGCATTTTTTAAACATAGTCATGGGCTAAATGCTAACATGATCTCAACTTTTCAATTGATTTTTTTGACACATACCTCCCATAAATTGGCTAAATACAGTTCAGATATTTTACTCTAATATATGGTGCTTTATCTCAAAAATAGATTCAATGTAGACTTAAGTCCTAAGCATTTCCGATAAATAAAAAGAGAGCAAACCTTTCAATCCACTCCCTCCTTAAATTTCCGTTATATAATAACATCGTTCTTGCTATTTTTCAGGTCAGTTTTACATCTAAAAATCATAAATACCCAAAATAATCACATGTTCTTCTTATATGGCGCTCAAAGCCCTTACCCTTTTCCTGACTGTTTCACTCAACTTTATACATTTTAAGTATAATATCTTTATTTTTATCTTATGATTTTCTAATTTTTCCAATAGTTTGCATAAAAAAAGCACACCTGAAGGTGTGCTTTTTTCTAAACTGCAAAGAGCAGCCTATTAGCCTGCCATATCTAAAAGCATATTACGGATGTGACCGATTGCTTTAGTTGGATTCAAGCCTTTAGGACATACAGATACACAGTTCATGATGCCTTTACAACGGAACAATGAGAACGGGTCGTCTAGACGAGCCAAACGCTCTTGCGTTCCAGTATCACGCGAGTCAATGATGAAGCGGTAAGCGTTCAACAATGCTGAAGGGCCCAAGAACTTGTCCGGGTTCCACCAGAATGACGGGCATGAAGTTGAACAGCATGCACAAAGAATACACTCATACAGACCATCAAGATGCTCACGCTCTTCAGGAGACTGTAAACGTTCCTTAGGAGGCGCAGGCTGGTTGTTGATCAAGAATGGATGGATCTTGTTGTACTGATCATAGAACTGGTTCATGTCAACCACTAGGTCTTTCACTACAGGAAGACCAGGCAATGGACGAACAGTAATTTCATTTGGTAAGTCGTTCAGGTTCCAAAGACACGCCAAACCGTTTTTACCATTGATGTTTACGCCATCAGAACCACAAATACCTTCACGACATGAACGACGGAACGTTAAAGTTTCGTCCTGTACTTTCAATGCAAGAAGTGCATCAAGCAACATACGGTGCTTGTCAGTCAGTTCAAGTTTGAAAGTTTGCATGTACGGTGCTTTATCCTTGTCAGGATCGTAGCGGTAGATATGAAATGTACGAGTACCTCTACTCATCTGAATTCTCCTGATTAGAATGTACGTGGTTTAGGTGGAATCGCGTCAACCGACAATGGACGGTAACGAACTGGCTTGTACTCTAGACGGTTATCCGCAGAGAACCATAAAGTGTGCTTCATCCACTCATCATCACGACGACCATATGGGTATTCAGCATGGTCTGGAGACTCTTCAAAGTCTACAACCGTATGTGCACCACGGCATTCTTTACGAGCAGCAGCTGAAATAAGCGTTGCTTTCGCAACTTCATACAAGTTTTCAACTTCAAGTGCTTCAATACGTGCAGTGTTGAATACTTTAGATTTGTCTTTCAAGTGAATATTGCGTACGCGCGGTTCAATTGCAAGAATCTGCTTCACACCTTCGTCTAGAAGCGCAGATGTACGGAATACACCAGCGTGGTCTTGAACGATGTCACGGATTGCATCAGCAACGTCTTGAGCATTCTCACCTGTAGTCGATTCGTCAAGTTTACGAATACGTTCAACAGTTTCTTGAAGCACAGTTGTTGGAAGTGGCTCATATTCGCCATCGTGCTGTTTAGTCACATATTCAATGATATGTTGACCAGCAGCCTTACCAAATACAACCAAGTCAAGCAATGAGTTCGTACCTAGACGGTTCGCACCGTGTACAGATACACATGAACACTCACCGATTGCATAGAAGCCTTTTACTGGCTTAGCAAAATCACGACCTTCGGCATTTGTAGAGTAAACGTCAGTGTCTTTGTTGTAGTTAGCAACAAGCGCTTCAGTTTCACGAGACTCAGGAACAACCACCTGACCATGAATATTCGTTGGAATACCACCCATTTGGTAATGAATTGTTGGTACTACAGGAATTGGCTCTTTAGTGATGTCAACGTTCGCGAATTTCTTACCAATCTCGAATACAGATGGAAGACGTTTCATGATCGTGTCAGCACCCAAGTGCGTCATATCAAGCAGGATGTAATCGCCTTTAGGACCACAACCACGACCTTCTTTGATCTCTTGGTCCATAGAACGTGATACGAAGTCACGTGGCGCCAAGTCTTTCAAAGTTGGTGCATAACGTTCCATGAACGGTTCGCCGTCTTTGTTACGAAGGATTGCACCTTCACCACGACAACCTTCAGTCAACAATACGCCTGCGCCCGCAACACCCGTTGGGTGGAATTGCCAGAATTCCATATCTTGTAATGGAATACCTGCACGAGCAGCCATACCAAGACCGTCACCAGTGTTGATATAAGCATTTGTAGATGCACGGTACACACGACCAGCACCACCAGTAGCGAACAAAGTCGCTTTTGCTTGGAATACTGCAATTTTACCAGTTTCCTGATCAATTGCTGTAACACCAAGAACGTCGCCTTTTTCGTTACGGATCAGGTCAAGCGCAATCCATTCTACGAAGAACTGAGTGCCCATTTTCACATTGCTTTGATAAAGTGTGTGAAGAAGTGCGTGACCGGTACGGTCGGCAGCAGCACATGCACGTGGCACAGCTTTTTCACCGTAGTTTGCTGAGTGACCACCGAATGGACGTTGGTAAATTGTACCATCAGCATTACGGTCGAATGGCATACCCAGGTGTTCAAGTTCATAAACCACTTGAGGCGCTTCACGAGTCATGAACTCGATTGCATCTTGGTCACCTAACCAGTCCGAACCTTTTACAGTGTCGTAGAAGTGGTAGTGCCAGTTATCTTCTTGCATGTTACCAAGAGATGCACCAATACCACCCTGCGCTGCAACAGTGTGCGAACGAGTTGGGAATACTTTAGTCAGAACCGCAACTTTCAAACCAGCTTGAGCAAGTTGGTAAGACGCACGCATACCTGAACCACCACCACCAACGATGACAGCATCGAAAGTTTCGTGCGGAATATTTGTGTAATCTTCTTTAGGGTTTATAGCGCCCATGATTGTTTCCTATCAATTCGCCCAAAAAATCTGGATCGCCCAGATTGCATATGCAAGTACAGCAATGATCACTGCTGAAGTCAGTACAAGGCGTAAACCTGAAGCTGAAGGACCCATTTGACGAGTAGTCACATAATCCGTGAATACCTGCCACATGCCGATCCATGCGTGTGCAACAAGAGATAAGACCGCCAACAAAGACATGATCTTCATTGGAACTGTCATCATAAAGCCGTACCACTGTTCAAAGTTGAAACCACCATTCAGTAGAATCCAACCCAGTACAACAACGGTATAAACAGCTAGAACTACAGCACTGACACGTTGGAGAAACCAATCGCGAGAACCTGAACCTGTTAAACCAGTAGCGCTTTTCATTAGAGTACGATCCATACAAATGCTGCAACAATACCGATTGCAGACAAGATTAATGCGATAGTAGATGCAACACGGCCACTTTCTAGTTCTTCAGCAACGCCAATGTCAGCAAGTAAATGCTTAACACCCGCAATAAAGTGAAAAATCAAGCCGGCGACAAATACCCATACAATGAAACGAACAATGAAACCGTTAAAGATTTCTTGAACTTGCGCAAAACCTTCAGGCGAAGACAATGACTTGTCTAAAATCCATAGAAGGACCGGTACGAGTAAGAATACGATAACACCTGAAAGACGGTGTAGAATTGATGCAATAGCCACGGGTGATTTTAAGTTTACTTCTAAAACTTGACCCATGGACAAATTGACAGGTCTGTTGCTTTTCACAGCGGGCATCCTGTAAGTAAAAACTCCATCCGGAGTTTGTTGGAATTAATTCGAAGGAAAGCTGGCATTCTTAGGCAAATACATGCCTAAAATCAAAACGACACTGAATTATAAAACGTGAACTATTAAAATACAAACGGCTGAATTTGGCTTTTTGGATAAAAAACTATTAAATAAGAATCATTAACAACAATAAGTCGGGCTTAATATATTATTCCGCCCTTTCAATTCCTATCTATATGATTGTTTTTAAATAATTAAGATGATCAATTCACTCGGTTTTAAGCCTGCAGAACCATGTTTGAGTTTTAGACTAAAGACGCACAGTTCCATCACAAATATTATTTAAATCTCTTTTTAATTCAGATTTAAATCAAGCGCCTATATTTAACAGACCACTTGCCCCAATTCAGCAGCAGCACAGTGATTCAGATAACCTGATGTTAAATAGCGACTTAGTGCATCAGATGATGGGTTTTTCAATCAATTTGAAGCATTTAGATTCAAAAAATCATTCATTTATTTTTATACTGCTTACCTTTGCTGCAAAGTTGGCCATTTATTAAGCTATTTTTTAATCAATTAAACCGGATTTAAAATTCAATTAATTGCTTTTATTTATAATTCTACCTGTTAAATTCAGCTTGGCAAAAACGATGTAAGTTATGAGATTTATATAGTTTTAAGCATGCTCACCTTAATCTTTCACTATTTTCGCCCGCATTTCTTGCTAGGAAAAAACGCTTACAAATGCCCCAAGCAGTCTATTTTTTTCTGCACCTCTGCATCAATTTGACTTATTATAGAGGTTTGATGCTGTGATTTTACTGAACTTTTTATACTGAGCGAATGTGACTAAAACTGCTGTGCGGCCGTCATTTTTCATCCATAAGTATAATTGACAAAATTTCAGTACTCACTAATCTTATAGCAAATTTTTGATCCGTCCGTTTTGTGCATTAAAAGATTGATAGACAAAGCGGATATACATTCACCAGGACAGGAGATCTATTGAATGTCTGAAGCAACTGGCAAGAAAGCCGTTTTACAGCTTGATGGCAAAGAAATTGAACTACCAATTTACAGCGGCACATTGGGCCCAGATGTAATCGACGTTAAAGATGTGTTGGCTGCAGGTCACTTTACTTTTGATCCTGGTTTTATGGCGACAGCTGCGTGCGAGTCTAAAATCACGTTCATCGATGGTAACAAAGGTGTACTTTTACACCGTGGCTACCCAATCGATCAATTGGCGACTAAAGCTGATTACTTGGAAACTTGCTATTTATTGTTAAATGGCGAACTTCCAACTACTGAGCAAAAAGAAGAATTTGACGCTAAAGTACGTAACCATACAATGGTTCACGATCAAGTTAGCCGTTTCTACAATGGTTTCCGTCGTGATGCGCATCCTATGGCGATCATGGTAGGTGTGGTTGGTGCGTTGTCTGCGTTCTATCACAACAACCTTGACATCGAAGATGTGAACCACCGTGAAATCACTGCAATTCGTTTAATCGCGAAGATTCCTACGCTGGCGGCTTGGAGCTACAAGTACACCATTGGTCAACCATTCGTTTACCCACGTAATGACCTTGGTTATGCAGAAAACTTCCTGCACATGATGTTTGCTACGCCTGCAGATCGTGATTACAAAGTTGATCCGATCCTTGCAAAAGCAATGGACCGTATCTTCACGCTTCATGCTGACCACGAACAAAATGCGTCTACGTCTACCGTACGTTTAGCTGGTTCTACTGGTGCGAATCCATATGCATGTATCGCTGCTGGTATCTCTGCACTTTGGGGTCCTGCTCATGGCGGCGCGAACGAAGCTGTTCTTAAGATGCTTGACGAAATCGGCACTGTAGAAAACGTTGCTGGCTTCATGGAAAAAGTGAAAACTAAAGAAGTTAAACTGATGGGCTTCGGTCACCGAGTTTACAAAAACTTCGATCCACGTGCGAAAGTAATGAAAGAAACTTGCGACGAAGTTCTTGGTGCACTTGGCATCAATGATCCACAGCTTGCATTGGCTATGGAACTTGAACGTATCGCGCTTTCTGACGAATACTTCATCAAGCGTAACCTTTACCCGAACGTAGACTTCTACTCAGGTATCATCCTTAAAGCGATTGGTATCCCGACTGAAATGTTTACTGTGATCTTCGCGCTTGCACGTACTGTTGGCTGGATCAGCCACTGGTTAGAAATGCACAGCGGTCCTTACAAGATCGGTCGTCCTCGTCAGCTTTACACTGGCGAAGTTCAACGCGATATCGTTCGTTAATTCGAACCGCGTCGAAAGACTTAAAAAAACCACCCGCCTGGGTGGTTTTTTTAGTGCTGACAAAAGCCTACAAAAAATTGACCTGAAACGTTTTAAAATTAGCATATCAAAATCATATTCACGGATTAAGTCACCTAAAAACAGGATATATATTGAATGCTGTTGTATTTTCTGCCCTTTATTTTGAGACTGGTTCGTTTTGAACAGTTTAAGTGCCGCAGTTTAACGCCTGGTGAAATCAAAATTTCCCAACAGGTATTTGGCAACCTGATCGATTATTCCCGCGTTAAAATCATGAATCACCCTTACCTACCTTGGCAATCCAAACATGTCATTATGGCGCCGAGTGGCTACATACATGTACGCAATTTAAATTATCGGGAAGATTATTCGCGCGAGAGTTTATCTTATCAGGCACTATTTATTCATGAGATGGCGCATATTTATCAACACCAATGTCAGATCAATGTGCTTTTAAAAGGGGCATTTTTACAAAGTGCTTATTTTCTCAGCTTGGGAAAATATAATCCGTACAAATATCAATTTAATCCCAACAAATCATTTTCAACCTACAATATTGAACAACAAGGCGATATTGCCCGGGATATTTTTCTAAAAAAAATTCCGAATATTATTTTAAATCCACAAATAAACAGATGATATTTAATCAGTTTAATTCCAAAAAATATAGATAAGGCATATTTTAAAAGCCGAAATTTCGACTTTAGCCTTTAAATCTATATACGCCTAGATGCATAAAAAATCAGCATATTTTCTAATTTTATATAATAACTTTTTCACTCAATGCCTGTTCTGCTAAATCAGCTCTAGCTTATCGATAAAATTTCGATAAAATAAGCCGGTATGATTATTTTGCATCGCACATTAAGATTCAATGATCATACGATAAAAAGTTTTTTTATTTAAGCCATTTGGCATTTTATGAATATCGAAGTGCACTCAACTGAATAATTAGAATTATAAAAATCAGTAATTTAGTGTACCAACCTATAGGAATAGGATTTACTTGGAATGAAAAGTTTTAAAATTGCGATTGCTCAATTCTCTCCACACGTGGGCAATCTGGATGCAAATACGCAAAAAATGATTGATCTGGCCAATCAGGCTAAAAAAGATAAAGCGGATCTGATTATCTTTCCTGAACTTTCAACGCTGGGCTATCCTGCAGAAGACTTATTAATTCGCCCAAGCCTGGTGAAACGCACCAAAGCAGCTTTTGAAAAACTAACTGAAGTAAAAGATATTGTCATGGTCTTTGGTTTTGTTAATCAAACTGAAGATGGTCAACGTTATAACTCGGCTGCTGTTATGAAAGATGGTGAAGTACTGGGTGTTTATAACAAACAAGTATTGCCAAACTATGGTGTATTTGATGAAAAGCGTTATTTTGGCGAAGGTCATCAACACCTGGTATTTGAGTATCTTGGACATAAATTTGGCGTATTGATCTGTGAAGATGTCTGGTCTTTAGCCACTGTTCAGCAACTGGCAAAATTGAATATCGACACAGCTTTGGTACTGAATGCATCGCCATATGAAGTGGGTAAACCACAACATCGCATTGAAACCATGGCGGCCTTGGTCAAACAGCTGAATATCAATCTGGTGTACTGCAACCAGGTCGGTGGCCAAGACGACCTGATCTTTGATGGTACCAGCTTTGTGCTCAACAAATCTGGCGAGATAGCTTTACAAGCGCCAACTTTCCAGGAAAATCTGGCAATTGCAGAATTTAATGCTGAACAGCTGCAATTCAGCAAAGGCGCAATTGCACCTGCTTTAGACACCATGGCTGAGATTTATCAAAGCCTGGTTATGGCCACACGTGATTATGTACAGCGTTCTGGTTTCCCAGGTGTGATTTTGGGCCTGTCTGGCGGGATTGACTCTGCCCTGACCTTGGCGATTGCTGTAGATGCGCTTGGCGCAGACAAAGTTCAAGCTGTGATGATGCCTTATACCTATACCGCACAAATCAGTGTGGAAGATGCAGCGGCTCAAGCCAAAAATATGGGCGTGACTTTCGGTATTGCCGAAATCAATCCAGTGGTAAGCGGCTTTATGCAGGTGCTATTCCCGTTCTTTGGCAACGCTCCAGTCGATGCTACCGAGGAAAACCTGCAAGCACGTTCACGGGGCACCTTATTGATGGCCCTATCTAACAAATTCGGTAATCTGGTGCTGGCAACCGGTAATAAGTCTGAACTAGCTGTCGGTTATTGCACCCTGTATGGCGATATGGTCGGTGGTTATGCAGTTCTGAAAGATGTGTATAAAACCATTGTGTTTGAACTGGCGAAATATCGTAACAGCATTTCAGAAACTCCAGTGATTCCGGAACGTGTGATTACCCGTCCACCTTCAGCAGAACTGCGTCCAGATCAGGTCGATCAAGACTCTTTACCTGCCTATGACATTCTAGATGCGATCTTGTACTCTTATATTGAAGAAGATATGAGTCAAGACGATATCATTGCCAAAGGCTTTGATGCTGAAGTCGTGAAAAAAGTGATTCGTCTGGTTGATATCAATGAGTACAAGCGCCGCCAAGGTGCCATTGGACCACGTATCAGCTCACGCTCTTATGGCCGTGAGCGTCGTTATCCAATTGTGAATGGCTGGAAAGCAGGTAGCTAAATTCTGCTCTCAATGATGTAAATCAGAATCGCCCAAGGAATGCTTGGGCGATTTTTTTATGCGGCAGTAAAATGAAGAATAGCCCCAACATCAAGAAGGAAAAATAATGTTTTGTGGAAACTAAAAATTAGTGGATGCTTCAAATATTTTTTTGTGGTTTGCAGTGCTTTTTAAAAGACAAAAAAAGAGACCAAGCTGAGAGCTTGGTCTTTTAAAATGGTGGCTATGACGAGACTTGAACTTGTGACCCCCGCATTATGAGTGCGGTGCTCTAACCAACTGAGCTACATAGCCGTAAACTGTGTGCGCATTATCGTAATTTCAGCTTCTATCGTCAAGCATTTTAAAAAACAAATGTTCAGTCTTTATGCAAATACGGAATAAACTTTTAAATTTTAAACAAAAAAGGGTTTTTTAGTATGTAATTCACGCATTCATAGCACCATTTAATTCTTCGAGGAATCATTAGATGTATAAAATCAAAATATTTATTTTACTCATTGGCCTTTCAAGTCTGAGTGCCTGCCAGACCATCTCGCCTATTTTCGTAGATTATAATGGCGTCAGACGTGATGTGGCACAGTGGATTAATCAGCAGCAACTGATGAGCATGCAGCAGAAAAGGTCTTTGGCACAACTCAGCAGAGCACAGCAGAAAATCGAGCGCTATCCGGAATATGAGCAGACTCAACGACTGGCGGTAACCGGGGAAAATCAGATTGCATTACACTGTGCGCATTTACATTTAACAGAACATAAAATCCGGCAGCTACAGCAAAAAATTTATGCAGGTGAAATTCAAACAATTTTAAATCGCTATGAACAGCTGTCACCGCAAATAAAATTAGACCCGACATCTATTCGATGTGATTGACCGCCATTTTGACTAAGCTCATTAATTACATATAAATTATCAACTTAGGCTAAATAAATAACTCGGTTCAATAGCTCTAAAAAGGTGCTTGATTCTTTAATCTATTAGACATTATACCTATGTATTTACTTGGTTTTATTTTTATACAATACAGGCTATGATCAAAGTATAAACAACTATTCGTACCCGGTTTAACGCGTCATAATTTTATAACTCTAAATTCCCCTTAGGAGAATTCTAATGCCTTTTGAACATATTTTAGTACCTGTTGACGGTTCAGAAACATCGTATGCTGCAGTAGATAAAGCTGTAGAAATTGCCAAAGCATTTAACAGTAAAGTCACAGTGGTTCAAGTGTTGGCGCTGGACCCTTATATCGCTGCGGAATATATCTCTGCGGCACAAACCAATGACCTGATTGAACGTGCCCGCACTTCCATCCTGAAAACGCTGGATGAAGCCAAAGCAAAATTCTCTGGTGCAGGTGTTGAAGTGGATACACAGCTGCTTGAGGGTCAGGTGATTTATAGCGAGATTGTCAAAGCAGCTAAAGATTTAAATTCTGACCTGATCGTGATTGGTTCACATGGTCGCACTGGCTTCAAAAAACTGTTCCTTGGCAGCGTAGCGCAAAGCATTCTCGGCCAAGCGGATATTCCAGTAATGGTGATTCGCAACTAAATTATCTTTAAAATCCCCACTTTTCACTAAGTGGGGATTTTTTTTTATATCTCGACCAGACCATCCCATTGATAGCGTTTTAAATCCACACGATCACCTCTAAAACAAATTCCTTCCTGCATAAGTTTTTGCTGCTGGATATTGTGACCATGTTCGTCCAGTTGCTTCACACTGATTTTCGCCTGGGCATTGATCACCCGATACCAGGGAATATCAGTATCCGTATTTAAATGACTGAGTACTCGCCCGACCAATCGCGCATGTTTGGGTAAACCCGCCAGTCTGGCAATCTGTCCGTAGGTGGCGACTTTGGCATATGGAATCTGATTGACCACAGCCAAAATCATTTCTGTCATTTCCTGATTGGCTGAACTTGTCTGGGTCATTTTCATCTTATTAATAGCTCATTTAAATAAAAGATCACACCTCAACCTATCCACAAAAAGCTAGATGAAAATAATCAAGCCTGATGAAATACGCTGATTCAAGCTCTCTCATCTCACGATAGAAATAATCCGGCAGCATCTTGATACTCTAAGTTTATCTTTAGAAATTATCCGGATTTTCCAGTCGTTTGACTTCCTGGACTTTATCTGGATGATGCACCGTGGCGACGCCATCTGCATCTTTCTGATCAATCAGAATCTCTGGCTGAAAGATAGTGATGGTCTCATTTCCTTTGGCATCTTCCCCGACAATATAGCGAAAGCCCTTACGGTTCAACTTGTGGCACATACGTTGATACCAGCCTTTAAAGCCCTGCGTTTCTTCATTGGGATTATAATAAAATGCATTCATCACCGCAGGCAGACCCAAGCCACATACCACACCGGATAATAGCACCACAATAAAGGTATAGCCCACCAGAATACTGCTATAGGCTTCCAGCTGAGGAATATTGGCGACCGCCAGAATTAAGGCCAAAGAAATCCCGCCACGCACCCCGCCCCAAGACAGGATTGTCAAACTGCCGTTATAGCTTTTCTTGCTGACTTTTGGAAACAGCGCAAAAGCCAGGTAATTGGCTGCAAAACGGGCCAAATGCAGAATTACAAAGGCCACCATTCCGCCCAGAACCAGACTGGTACTCAAGTCCAGAATAAACAATTCTAGACCAATCAGGGTAAACAGGAATGAATTGATAATTCCCTCAACCGTATGCCAGAAATGATTAACGTCACCAATTTCAGCATCTGCCAGGATTTCTTTCCATTTATTGCCAACAATCAAACCACCAATCACACAGGCAATTGGCGCGGAAGCATGTGCCAGCAAAGCCACCAGATAGGAACCACAAGCCAGCAAGGCCGTGGTCAAAATCAGAGATTCCATTTCATGCTTACCGCGCAAAATCCGCAAGATCGCAAAACCGAATCCGAGACCAATCAGCACCGCCACGACAATTTCATAAAGCAAGGTTTGCAGCACTGCCAGTACCGTAAAGTTTTCACCTTGCAGGACATTGAGTAAAGTCATAAACAAGGCAATACACATCGCATCATTAAACAACGACTCGCCTTCCAGCTTGACGATCAAATGATGCGGTGCACGAACCGAACTCAATACCCCTTTAATGCCGATCGGATCTGTGGCGCCCAAGGCCGCCCCTAGCAATAGCAAAACCAGCAAGTCAACATGCTTACCAATCAGGAACTGATAACCATACAACACCACGCCAAAGAACACTGCACAGAACACCAAAGCCAGACCAGCCAAAATACTGATCGGCCGCCAGTGGTTACGCAAATCTGAGACCTTAAACTTCAGCGCAGATGAAGTCAGGATAAAACAGATCACCCCATTGATCAGAAAATCATAGAAATCGACGTGACGAACAGCCTGCTCGATATTGTCAATATTGATGCTAAAGAATGGATTGCCATGCAGTAAACTGGCGCCCCACTGCAAAATAAAAACAAAGATTGCTGAGACAATCGGGACACCGATCGCTTGCGGAAAACCCAAAACGCGCTTATTAAACATCGTCGTAGCAATGGACAAGGCAAATACGACTGTGAGTAGCTGAAGAAAAAAGAAATTTCCCATTCGGTTTCCTAAAATCGGGCGAGATGGAGCACTATACGCCGAGAGGCGTTGTTAAAATAGAGATTTGAATAGCAAGGTATTCTGGCAAAACAAGTTTAGTCCGTTTTTTATCGAATTGAGTTAAGTTTCTTTTCAGTATTTTCGAATGATGATTTAACATACAGGTCAGCACTCGGCTTTTGCTTTCCCATCATTCTATTTTGAATTTTTCTCCCATGCATCAAACTGTCAAAACCATTTTTCGTCTCTGTTTTGCCAGCGTGATTTTTCTGATCACGTTGTCCTTATGTTTTACCTGCTTTGCTAAAATTCAGGAAATTCTGCAAGCAGAACAGCATTATCAGCAAGCCACCAGCATTCCCTTACAAAGTTCAACCGGGGAGCAGTATGTATTGGTGTCCAATAACCAGCGACCGGACAATGCCATTTTTATTCTGATTGCAGGAAATGGTTATGTGGCCAAAATCAATTGTGAGCATTACAGCGCTTTATGTAGCGATGAAGACAATCAATCGCATACCCGACAAATCCAGAGCGTTGACTTAATTAAAGCGGGAAATCTCTTCTATATTGAAAAAATCCAGTTCAGAGATAGCCGGACTGGCAAAGCAACTGCTTTAGAATATAACAAACAAGATATTCAGCAGTTTTATCAAAATGACATGAGCAACCTCAAATATACGGTCTTTGCAATTGCACTGTTTGCTTTGGCTGCATTATTCGTCAGTATCAAGATATTAAGAAATTTCCGGCGTTTTCTGCATAAATAAAAAAAGGAGCATCTGCTCCTTTTTTTATCGAAGTCATTTAAATATTTTGATTAAAGGTATCACAATTCGCAACCTGACCGGATTTCAAGCCGGTATTAAACCATTGTACCCGCTGCGCGCTGCTGCCATGAGTAAAGCTGTCCGGCACCACCTGCCCGCGGGCACGTTTCTGCAAATAGTCATCGCCAATTTTATGAGCGGCATCCATCGCTTCCTGCACATCGCCCTGTTCCAAAAATTGGGTTCGCTCATGATTATGGTAAGCCCAGACGCCGGCCAGACAGTCTGCCTGCAATTCCTGACGCACTGAAAGCTGATTACTTTGCACTTCGCTTGCTTGCTGACGTGCTTGCTGTACTTGAGAAGAAATACCTAAAATCGTCTGGATATGATGCCCCACTTCATGGGCCACGACATAGGCCAGCGCGAAATCCCCAGCCTGATCATTACGGGAAAGTTCGGTGGCATTCTGTTCTCCGGTAATGCCCATTTGGGTATGCATATCTTTAAAGAATGCAGTATCGATATACACTTTCTGGTCTGTCGGGCAGTAGAAAGGCCCCATCGCCGCCTGAGCAGTACCACAACCAGAATTCACGATGCCGTTAAACAACACCAGTTTCGGTGGGACATACTGCTGATTTAACTGCTGCTGAAACACCTGATTCCAGGTATCTTCAGTATCTGCCAATACAGTTCCAACAAAATCAATCGACTCCTGCTGTTCTGGCGTGGGATTTTCCAGGCCACGTGTTTCTGCCGCACCCGATACCCCCTGAGTGACCTGCTTGGTGGTTTGATAAGCCTGTTGTGGATCGACACCGAAAAACTTCCAGGCCACAAAGGCCACAATCAATCCAACAATACTGATTCCGCCAGCTTTGGCACCACCACCACGACGGTCTTCTACATTGCTACTGACACGACGACCTTTCCAACGCATAGTCTTTTCCTTTTCTTAATCTGCTTAATATCCAGATATTTCGACACCTTAAGCTTTTGATGATTTAGGCCAGATTTTCTTAATCAGGCTAATCACCAACATGACCAGCAGACCCGCTAAAATTCCCACTGCGAAATTAATCAAGGTCGGCGTCACGGCACCGACAATGTTTCCAATGCTGGGAATATCCTGCACATAAGCAACACTGTCTTCAGTAAAGTGATGAATAAAAGGAATTGCATGGTTAATAATTCCACCGCCCACCAGAAACATCGCAGCGGTCCCAACAATGGAGAGAATTTTCATTAAGATCGGGGCAAATGCCAACAAGCCACGTCCTATTTTTTGTTTAAAATCGGACTGCTGTTCAGTCAGATGCAGACCGATATCATCCAGTTTGACAATCAGCGCAACAAAACCATAAACACCAATGGTCATCACCACCGCGATCAGGCTTAAAACAGTCACTTTGGTCAGCATCGAGGCTGCAGCGACCGTTCCCAAAGTAATCACGATAATTTCAGCAGACAGGATAAAGTCAGTGCGAATAGCACCTTTGACTTTTTCATTTTCAAACTGGTGCAAATCCATTTCTGTATGAATCAATTGCTCACGCGCCTGTTCCGCGTCCTTGGCCTTCGGTGTATGCAAGGTATGAATAATTTTTTCCACGCCTTCATAACATAAGAACAAACCACCCAGCACCAACAAGGGATTAATCAGCCAGCCTGCAATAAAGCTGATTAATAATGCCAGCGGCACCAAAATCAGTTTATTAACAAAAGAACCTTTGGCAACTTTCCAGACCACCGGTAATTCACGATCAGCCCGCACACCTGTCACTTGCTGCGCATTTAAAGCCAGATCATCACCAAGGACGCCTGCCGTTTTTTTTGCTGCCATTTTGCTCATGACAGCGACATCATCCAGAACAGTAGCAATATCATCTAATAATAGTAATAAACTGCTCGCCATACTTATTATCCTTATCTTCTTTCCAGATAGTTTAATCAAAATTGTTAAAAATATTGTATTCACTTGTTTAATTTATAAGATTTTTTTACGACAGCTTTTTTTCTGGCTGACAATCAAAAACAGAATGCCGTACAATGTTGCCATTCGTTAAAATACAGCTGTAGTACTGACTACCCTTTGGAATAGATAATGAGTAATCAAGATAATCGTCCAGTGATCTTGACGGGCGACCGTCCTACCGGACAACTCCACCTCGGCCACTTTGTGGGTTCATTACGCTCTCGTGTAGGTCTGCAAGATTCTCACCATCAACACTTGTTACTCGCCGATGCTCAAGCCCTAACTGATAATGCGGACAATTTTGAAAAAGTACGTCGTAACATTATTGAAGTGGCGACGGATTATCTGGCTGTCGGTATTGATCCAACTAAAACCACAATTTGTGTTCAGTCATGCTTACCTGCCTTAAATGAACTGACCATGCTATATCTCAACTTTGTGACTGTTTCACGTCTTGAGCGTAACCCGACCATTAAATCTGAAATCCAGATGCGTGGTTTTGAGCGTGATATTCCAGCCGGCTTCTTGTGCTACCCGGTGGCTCAAGCTGCTGACATTACAGCATTTAAGGCAACGGTTGTTCCTGTGGGTGAAGATCAAATTCCAATGATCGAACAGACCAACGAAATCGTGCGTCGTTTAAACCGTCAAATTGGTCATGACCTGCTACCAGAATGTAAGGCACTTCTTTCCAATGTTGGTCGCCTACCTGGTTTTGATGGTAAAGCAAAAATGTCGAAATCTTTGGGCAATACCATTGTGCTGGATGCGACAGATAAAGATATTAAGAAAGCCGTCAATGCAATGTATACCGATCCGAATCATCTGCGTATTGAAGATCCAGGTCAGGTCGAAGGCAATGTGGTATTTACTTATCTAGATGCCTTTGACCCAAATAAAGAAGAGCTGGAAGAGCTCAAAGCCCATTATCGTCGTGGTGGTTTAGGCGATGGTACAGTGAAAAAACGTCTGGAAAGTATTTTAAAAGAATTGATCGGCCCAATTCGTGAGCGTCGTATTGAACTGGCTAAAGATCCCGATTACATCATGGATATCCTGAAAACCGGTACGGATAAATGTCGCGATATTACCCAGGCGACACTGGATGAAGTTAAATCTGGCCTCGGTGTATTCCATTTTTAATTAGAAAAAATTGCTCTTAAAAGCTCTTCTGATGAAGAGCTTTTTTGTTTAAGCTAAAATTGCGCAAAAATGATGCAAATATCCCCACATAATCTTCATAGTTTTAACCTTATTTAACATGTATTAACATGAATACTGATGAGTCATATGAGAATGCATCCTATTATGATTGTATTCAGTAAGGAATCAGATTTAACTCTCTCCACAGTTAATGAAGTAGTTTGAAAGACATTCCTTTTTCTACGCAATGACAACCCCAATCATTGCGTTTTTTTTGTTTATAGTTTTTTAAAATGATAAAAAAATTCTGCTTTCAAGCAGGATTTAATCATGGCTCAGAATTAATAACTGAACAAGCCTTTTTCTAACGGTATTTCGATACCTAAAGAAACTCCGCTATCTCGACCCTTCACTTGTGAATCACCGATCCATGCATTAATTTTAAGCGGCATTTCTGGGCGGATATAATGCGACCAGGTCAAATCCGATGCTTTAATTTCATCATTAAAAGCAATACGAATATCCCCACCTACGGAAATCATCTGCGCATCACCACCTAAAGCATGTGCTAGAGGATAACCATGCTGATAAAAACCATCTGTATAATTCGTATGATTATAAGCAATCCCTTGAGCTTTACCATTGGTACGGGTATCTGCCCATTCTGCATAAACTTGGTATGGCATATTTCTCAAACTAGCAGAATAGTCGATTCCAGCCAAATACATTTTTTTTTTGCAGGTAAGCCCCCAGCCTCATCCTCTCCTACATATTGAGCATATAGACCCACCGGAATTTGGGTAAGAGAAAATAAATTTAACCGCGCATCGAAACCGGCAATCTGGTTAGATGGGTCTGGTTCATCTGTACCCCCATTATCTTTACTACCTACAAAAGCATCCCACAGCGAACTTAAACTTTCAGGTCGTCCTTCACCACCCCACTGAATCGCACGCGAGGCACCAAGCTCTAAATAAGGTAAAGGCTGTGCTGTAACACGCAAACCAATCAATTTGGCGTCTGGAACTGCGCTATAGTCATCGAGTTGACCGGCAAAAGCCTGATATTGCCACGGCCCAATCCAAGATAACCATTTATTTTCAAATGCTGTCTGTTCTGCACGTTGAACTGTAAAGCCATAGACTGGACGGCTGGCATCACCACGAATTAAGCTGCCATCATGGCCTGGCCCCCAATAAGTTGGAATCTGCCCAGCAATCAACCATTGATTCCAAAGTTTCCCCGCCAGATAAGAACCTTCAAGATTTACATCTTGATCATTATCAATTTGTGGATCTTTTTCAGCATTCACCCTGATTTTGGCATCCCAGTTTGTACTGCCAGCATTAAACTCTAAAGCTGCCTGATATTGTGCTTTTTGCTGATCCCCGAAAGCCTGTGGAATATTTTTTTGATCGGTTTCTGCAAATACACCCAATTTTAGCTGTTGATTATCTGCCTTTATTTTAGCCAGAACCGAATCGATCACACGCTGCTGTACAATATTGCTGATCTGCGCATTTGATAAAGCTCGTTGAATTTCATCCCCACTCAGTGGCCAGGTTGAGGTACTGATTTGAATGACTCCTTGCTGGTTTAACCAGTTCAGGTCAGTACGCAAATTTGCATCATTTAGAACCAGACCTTGAGCAAAAGCAGGAAGCGCAAGCGTAGTCAGTAATACACTCAATAATGTTTTTTTAGCAACATGGGATGAATATTCTCAAGTTTATTTTCTGCTTCACCTTAATCGCTCCTATGTTAATTTTCAACAATTAAACTGTTGTTTTTTACTCAAGCTTTTAGATGTATCGACAAAAAATAACCCACACAATGGTGGGTTATTTTTAATTCAGAATTTAAGCATTTTTATGACGCATATGCGGGAACAAGATCACATCACGGATACTTGCTGCATTGGCAAAGATCATCACCAGACGGTCAATACCAATACCCTCACCTGCTGTTGGAGGAAGACCGTATTCCAGTGCTTCGACAAAGTCTGCATCGTAATGCATAGCTTCATCATCACCAGCATCTTTTTCAGCAACCTGTGCTTGAAAACGTTCAGCCTGATCGATTGGATCATTCAATTCCGAGAAGCCATTTGCCAACTCACGACCACCGATGAAGAATTCAAAACGGTCGGTAATGTGTGGATTGTGATCATTACGGCGTGCCAATGGAGAAGTTTCCGCTGGATATTCAGTAATGAACGTCGGCTGACGCAATTTGGTTTCTACGGTTTCTTCAAATACCATGGTTTGCAGTTTGCCCAGACCAAAACCTGGCTTCACTTGCTCTTTCAATTCTTCCTGAAGGAATTTTGCCAGGAACTCACGGTCATTGACATTTTCAGGAGTAAATTGCGGGTTATTTTCCAGAATCGCATCGAACATTGAAATTTTCTTGAATGGCCCTTTGAAGCTATACACTTCATCGCCATAAGGCACGTCAGTCGTACCCAAGATATCAATCGCCAGACGCTCTAGCATTTGCTCGGTCAATTCCATCAAGTCTTTGTAATCTGCATACGCCTGGTAGAATTCAATCATGGTGAATTCAGGGTTATGACGCGTAGAAACACCTTCGTTACGAAAGTTACGGTTAATTTCAAACACACGTTCAAAACCACCAACCACCAAACGTTTCAAGTAAAGCTCTGGCGCAATACGCAGGAACAATGACATGTCTAGTGCATTATGATGTGTTTCAAAAGGACGTGCTGATGCACCACCTGGAATCACATGCATCATTGGCGTTTCAACTTCCATATAGCGCTTTTCAGTCAGGAAGGCACGGATACCCGCCACAACTTTGGCACGAATTTCAAAAGTTTTACGTGTTTCTTCATTAACGATCAGGTCAAGATAACGTTTACGATACTTCACTTCAGTATCGTTCAGACCATGGAACTTGTCTGGAAGTGGACGCAATGATTTGGTCAGTAATTCAAAATGTTCGATATGTACATACAAATCGCCTTTACCCGAACGACCGATATAACCTTCGACTGCAATGATATCGCCAAGGTCCAGACCTTTAATGGTAGCCAGCACATCTTCAGCGAGTTCTTTACGCGCCACATACAGCTGGATACGACCTGTCATGTCCTGGATCACGATAAATGAACCACGGTTCAACATTACACGACCGGCAACTTTGACGTAGACCTTTTCGCCTGCTTCAATTTCTTCTTTAGATTTATCAGCGAACTGGTCTTGTAAATCCTGGGCATAATGCTCACGCTTAAAGGTATTCGGCCATGGGCTCTTACCTGTTTCTTGTGCCTGAGCTTCGATTTGCTTTAACTTGGCATGACGCTGTGCAATTAAATCGTTTTCGGAAATGATTTGTTCAGAAGTCGATTGAGCGTTAGTTTGCGTCATCTCTGCCTCGAATAAGATTAGTTAAAAAATAGAAGTTGCATAGAATAGCAGAAATCCTTCTCAAATCGTAGCGTAAACACTCTCAGGAACCGGCTTTTCTTTGGAAGAATCCACTATCCCGCTATTTACACCATTCGGTTCAGCCCGTCTGTCACTCTTTTAAATTGCCTTTCTTCAACCTTTTGCAACACCCTGCTGCTCTCATTTGGGATTAAAGTCTAAAACAGACAGGTCTTATATAAAATCATTGCACTGCAAAACTGCGGCTTAGACCAATAGCTAACTGCCTTGTATACCTAGACGTTCTACAATGACGCTCAGATTGAAGATGATGTGCCAATCAACAAATAACCAATATGGCATGTCCCATAAAAATGAGTAATGAACTATGTCTAAGATTTTGTTTTTACATGGCTTAGATTCCTCCAGAGAATCCACCAAGTTCCACGCCATTGAGGTGGTACACAAGTACTGTATCGATGTCGATTACCGAAATCTGAGTTATAGTTCGGTCGCCGAGTTTTATCATGAGATGATTGAAACCATCAAACCGGATATTCTGGTCGGCCACAGTCTTGGCGGTTATTGGGCATTGAAAATGTCACAGGCGTATCAAATTCCCTGTGTAGTGGCCAATCCCATTTTGCAGCCTAACTTCCGCGATGATTATCCGCCGATTGGACATCACGATTTACAGCATGACATTCCTCAGTTTGCCTATCTTGAGCTGGGAGATGAAATTCTGGATATGCATGCGGTTCAGACACAACTTGAAGACTATATGCAAATTCAGGCAGTTGATGGCGGCCATCATCGTCTGGAACACCCTGAACAGATTAATATGCTGATTCAGGAAATCGAAGATCATTTTATCAGGCAATAAAAAAGCCCCACAATTTTGGGGCTTTTTTTTAATTTATGACTTAAGCAACTGCCGCTTCAGGCTGAGATTTATCATCCAACACTGACCAGATATCCAAGCCCAATTCAGCATGCAGGTCAGGAAGATCAAGGAAGATACTTGCGCCAAGTACTTCATGTTGACATTTTTGAGCCAGTTCATTCACTGCTTTTAAGGTTCCGCCGGTTGCCAGAACATCATCCACAATAATTACTTTCTGGGACTGAACGTTCGCAGACATTTCTAAACGATCCAGACCATATTCCAGGCTATAACCCACACCGACCACTGGAGGTGGCAATTTGCCTGCTTTACGCACCAACAATAAGCCTTTGCCTGTACGTTGTGCCAACAAGCTTGCCAACACAAAACCACGCGCTTCAACCGCAATAAAGCTTTCTACTTCTGCCAGTTTGTCAGCAGGAATGCTGGCAATCAAAGCGTCAGTCAATGTACCAATATTGCTCATGAAAAGTGGAGTCAAATCAAAGAAGCAAATTCCTGGTTTTGGAAAATCTTGGACCGTACGAATGTGAGACCACAAAGAAGTAGACAAATTGCTCATGGGAGATCTTAAAAAAAGAATAGGAATATGGGAATTTTAAACCTATTTGAGTGAAACGAACAAGCCAAGCTGCCTAATAAAAACCCGACGTTTAATTACAAGATATTGATTTTATTATATTGATTTATTTTAGAAATATTTAATCCGGACTTTACTGATTTTAAATTACCTAAAAACTCAAGTTTTTACTGCACGACTTTGGTCTATCCCCCCAAGATAAACGCTCATTTTACCATCCTCAGCTTTTTATCCTTTAACCACCTGCGCCAGAAAAGCTGATTGGCGTAATTTTCAGATAAATGAGGAATGTGTCGTCTATTCTGCTGCTAATTTCGCTGATTAAGCTTTTATTCACTTTACTTTCTGAATAGAACTGCGTAAAAATTTAGCCAAATATGTTCACTGTTAAAAAGTCATATTCTTTTAGAGTCTTGCCTTTTATGGATTTTAAGCTGACGCCTACAGTTGCTCAGTTTTGGAGAGTTACATGAGAAAGTTTCAATGCATCGTATGTGGATGGATTTATGACGAGGCAGAAGGTTGGCCTCAAGACGGGATCGTGGCAGGCACCAAATGGGAAGATATCCCCGATGACTGGACCTGTCCAGATTGCGGCGTGTCTAAAATTGATTTCGAAATGATCGAAGTCTAATCACGTCCAATTAAAGGCCATATCCATATGGTCTTTTTTTATGCCTTTCAATCATTTATACAGCATGGAGCTCTACCATATGGAAACAACTATGCATCCTATCGTCATTATTGGTTCAGGTATGGCGGGTTATGCCGTAGCACGTGAATTTCGTAAACTCAATCCAGAACATGAATTGCTGATGATCTGTGCGGATGATGCGGTCAATTATGCCAAACCGACGCTTTCCAACGCTCTGGCCGGCAATAAAGCACCTGAACAAATTCCACTAGGCGATGCGGCTAAAATGTCGGCACAGCTGAATATGCGCATTGAACAGCATACTTGGGTTAAGGCGATTCATCCGGAAGATCATCAACTGGTTTTGGAAAAAGATGGCCAAGAAAGCACGCAACATTATAGCAAACTGGTATTAGCCATCGGTGCCAATCCGGTACGTCTGGCGATTGCCGGTGATGCCAGCGATGACATTCATGTCGTCAACAATCTAAGTGATTATAAAACTTTCCGTAGCAACCTGGCAGCACGTGAAGACAAACGTGTGGTGATTTTAGGTGCAGGCCTGATTGGCTGTGAATTTGCCAATGACCTGCAAAATACCGATCATCAGGTTACAGTCATTGATTTGGCACCTCAGCCGCTTGGCCGTTTATTGCCAGAACATGTTGCTACTGCCTTCCAGAAGAATCTTGAAGAAACCGGCATTCACTTTGTCTTGGGCACAACAGTCGAAAAAGTCTCTCGTGCGGACAATGGTGATTATCTGGTCACGCTGGCCAATGGTCAGTCTCTGGTTGCAGATGTAGTATTGTCTGCGGTGGGCTTACAGCCAAATATTTCTTTGGCGAAACAGGCAGATGTACACACCAGTCGCGGAGTTTTAACCACTGCACAACTGGAAACCAACCAAGCCGACATCTATGCTGTGGGTGACTGTGCCGAGGTCAATGGAACCTTATTGCCCTATGTCATGCCGATCATGCAACAAGCCCGCGCTTTGGCAAAAACCTTAAATGGCGAACATACTGCCGTGCATTATCCGGCTATGCCGGTGGCAGTAAAAACGCCTGCTGCACCTTTAACAGTATTGCCTGCACCGGTTGATATTGATGTTACTTGGGAAACTGAAGAGTTTGACGATGGCATGCTGGCTAAAGCGTTCGATGCTAACGGCACCTTACGTGGTTTTGTGCTTTTGGGCGCCACTGCAGCCAAACAGCGTCTGACCTTGACCAAGCAGGTTCCTGACTTGATTCCTGCTGCGGTTTAGATGTTTAATAGCAAGGATATTTTTTAAACGAAATATCCTTTAATTAGGACAGCGACCATGTACAGCGCAGCACAGTTTAATCTTTCCCCCTATACCTCGTTCATGCATGAAACCAAGGTTGATCTTGGTAATGGGATCCAGTTACATGTCGAGGTTGGTGGAAATCCGGAACATCCCACCATTTTACTGATTATGGGGCTGGGTGGGCAAATGCTGTACTGGCCTGACTTTTTCTGCAAGTCACTGATTGACAATGGCTATCACATCATCCGTTTTGATAATCGTGATATTGGCCTGTCTTCAAAAGTTCATCACAAAGGTCCACGCCTGAATACCCTAAAAATGATGAGCCGGTTTGTGCTGGGTCTGGGTAATCAGGGTGCACCTTATGATCTGTATGATATGGCCGAAGATGTCAGCCTGCTCATTGAAAAAATGCAGCTGGAACAGGTCTATGTGCTGGGTGCCTCAATGGGCGGTATGATTGCCCAGATTCTGGCAGCGCGTTATCCGGACAAAGTCAAAAAACTGGGCTTACTGTTTACCAGTAATAACCAGCCGATGTTGCCACCGCCCTTCCCTAAGCAACTCTTTAGTTTGATTGACAAACCGGCTTCAACAGATGAAGATGGCATTGTTGATCATAGTTTGAAACTGTTTAAGATCATCGGCTCGCCAGGTTATGTTAATCATTTGGAAGCGGTGCAGACAGCCCGTAAATTATATAAGCGAAGTTACTATCCTGCTGGTGTACTTCAACAGTTTTTAGCAATATTATGTACAGGCTCATTGCTGCAACTGGACAAGCAAATCAAACAAGAAACCCTGGTAGTCCATGGTTCTCGAGATCGATTGCTGCCTCCTAGCCATGGCAAGGCCGTTGCGAAAGCAATTTCAGGGGCTAAATTTGAATTAATTGATGGAATGGGGCATGATATCCCACCGCATTTTATTCCATATCTTAGCGAATTATTTGCTGATCATTTTAAATCATAAACATTAGGACACTATGGCTGCATTACCATCCCTAAGACAGCTGTCATACCTCGTAACACTGTCAGAGACGCTACACTTTACAGAAGCTGCTCGCCGCTCCTTTGTCACCCAGTCAACCTTGTCTGGCGGCATCATGGAGCTGGAGCGTTTACTCGGTGGCGTACTTGTTGAACGCGACCGCCAGAATGTTCGTTTAACGCCTCTTGGTGAACAAGTGGTTGCACGCGCACGTGTTCTACTGGCCGATGCTCAGGACCTAATGCGTTTAAGTCGTGAGATGAGTGAACCTTTAACCGGTGATCTACATCTCGGCGTCATTCCAACAATTGCACCTTTCCTGTTGTCCCAACTGCTGGATGAAGTACATAAGCAATTACCAAAAATCCAGTTGCATCTGCATGAAGCGCAAAGTGAAAAGATTGTAGAAAAGCTGGAACATGGCAACCTGGATATGGTGGCTTTGGCATTGCCTTTCGACACCCGTGGTCTGAAAGTTGCTGAAATTGCCAAAGAGAATCTGTATCTGGTTTACCAAAAATCTGATCAGCATGCTGCACAAGCAAACTCTTTAGAAGATCTGGATCTGTCTCGCCTGATGTTACTTGAAGAAGGTCATTGCCTGCGTGATCATGCCTTGAGTGCCTGCCCGATTGGTGAGCGTAAAAATGATCACCGTTTAAAAGCCAGCTCACTGCCGACTTTAATCGAAATGGTGTCTGCAAATCTGGGCTTTACCCTGCTGCCTGAAATTGCGATCCATACCAATATGATTAAAGGCAATCCTGAGATTCAGGTAAAAGCGATCGATTCAGCCCCAAGTCGTACCCTGGCATTGGTAACCCGTAAAAGCACACCGCTGCAAAGCGAGTTTGATGTGTTGTTACAGATTTTCCAGAAAATCACTCAGCACGATGCTGCCTGATCTATAGATAATAAAAAGGAGCACATGTTGCTCCTTTTTTATATCTTGAATTGAATGCATCCAGTCCGCCTAGAAACTTAGAATCTCTACATTTCAGCTAAATCACTATTCTTTGGGATAGGCATTTGCATCTGCCTGATTCACAGTATAGCTCTCTATCAGCATCTACAGGATCGCGTTTTATTGGCTAGCCTTTTGCCTGCACCAGTTTTAGTGATCCATTCACCGACTGGACTCGACCTGTCAAAAATCCAGACCGTGCTGCTGCAACTGGGCTATCAGCCAGATATGCTGCTGTATGCGGACAATATGCTGTCTGCACAGTCTATGATTACTGAACATCTGCCCAACCTGATTCTTTATCATGCAGCAACAACTTCAGAGATCAGTGTGATCCGTCCGCTGAAACAGCAAAGCCTAGATACGCCCGTTATTGCCATACTCAATACTCATTCCACAGCACTGATCTATTCAGCCTTGCTGTCCGGCGCAGATAGCTATATGCAGCATCATGATTCATTACCCCAGTTCGCTGATAGTCTAAAAACTGTCTTGCGCAGTGGAGCCTACATTCATACTGAATTGGCAGACTATCTCCTGCACCAGCCCAGCGTTAAAGCCTGTCTCAACTTCGCTGAATTACAGTTATTACAAGTAATGAGTCAGCATAAATCGCAAACCGAACGACAAAACCAGCTTCAGATGAAAGATTATCAGATGTATAGTCAGGTCAAACACATCTATCGAAAACTGATCAGACTCAGCTTAAACAGTTCAATTGTATGTTCGAAATAAAAAAGAGGCTGAATATTCAGCCTCTTTAAATACTTAAACTTATTTAAACAGCTCTAACAGAATACGTTGTGCATTATGTGGTTTTTCACCTTCTTTTGGCTGTGCCCGCAGCCAGGTACCATCACCTTGCAATAACCAGGATTGCTGGTTGTCTTTCAGGTAATTCAACAGACCTTGTTGATAGATGCGTTTTTTCAAGGCTTCATCTTCGACCGGGAAACAGGCCTCGACCCGATTAAACAGGTTACGATCCATCCAGTCTGCACTTGAACAGTAAATACGTGAATTGCCATTATTGCTGAAATAATATACGCGGGTATGTTCCAGGAAACGCCCGACAATTGAACGCACCCGGATATTTTCCGACAGACCCGGCAAACCCGGACGCAAACTGCAAATCGACCGAATAATCAGGTCAATCTGTACTCCGGCCTGAGAGGCTTCATAGAGTTTGTTAATCAATTGCATTTCGGTCAGCGCATTGACTTTGACAATAATCTGCGCCGGTTTCCCTGCCTGAGCATAGGCAATTTCATTATCGATATAGTTCAGTAACTGGGCATGCAAGGTAAATGGCGCATGTAGCAGCTTTTTCAGCTTGGCCATTTTCCCCATACCGGTCAATTCCTGGAAAATACGATGCACATCTTCACACAGATCTTTATCTGTCGTTAATAGACCATAATCGGTATAGATTCGTGCATTGCCGGCATGATAATTACCGGTACCCAGATGCACATAGCGCACCAGTTTGTTATTTTCCCGGCGCACCACCAGAATCATCTTGGCGTGAGTCTTGTAACCAACAATGCCGTAGACCACGACCGCACCCGCTTCTTGCAGGACATTGGCCACCGCAATATTGGATTCTTCATCAAAACGTGCACGCAATTCAATCACTGCGGTGACTTCCTTGCCATTGCGGGCAGCTTCAGCCAGTACCTGCACAATTTCAGAATCTGGCCCACTGCGGTACAAGGTTTGCTTGATCGCCAGCACTTGCGGATCGCGTGCCGCTTCACGTAATAATGAAATGACCGGCGCAAAAGATTCAAAAGGATGGTGCAGCAAAATATCCTGTTTCTGCATCGCACTAAAAATATTTTCAGATTTTTTCAGTACTTTAGGAATGATGGGAGTATGCGAGTCATAACGTAAATGCGGACGTTTAAAGTTAGATAGCAAACGTGCCAGATTGACCGGGCCCGCGACTTTATAAAGCTGCTCGTCGTCCAGATCAAATTCATTCAGTAGATATTCATAAATATGCTGCGGACAATTTTCTGTCACTTCCAGACGCACGGCGCGGCCAAAACGGCGTGAACTGAGTTCGCCTTTGAGTGCCTTGGCTAGATCTTCAACATCTTCATTCAAGGCTAAATCGGCATTTCGGGTAACACGGAACTGATAACAGCCAGTCGCCGTCATCCCCGGGAACAGATCAGACACATGCTCATGAATAATCGCCGACAGCATCACATGATGTTCTTTTCCATCGGTCAGTTCATCCGGTAAACGTACCACGCGTGGCAGTGAACGCGGTGCGGGTACCACAGCCAGATCAATCTGACGGCCAAAAGCATCTTTCCCTTCCAATGTGACAATAAAGTTCAGTGATTTATTCACCAACCGTGGGAATGGATGCGCAGGGTCCAGGCTGATCGGCGTGAGAACCGGCGCCACTTGCTCCTGAAAATATTTTTTAATCCAGGCAGATTGTGCCGGAGTCAGCTCACCACGGCGCAAGAAGCAAATATCTTCCTCACGCAGTTTTGGCAAAATTTCTTCATTTAAAATACGGTACTGGCGTTCAATGGCGGCATGTGCTGTTTTAGAAATCTGTTCTAAAACCTGCTTTGGAGTCAAGCCATCCGGACTCCGACTTTCATTATCCAGATCCAGCTGTTCCATCATTCCTGCGACCCGGATTTCAAAAAACTCGTCCAGATTACGCGAGAAAATCAACAGGAAATTCATGCGTTCGAGCAATGGATGTAAAGGATCGACAGCCTGTTCCAGGACACGTAAATGGAAGTCTAGGATAGACAGTTCGCGATTAATATAACGATCATTATATGTATATTCGGGCTGTGCTGAAGTTGTGCTGGCTGCCGTATTCATATCAAACCTATGCGGATTTAAAATTGTGCTTATCCCTCCAAGTATGCTTCAAATTGATGACAATTTCATAAAAAAAAGCCCAAATAATTGGGCTTTCTCTTCAAATCATCAATTAAGGTAATTCTGCATAACGCATATAGCGCTGAATCATCCGCTTACGAGCATTTAATGCAGAGGAATTGCGATGATCCTGGAAATATTTCGGATTAGTCAAAATGGCAGCCAGAAAGATGGCTTGATCGCGGGTCAGGCTTTGCGCGGTTTTACCAAAATAATGTTTGGCCGCTGCTTCAACGCCGTAGATATTATCCCCGAACTCGATCGAGTTTAAATAGACTTCCAGAATCCGTTCTTTCGACCACATGCGCTCCATCATCCAGGTCGCGACCGCTTCCTGACCTTTACGTACAAATGAACGCTTGTTGACAAGGAACAGGTTTTTCGCCAATTGCTGGGAGATTGTCGAACCACCGGCCACTACACGGCCCTGATTTCTGTTTTTATTCAGCGCAGTTTGAATTCCGTCCCAGTCAAAACCATGGTGATGAATAAATTTTCCATCTTCTGCAGTGACTATGGCACGTTTCAGATTCAGGCTGATCTCGTCATAGGGACGCCACTGATGCTGAATCGCTTTGGAAGGTTCTGTCCAGTAATCAATCCGCATCATCATGGTGGTGTTCACCGGATTTGTTCGCCACCAGGCCAGACTGGCAAAGATCCACAATTGAACCAGTAGAATCACACTGACGATGACAAGCATCGTGCGGATCAGAAAGGCTTTCATGTCAGTGCGTTACTCCTGAAAATTTAATTTTTCGTGTTAAGCTTATTCGAAATATACAATCACAGCAAAAAAATAGCATGTCTGAATACTCTCCCCCTGTCGAACATCGCAAACTTGAAATGCATCTCTGGTGGATCACCGCCATTTTAATCGGGATCAATGTTGGATTATTTGGCTGGCAAGCCATGCATGGCATGGATGTTAGCCAGCCGAGTACCCGAGACGCTATTCTCTGGGGTGCCGATTATGCACCTTTAACCTATTTAGCGGAACCCATGCGCTTGTTTAGCAGCATGTTTTTTCATTTTGGCCTGATTCACCTGATGTTGAATATGTGGGCCTTGTATATTTTTGGTAGTGTTGCCGAACAACTGTTTGGCCGGATGTATTTTATTGGCCTGTATGTGTGTGCCGGATTAATGGGCAGCCTGCTCAGTGGCTATATGAATATTCAAGACAGCTATAACCTGATTGAAGGCGGTGTGGCCAATCCCGATTTATTGCCTGCAGTCAGTGCCGGCGCATCCGGTGCCGTGATGGGACTCGGGGCTTCACTGACGGTGCTGGCCTTATTGCCGATGCTGCCACAGCAACGTTTTATCCTGGATAAAAAAACCCTGGTGATGGTGATGGGTCTAAACCTCGCGCTGGGCTTTATGATCAGCGGAATCAACAATGCCGCACATATTGGCGGCATGCTGATGGGGGCTTTTCTCACCTTGCTCTGGTACATCGGTCAAAAAATGCAGCGTAGTCACCTGTTCAATCTGATTGCCTTGCTGATTGGTTTCGGCCTTTGTGTGCTGCTTTATCAACATAACTTGGCCTTGATTGAACCCATTCGCCCACTGTGGCAAGAGATTCTGGAAATGATGCAACAGCAACTAAAACTTTAACTCTCAGCCAGTTTAAAAATCACGGAGATGAATCTTATTGATTCATCTCACGCAAGCTTTGTAAGGGTGGAATCTCTGACAGATAACTCAGGCGATAACGGCCAATCAGCGCACATAAAGTGGTCATAAAGATCGGCAAGATAATCCAGATTTCCCAATGCGGCTGAATCATTAAATCCATTTTATAACTGGCAATCGCACTGATCACTTCGGCAAACAGGCAGGAAACTATTCCGGCAAACAGCCCAATAAAACCAATTTCCAGACTCATCATGGTTTTCAGTTTCTGCTTGGAACTACCGAATGATCGAAGCAAAGCCACTTCACGTTTGCGCTCATCCATCAACAGGTTCAGACAGGCCATCAGTACCAGAAAACCGGAAATGCTGACCAGTACTGCCAGAATGGTCACGATTTGCACTAGCACATTCACAATGCGTTTGATCTCTTCCAGAATCAGGCTGACATCAATAAACACCGTGTTGGAAAATTGCTGGATCACAGACACCAGTTTGCCCTTATCTACCTCCGGGACATAAAAACTGCCCAGATAACTGCCGGCATTGGCATCCATGGTATTGGGTGCAAAGATAAAGAAAAAGTTGGGACTAAAACTTTCCCATTCGACGGTTCTTAGATTAACGACTTTAGCTTCCAGTATCCCTTCCGGCAGGCTGAAACTGAGTTTATCTCCAATTTTGATCCCTAACTCTTCAGCAGTATTGGCTTCGACCGATACGGTGCCGACTTGTTTTAATACCGCGTCACCACTGACAATCACATTATCCTGAGGATAGCGGTTTGACTGGGTCAGATTCAGCTCACGTCTTAAAGTATTGCTACTTTTCACCAGTTCCTCGGCAAAAGGCTGATCATTTTTGGCGACCAGACGCCCACGGACATTTGGATACAGTGGCGTGCTTTTCCAGCCATTCTGCTCAAGTTGAGCTTTCAGGTCTGGCATATCAAAAGGCGGTAAACCATAAACAAACTGGTTCGGCGTACCTTCCGGTAACTGTTGCTGCCAGCGATCCAGCAGATCAGTACGCAAGACTGCCAAGACTGTAATCAGGCTCAAGCCCAAGGCTAAAGCCGTAATCTGCAAAGCAGTCTGAGAAGGTGTGCGTACATAGGCTGACAGATTCAACTTCATATTCCGCAGCAGTTTCAACATCCCCCATACCGTCAGATACAGCACTGCACATAACACAATAATCGCGCCAATCACCCAGGCGGTCAGCAGCAAGTTTTCAGTCAAAATCACACTAAAAATAATCAGGCTGAGCGTTCCAGTCAGCAGCATCCACAGCATGGATTGCACTGATTTTTCCTGCTGGCGGATCACCCGAATTGGCGGGGTATTCAGCAATTGCAACAAGCTTGGCATGACAAAGCCGAGTAACACCACGGCACTGGTCAGCATCGCGACTGGCAATGGTCCGAGCAACATTGCCAGGGCTGAAAATTCAATCTGCAAATTTGGAATCAGCTGCAACATCAATTGCAACAGTCCATAACCCAGACTGATCCCGACCACGGTACCAATTAGCATCGCAATTAACAGCACCATCCCGAGTAAAGCCAGATAAGCCGACAGAATCTGCTGCTTGGTGGCACCGATACAACGCATCAAGGCAATATGATCCTGATTCTGCTGCACATAACGCTGTGCGGTTAAGGCTATGGCAATCCCGCATAATAGAATGGTCAAAATATTGGCCAGTTGCAGGAAAGTGTCCAGATTAGCAATCGGCTTCATCAAGCGGGTATTGCCTTCACTAGCATTGCGCAATCTGAGACTGCTTTGCTCCTCAAATTCCTGTCCTTGCACTTCCGCTTGGGTTTCAGCCGAGCCGTTTGCTGACTTGACCTGCTGCTTGAACAGAGCTTCATATTGTTGGGTGTCGTCTGGACGGCCAGCCATGAGTAAACGATATTCAATCCGGCTCCCTACCTGAATCGCATTGGTTCGTGCGACATCTGCCTGGGAAATAATTACGGTCGGCGAAAATCCGGAAAATCCAAGTTCCTGATTGGAGTCCTGTTCAATCTTGGCGGTGACTTTAAACGCCGCATCGGCAATATTGAGCTGATCCCCCAGTTTGACTTTGAGCAAATCCATGGCTCGTGGACTGAGCCAGATTTCACCAGACTGAATCGATTTTTTTGCCGGTTGCACCCGCAGTTCACCACGCAAAGGAAAAGGCTGATCTATGGCTTTGACATTGACCATGACAAACTGCGCATCGGTATAGGCCATACTGCTAAAGAAAGTGACTTCTGACTGCTTTAAATCCAGCTGCTTGGCCTGATCACGCCACTGCTTTGGCAAAGGCTCATTATCTGAAAGCACCAGATCACCAGCCAGCATTTCTGCTGCCTGTAAGGCGACTGCATTTTGGATTTGCTCGTTACTGAACTTGAGTGCAGTAGTCGCACTGATCGCCAGCGTTAAGGCAATAATCAGCAGATAAATCCCGGTCGTTTTAAAGCTTTGCGTCAGTAAAGGACGAAATAACGGATTCATTTCATCCTCCACTCGGATGTTCAATCAGCTCGCCATTCAGCAATTCAAAATGCCGCTGGCACTGCTGCGCCAGTTTGCGGTCATGCGTGACCAGCACCAAAGTCGTCCCCAGTTCCCGATTCAGTTGAAAGAGTAGTTGTTCAATTTCTTTGGCAGTTTCGCCGTCGAGGTTACCCGTGGGTTCATCGGCAAAAATGATTTTTGGTTCACTAACCAGTGCACGAGCGATGGCTACACGTTGCTGCTCTCCCCCGGACAATACTTTTGGGGTTTGCTGCGTCTGTCGATCCAGACCAACTTTATGTAGTAATGCCAACGCCTTTTGCTCAGCTTCTGCATATTTAAAACCAGGTTGCAAACGTAATGGCAGCATTACATTTTCAAGTGCAGTCAGGTGCGGTAAGAGCTGAAAAGACTGAAAGACAAACCCGATATTTCTTAAACGTACCAGTGCACGTTGTTCTTCATTCAAGTTAGACACTGATTCGCCACAGACCATAAGCTGACCTGAACTTGCCTGATCCAGTGTCGCCAGAATACCCAGTAATGTGGATTTTCCGGAACCGGAACGACCGGTAATTGCCACTTGTTCTCCGGCCTGAATATCCAGATCAAGATCCTCAAAAATGGTGAGCTGTTTTTGTGAAAGTTGTATCTTTTGTGTCAATTTCTGGGCAGAAATAATAGCCTGTGGCATGATGGTCGAATCGTTGCTGCTTTGAATCATACGTGTCCTATATGAAAGATCTTAATCAGAAAACTCGGCTATTGCCTTACTTTTTTTTGCTCAGTCTGTGCCTGTTACCTCTTGGGGTTTCAGCAAAGACGATTATGATTTTAGGTGATAGTTTAAGTGCAGGTTATGGTATCCAGCCCCAGCAGGGTTGGGTACATTTATTACAAAAGCGTTTAGAGCAACAGTATCCGAAACAGCATAAAGTGGTCAATGCAAGTGTCAGCGGTGAAACCACCAGCGGAGCACTGGCCAGACTGCCAAAATTGCTGCAGACGCATCGTCCAGACCTTGTGGTGATTGAGTTAGGTGGCAATGATGGCTTACGTGGACAACCACCGCAAATGATTCAAAAAAATTTAGCCAGCCTGATTCAGCAGAGCCAGAAAGCCAAGGCCAAGGTCATCGTCTTTGGCATAAAAATGCCGCCTAATTACGGGCAGGCCTATAGCAAGGCTTTTGAAAATAATTATAAAGTGGTGAGTCAGCAATATAAGGTGAAGTTATTGCCCTTCTTTATGCAGGGTGTCGCCGGTAATAAAACATTGATGCAAAAGGATCTGATTCATCCAAATGCTAAAGCACAGACAATCCTGTTAAATAATGCTTATCCATACATTAAAGGCGCTTTATAAAGCGCCTTTAACTTATTTTAGAATATATTTAGATGAATCGTGATTAGAAATCGAAGAATGTCACTTCACCAGTTTCCAGTGAATATTCAGCACCGACGACTTTTAGTTTTCCTTGTCCAATCAGGTTTTCCAGAACGGCTGAACCGTGACGCAACTGATTCACCGAAGCAAATACGTTGGAACGTACTGCATGCTTGGACAATTTTGCCAAGTCATTTTTCAGTTCAGTTTGCATTAAAGTTTCAACTGAAGGACGTACGCGGTTCACAATCGACATCAGGTTTGCCGATGGGGGGCAATCTGGACACATCAAGGTATCAATAGTCGCTTTAATCGCACCACAGTGACTGTGACCTAACACCACCACAATCGCGCAATCATAACGTGCCGCGGCAAATTCAACACTGCCGACCTGTGAGGGTGCAACAATATTACCTGCAACACGAATCACAAAAAGATCGCCGAGACCCTGATCAAAAACCATTTCGGCTGGAACGCGCGAATCTGAACATCCCAAGACAATCGCAAACGGATTCTGATCCTCTGCCATTTCTGCGCGCTGTTGGTGGCTAAGTTGTTTTGGATGCGTGGTATCGCCACTGACAAAACGTTGGTTACCCTGTCTAAGACGTTCTAAAGCTTCTTGAGCTGTGAGCATTCTTTTCTATCACCGATGGTTTTAGTTGCAATATCTTACTGCCAGTTTTTTTGAATGTCACTTGCAAAAAATCTTAGCTGATTAAATTTTTAGCATTTATCTAATTTCATTTCTGCAGGTAATTTATGCGCAATACATCACATTTTCCAGTCATTGAATGTAATTCAGCAAAAAACTAATGGGTGACAAGCGCAAAGATTGATTTAAAATAGAGTGAAGAACAATGTTTTTATTTGAATGAAAATTGCAAATTTATAACATGGAAGTATTTTGATTGAGCAATTTGCTCACTGGGTTTGTTTTGGGGAATGGCCAATGAAGAAAATAATAAAATTGCGCTCGAAAATGATTTGTTCAGCCGTAGTTGCCTTAAGCATGGCATTACCGGGCCTGACACATGCTCAAATACTATTTAGCCAGAAAAATGAAACATCTGCCAAAGTCTTGCAGCAGCATCTGTTACAAGAACGCAGCCTTGCCGGTATCAAATCCAAGACCCTCAAAATTGGCGAGGTCACCTGGAGTTATAGCGAAGGCGGTGCCAAGAACAAACCATCCATTCTACTGATTCATGGTCTGGCCGGCACGCGCGACAACTGGAACCGGGTCGCCCAGTTTCTGACGCCCTATTATCATGTCATTATTCCGGATCTGCCAAGCAACGGCGACACCAAAGTTCCGGACAATTTTGATGTTTCTGTGCCCAATGTGACCTCTCAACTGCGTTTGTTCCTTGAAACCTTAAATGTGGACGAAAATTTACACATTGCCGGCCACTCTCTGGGTGGATCGATTGCTACGGTGTATGCTTCACAATATCCTTTCGATACGCAAAGTCTTTTTTTAATCAATAGTGCTGGTCTTTACAAAATGGGGAATACTCCCTATACCAAAGATCCTCAAGCCTTAAAAGACCTGATCGTCAGCAAACCCGGTGATCTGCAAGATGTTTCCAAACAGCTGATGCAGAATCCGCCAGTGATTCCTTATCAGTTACGGCATGCACAGGAAAAACTGTTGATTTCACGCGCTGAACAAACCAGCAAATCGATTGATCAGGTGGTGATGCTAAATCGGATTTATACACCGGAAACCTTTGCCCGCCTGACCCGCACGGTAGAAGCACCCACCTTGATTTTATGGGGCAGACAGGATCGGATCATTAATGTCGAAGTAGTTAAAGAACTGCATGCCCTGCTGAAACGTGCCGAAAAACCGGTGATTTTAAACAATGTCGGGCATATGCCGATTCTGGAAGCAGAAAAACAGGTCGCACAACATTATTTGCCTTTTCTGGCCAAGACGCAGACCCTAAAAAACCCGCTTGCTGATAAACTCATTCCTTTAAATTAAGTTTCAGAGATGCTATGCAGAAACACCCGATGATTGAGCAGTTGATCGATGCTCAACTTGATTTTCTCGATCAGGCATTTTCTCAATCTGAAACGATTCAAAGCGAGTTTCATGCATTTTATTTGTGGTTGCGTAAACAGACGCTAAAAGAGCTGTGGAGCTGTGAACTGATCAATCAGCTTTTACAAAAACAGATTCTCGGTACTGCTGCCAGCAGCTTTCTGATTGAACAGATTGCCGAGCATATCCGTTTTGCCCTGGTGCATCCGGCCAATGACACCACCACGATTGCTGATCTGATCCCAGTCCTGACCGTGGACAAAATCGCCCAGTATGTGGCCAGCAAAAGTGGTCATCGTCAGCGCCTGATTAAAACCGTCGTGAATAATCCGGCATTTTCAGCCATGATTACCCAATTGATCCAGCATTCCATTCAGGATTACCTGGATAACTCCATGATTGCCAAAAGCGTGCCCGGGGTTTCCCGCTTTATGAAAATGGGCAAATCCGTTCTGGAAAATGTCACCGATACCAACCTCGATAGCACCATTGCACATTATCTGCAAAAGAATATCCTGAAACTGAGCCAGATGAGTGAGCATGTGCTGAACCAGCATTTTGACGACGAGAAACTCTATCATTTTCAGGCCAATCTCTGGCATAAAATCAAAGATATGCCTGTATCGGTCTTGAAGAATTATATTGAGCTGCAGGACCTGAATCAGACGGTCGGCTTAGGTCATGACATCTGGGATCACATACGTCAGACAGATTATTTACAGCAGCAAGTGCATGACGGAATTCATACTTGGTATGTCCGCAATCAGGAACATACTTTTGATCAATTATTACGTGATTTGAATATTGATGAAGCGCTAATTCAGAATGAATTGCAGCAACTGCTCAGTCCGGTAATCCAGCAGATGGTTTCACAGGGTCATTTACGTGAACGTGCACGCAAATATCTGGAACAATTTTATTATCATGAAGATACTTTAAAAATCCTTAAAATTTAAATAAAAAAGCCGCTTTATAGCGGCTTTTTTATCTGCTTAGATTAGAAATTATAGGTTAATCCGGCAAATACTTGCTGACGATCCAGATAATAATCATTTGAAGCATTTGACAGTTTTTTATCAAATAAATTATTTAATCCGGCTCGAACAGTGACTTGATCATTCACTTCATAATTTGCAGACAGATTAAATACGGTATGTGGCTTTTGCATCACCACTGTATCTTCAGCACTTGCTGTATATTGCTCACCGGTATATTGTGCTGCAAGTTCCAAGGAAAGTGGATCAGTGGGTGTCCAGTTGAGTGCACTATAAACTGACAACTCTGGAATCGTTGAGAGATTTTTGCCTGTCACTAAATTTTTTGAATCAAAATAATAGGTTGCATTGGTTTTCCAGCTCAAACTATCTAAAAGTGGTAATGCTACACTTGCTTCCAAGCCTCGTACACGCGCTTTTTCAGCATTTTGATATTGTGTCCACCACACACCATTAATTTCGCCTAAAGCACGATATTCAATTTTATTTTTAAAATCTGTGTGAAAATAGGTTAAACCGAGATCAAAGTCATTTTGAGCAAAATTAAATCCAATTTCATAGTTAGTACTTTCTTCAGGCTGCAAGTTTGCATTACCAGCCATATAACATCCGCCCGACACATAACCCAAAGGCTTAAGTGATGTACATCCATTCCCCCCTGAACGAGTCGCGGCACCTGCAGTATTCTCTTTTAATGAAGGTGCTCTAAAGCCCTGAGCAACACCGCCTTTGACGGTCAATGCTTCATTTGGTTGCAGCACCAGATAAGCACGAGGACTATTATGTGTACCAAATTTATCGTGATGATCAAAACGGTTCCCCAGTGTTAAATGCACTTGATCATTAAAAATAATTTTATCTTCAATAAACAGCGCCCAAGTATCTCCTTCTAGCTCTGAACCATATTCATGTCCATCATAACTTGGAATAGAAAGCCCAATATTACGTGTATTGATCAACTCTTCTGATTTCCATTGGCCTCCCACTGTAGCGATATGCTCAACACCTAACTGAAACGGAATATTGAGATTACCCTCTACAATGCTTTCCTTGGATTTTTGTGTGGTCGGCCCCGTCTCTGTCACCTGACTTTGATCATAATCATTATAGTAAGCAGTAATTTTTGAATCACCAAAAGCCCACTTGGCATCATGTGACAAGGAAATTGAACGATGTTCTAACTCTGACGGGCCCCAAGATAATACGGCCTGTTCTTGGCCATCCACCACCTGTGATGTGGTAGACGGGTTGTCTTGCTGTAACCCATAGCCCAGTTCTAAAGACAGGCTATGAATATCATTCGGCGTATAATCAAATTTTAAATTCGCATTTTGATCACGACTACCCGATTGTCCTGTTGCCTTACTTCCCGCCATTCCAGGAATATTACGATCAGAAATTTGATAGCCTTGATCCGCTTCCTGTTCAGTGATCCCGACTGTGGCACGCATACCGAGTGTATCGGTTAAAGGGCCATATCCGACTAGTCCTGATTGGATCGTTCGGCCCAAATCAGAAGATGTGGTCGGCACGGTATGGTTTAAGGTAAAAGACCCTCCCCATTCTGAAGGGATTTTTTTGGTAATGATATTGATCACTCCACCCATCGCATCAGAGCCATATAAAGAAGACATTGGCCCACGTACGACCTCAATGCGTTCAATCATTTCTGGTCTCACCCAGTTTAGATCTTGATGACCCAAGTTTGCACGATAGTTGGTATCTCTGGACGAACCTACACGTTTTCCATCAATTAAGATAAGTGTGTAATTTTCAGGCATGCCACGCAATTGAATTTTTGAGCCAGCACCATTTGAACTAAGCCCCCCTGTTACCCCAGGTACACGTTTTAAAATATCAGCCAGACTTGAAACGGGTTGTTTTTGAATTTCTTCGGCAGTAATGACACTAATTGAAGCTGGCGCAGATTTAACATCTACTGCCTGCCCACTCGCAGTCACCACAATCGTTTGTAACTTGGTCTTATCAGACTGTACTACTTCCTTTTTTTCTTCAGTAACTGGGTCCTGCGCTTGCACTGAAACAGTCATGACTGTGAGTACAGCAAATGCCAAAGTGGTTTTTAAGAATGGCTTATTCATACCTTATGCGCCCCAATATTTATGAAGAGATCATGTTTATTCGGTTGCGAAGTGTAACAACTCCTCAATTTAATGCAACTAATATTGATAATTATTATCATTAATATTCACTAATTTTTAAGCCAGATATAAAAAAACCTCGAAATTTCGAGGTTTTTTAAAATGCGATAAATAAACTGTTATATAGAACAGCTTATTTCATATACGCACCTTCAGACTGACTATGATCCGTTTCATCAACGACATGCATTAACTCTGGTACATGTTGTTTTAATGTGGTTTCAACACCTTGTTTCAAAGTGATATCAATCGCTGAACAACCCTGGCAACCACCACCAAATTTAAGTACAGCGGTTAAACCTTTTTCAGGGTCTTCTTTGACTTCGACCAGTGCACAGTTACCACCATGGCCTGCTAGACCCGGGTTAATTTCAGACTGCAAGACATAGGTAATACGCTCTTCTACTGATGCATCTGGACCCACGCGTGGCACTTTGGAGTTCGGTGCACGGAAAGTCAACTGACCACCAAAACGGTCTTTGTTGTAATCAATCACGGCATCGAGTAAATACGGAATAGATGGCGAGTCGATAAAAGCAGGGAAATCAGGATATTCCTGCTTATAATCTGTCGGTACAACTTCATCAGGTGCACTATAGGCCATGCAACATTCAGCGCGAGGAGTACCCGGATGCTCTACAAAAACACGCACACCAATACCCGGGGTGTTCTGTTTATCCAGTAGATCCTTTAAATACTCTTGTGCTGTTGGTGTAATCAATAAGTTGGGAATTTCACCAACAACTGGAGTGCTGCTGTTCTCAGTCGACATAACAATAATTTCCTCAAGCTCAAGCGGCCATTTTAACTGAAGATGCGGGGTAATTTTTAAAAATCAACTAAAATTGTCGGATTTATTATAAAAGTACAACTTTAGCTTAATTTTAATGGCATGATAATTGGCAAATAGGCACCCTTAGAATCATTTATATGCTTGATTTACCTTTTAATCATACCGTGACCATTATTCTGATCACCTGTATTGTGTCATTTATTGCTTTCTCCAAAGAGACGGTGATGAATCGCCTGATTTTCTGGCCACCGGCACTGCAACGTGGACAATATGACCGCTTTATTACGCATGGCTTTATCCATGCGGATGGAGCTCATCTCTTGTTTAACATGATTACCCTGTTCTTCTTCGGCAGCGTGATTGAAAGCTTTTATCGTCAATATCTGTATGACCTGGGTTTTATCCTGTTTTACCTCGGTGGTCTGATCGCAGCGATTCTGCCAAGTTACCTGAAGCATAAAAATGATGCGCGCTGGGCCAGTCTCGGCGCTTCCGGTGCAGTCTCGGCTGTACTGTTTGCCTATATTCTGTTTGAACCTTGGAAGTTGATCTTTGTGTTCTTCATTCCGGTTCCTGCCATTATTTTTGCTGTGCTGTATGTAGCCTATAGCATCTGGTCAGGCAAAAAAGGCAATAGCAATATTAATCACAGCGCGCATTTATGGGGAGCGGCTTACGGGGTAGTCATGACGATTATTCTGGAGCCCCGCCTGATTCCGCATTTCTTGAATAAACTGATGCAGGTTCCGTTTTAATCAGGTTTTTTAAATACTGAAGGAATAAAGCTACATATGAGTTAAGCCTCATATTTCTGCTGAAAATGGATAAGAGAGCTGCTGCTCTCTTATTCGTTTGAAACATCTCGTAATATATTAGAAAGTGATGATGTCACTTAATGCCAATCTTGGACTGAATTTTGCAGCGATAATGTATACATCTGTATATTAATTACTGTCATTCTCGAGATATTTTGCATGTCCACTACACCAGACGGTCTTCAATTTCCTCTTCAGTCTCAGCAACAAAAACCAAGTAGCTCCAAAGCAGGACGCGCGATCATCGCAGCCGCCTTAGCCAATGTCGCCCCTCTCAGTTCGCAACAGGCACAATCAGAAAAAAACTGGCGCAAAAAATATACCGTGCATTTTAAGCAACTGGTCGAACAGGGACTGAGTTCTCCTGAAGCCAGCTTGAAAATTGCCGAAGATGGATTAGCAAAGGCCCATCAGACTTTTGAATTTTATCGTGATGGTCAAAAGTATGTATTGCAAGATGCCTTAACTCTGCCCGCTGAACAACTACATACATTCAAACTCACAGGTAGCAGTAAAGCTGTACCAGAATGGTATGTGCCTTACCACGGTCAAAAGCTGCAAGGTGATGCCTTATTGGAGCAGATTGAGCGCTGGGAAAGCCAAGGCATCGTGGAAACCAGTCATGCCAATGCCCTGCGTGAATGTGTGGTACATCCTGAATGGTTTGACTTGTCAGATCGGACGGCGGTGCTGTTTGGTGCCGCATCTGAAGCCGGCCCTTTGACCTGGCTGACGAAATGGAAAGCCAACATTGTGGCGATTGATCTGCCGAACACCCGGGTGTGGGGCAAGATTATCGATACCATCAACCAAGGCAATGCCACGCTGTATGCACCTTGTACCGAAGACCTGCCTGCTGATACTTCACTTGATATTTTAAAAGAAAAACTGGGCGCGAATTTGCTGACGCAGATTCCTGAAATTGCCAAATGGTTATTACAGTTCGAACAGAATCTGGATCTGGCTGCAATTGCCTATCTGGATGGTGAAAAGCATGTCCGCGTCTCTATGGCGATGGATGCCATCATGCACTATGTTAGTCAGCAAAAAGCCAATACCAGTCTGATGTACATGTGTACGCCGACCGATGTTTATGCGGTGCCGAGTGAAGTAATCGAAGCCTCTAAAGTGAAATATACTGAACGCTCCAAGGCACAGGCGATCCTTTCTAAAGGTGTTTCAACCTTAAGCCGCAAACACTTTTTCCAGAAAAATGCGCATGAACTGATTCAGTCTGGTGATCAGGTTTATGGTATCTGTGACTGTCTGGTAGTAGAACAAGGCCCGAACTATGCACTGGCAAAACGTATCCAGCAATGGCGTGCTACCTTGGCGCGTGCTCAAGGTCAGCGTGTCAGTATCAATATTGCGCCTTCGACTACGACCTATTCTGTGACCAAGAATCCACTATTAAAAGCCGCATTCAACGGTGCCAGCCTGTTTGATGTTGAAGCTTTCGCGCCTGAAACCACCAATGCGATTATGGCGGCACTATGGATTCATGACCTTCGCAATCCGGAATCGGTGGCCAATCCTGAAGTAAAACTCAACCATCCGCTTGAATTGATGATGCATGGTGCGAATCATGGCGGTTTGTGGCGAGTGGCCTATCTGGCACGTACCGCACTACCTTTTGCTGCACTATATGGTTTTGCGACAGAGAAGTTGCCAAAAGGATTATTGAGTAAGTTGAAGAAGTAATTTTTTTATTATCTTCATCCAATTTTTCCATAAGAAAGGTAATCGTTATTTTTAAAGTTCTCCCCTCGTTGCGTAGCAGTGCTGCTCATCCCTAAAGCAGAGAGAACTTTAATTGAAAATGGGCGTTCCCTCTCCTTCTAGGAGAGGGTTAGGGAGAGGTTAATTTAGGCTTTCAATCATTCAAATTCTTATGAATGTGCTTTGGGCAGATTTAAGTTGATCTATTTTATAGCTTCTTTTTTTCTTTACTTTTGAAAGATCAAAAGTAACAAAAATCTTTTGTTAAGCTGATGATATGTCCCTATATCACAGCCTAACGGCGACATCCCTGTCGCCTTAATCGTAATTTAGATTCCTCTTTTACATCCTTAATTTTTCTTCCACCCATAAAAAAGCTGCTCTAGAGCAGCTTTTTTATGTCTAAATAATTTAGAATACTTTTAACAGTACCCAGTACAAACTACCTGACAGACAGATCGTTGCTGGTAAAGTAAAGATCCAGGCAGACAGAATGGTTTTCACCATTTGGAAGTTCAAGCCGGACTTGTTCGCCACCATGGTACCTGCTACTGCAGAGTTCAATACATGGGTGGTTGATACCGGCATACCGAAACCATCTGCTGCAGCAATGGTCGACATCGCAACAAGCTCGGCAGACATACCCTGACCATAAGTCATATGCTGTTTACCAATACGCTCACCAACCGTCACGACAATACGCTTCCAGCCGACCATCGTACCCAGACCGAGTGCCAAGGCTGTCGCCACTTTTACCCAGGTCGGGATGTATTGCAGGAATGAATCCAGATTGTCACGGTATTCATCCACTGTTTTTTCCTGCGCAGCACTCATTGCCGGTAAAGCTTCTGCTTTATCCAGACGCTTAAATGCTGTAGTGCTCAGATACATGTCATTACGGAATTCAGATACTTGAGCTTCAGGAACATCCTTAATGCTGGTATAGCTACCGACTTTCTCACCCAGATGATCCGTCAAGCTTGCTAATGCAGGCACGACTTCAGGGGTAATTTCCTTGGTCTGAATGTACTTGGTGATCACATCACGAGCTTGTTCATCCGGAATATCCTGATGATTTGGATAGATCACATCCGCTGTTTGTGCAGATAACTGACCAAAAGACTGAATATGTTGTGCATCCAGATTCTTGTTCAGCGAGTACGCCAAAGGCACACAGCCGATCAGGATCAGCATGATCAGACCCATACCTTTTTGACCGTCATTTGAACCATGGGCAAAGCTCACCCCAGTACAGGTAAAGATCAGCATGGCACGAATCAATGGTGGTGGTGGCTTGTTACCTTCAGGTGGCTGGAACAGTTCCAGTTGACGCTTGAAGATTTTTTTCACCAGCAGGAACACAATCGCAGCAAATGCAAAACCGATTAAAGGCGAGAATAACAGCGCCTTACCGACTTTCATCACCTGCTCCATGTCTATACCTGAAGCGCCAGTACCGGCATTCAGAATATAGTTCATGATGCCCACACCCAGAATCGAACCGATCAGGGTATGTGAACTGGATGCCGGAATACCGAGGAACCAGGTTCCCAGATTCCAGAGAATAGCCGCGATCAGCATGGCAAAGACCATGGCAAAGCCGGCTCCGGAGCCAACATTCATGATCAGCTCGACCGGCAATAACGCAATAATACCGTAAGCGACCGCACCACTGGCGACCATAACCCCAAGGAAGTTACAGAAGCCGGCCCACATCACTGCGACAGGAGCTGAAAGTGCATTGGTATAAATGACCGTGGCAACTGCATTGGCGGTATCGTGGAAGCCATTGACGAACTCAAAGCTCAACGCAATAAAAAGTGCCGTCGCTAACAAAATAACTGAATACAAGCCCAAGGCCGGTACATGCGCTAAATCTGCAGACAACTGGAAGCCGATATAAATCAGCGTAGTGATAATAAGAGTCAGGAACACCGGCATAAAAAATTTCGGTGTTGGCACATGAACATTGGTCGACTTTTGGGAAGCCGACCCGTGTGCTGAATCTACGGGAGTTTGATTAGGATTCATGCAAGCAGGAATAGAGGATTCAAGAATCCCCATATTGTTCAGTTAAATTGTGACAATTATATGACAAACTGCTGTCATATGAAGCAATTATTTGGATTTTCTTGCTGCTATTCGTCCTGTTTAATTCCGACTAAAACACTAGATTTTGATTTTATAAATCATTTACTTAAGATAAGATTCCAGCTTCTTCAAGCTTAAAAACTCAACATATTTTGCTACCAAAACGATTCAAACCCTGCCTGTCATCAAGCTGAGCAAAAGTTTCATTTGCACAGCATAAGCCATCAATATGACAATTTCATGAATGAAAGCATCAGCTTAATTTTTTGATTTTGTTTACTGTCTCAAAGACATCGAATCAGATTAGAGATTGCAATATTTTCTGATCCGGATTTTAGAACTTGTTGTTTTTCTAGATGACTTATCAAATTTTCATATCATGCTTATCCATCATTCTGAGCAATCTCAGCAGAAATCAGCCAACTAATCTGCTAAGATTAGCGTCGTTTTTTTTGATTTCTGCTGAGAAAGTTTGAATGTCTACACTTACCACTTTAAAAGAACTTCTTGCCAAAAGAATTTTAATTATCGATGGTGCGATGGGTACCATGATCCAGCGCCATAAACTGGAAGAAGCCGATTATCGTGGTGAGCGTTTTGCTGACTGGGCCTATGATCTCAAAGGTAATAATGATTTGCTGGTGCTCACTCAGCCACAAATTATTCAGGGCATTCATGAAGCTTACTTGGAAGCTGGCGCCGACATTATTGAAACCAACACCTTTAACGGTACTCGCGTTTCAATGTCGGATTACCACATGGAAGATCTAGTTCCTGAAATTAACCGTGATGCAGCGCGTCTGGCCAAAGAAGCCTGTGCCAAATATTCAACGCCTGAAAAACCGCGTTTTGTGGCCGGTGTGATCGGACCAACATCACGTACCACCTCTATTTCTCCAAACGTAAATGACCCGGCGTTCCGTAATATCACTTTTGATGCGCTCAAAGTTGACTATATCGAATCAACCAAAGCCTTGATCGAAGGTGGTGCAGACATCATCCTGATCGAAACTGTGTTCGATACTTTAAATGCCAAAGCTGCCATCTTTGCAGTAAAAGAAGTCTTTAAAGAATTAGGCTATGAACTGCCAATCATGATTTCAGGTACGATCACGGATGCATCAGGTCGTACATTGACTGGTCAAACCGCTGAAGCCTTCTGGAACTCAATGCGTCATGCAGAGCCGTTATCTATCGGCTTTAACTGTGCCCTAGGTGCAGATGCGATGCGTCCACACGTGAAAACCGTGTCTGACGTTGCTGATACCTTTGTTTCAGCGCATCCAAACGCTGGTTTGCCAAATGCCTTCGGTGGTTATGATGAAACGCCGGAAGAAACCGCAGCATTTATTAAAGAATTTGCAGAAAGCGGCTTAATTAATATTACCGGTGGTTGCTGTGGTACTACGCCGGATCATATACGTGCGATTGCAAATGCTGTTGCAGGCATTACCCCTCGTCAAATTCCTGAAATTGAGCCTGCGTGTCGTTTAAGTGGTTTAGAGCCATTTAACATCACCAAAGATTCACTGTTCGTGAACGTCGGTGAACGTACCAACGTCACCGGTTCGAAAAAATTCCTGCGTCTGATTCGTGAAGAAAACTTCGCCGAAGCGCTTGATGTTGCCCGTCAACAGGTTGAAGCCGGTGCACAAATCATTGACATCAACATGGATGAAGGCATGCTCGATTCGCAAGGTGCGATGGTGCATTTCCTGAACCTGATTGCTTCTGAGCCGGATATTTCACGTGTGCCAATCATGCTGGATTCTTCTAAATGGGAGATTATCGAAGCGGGCCTGAAATGTGTGCAAGGTAAAGCCGTGGTGAACTCGATTTCCCTGAAAGAAGGTCATGACGAGTTTGTCGAACGTGCCCGCCTCTGCCGTCAATATGGTGCCGCGGTCATCGTGATGGCATTTGATGAAGATGGTCAGGCCGATACAGCTGCGCGTAAAAAAGAAATCTGTAAGCGTTCATATGATGTTCTTGTGAATGAAGTAGGCTTCCCGTCTGAAGATATCATCTTTGACCCGAACGTCTTTGCGATTGCGACCGGTATTGAAGAACACAACAACTATGGCGTGGACTTTATTGAAGCGACTGGCTGGATTAAACAGAACCTGCCAAATGCGATGATTTCTGGTGGTGTGTCGAACGTATCGTTCTCGTTCCGTGGTAACGAACCGGTACGTGAAGCGATTCACTCGGTGTTCCTGTACCATGCCATTCAGCAAGGCATGACTATGGGTATTGTAAATGCCGGTCAGATGGCGATTTACGATGACATCGATAAAGAATTGAAAGAAGCGGTTGAAGATGTTGTTTTAAACCAGAACCAGGGTGAAAGCGGTCAGGAAGCAACCGAAAAACTGCTTGCTGTTGCTGAAAAATACCGTGGTCAAAGTGGTACGCAAAAAGCCGAAGAAAATCTGGAATGGCGTAATGAGTCTGTTGAAAAACGTCTTGAATATGCATTGGTAAAAGGCATCACGACTTATATCGATCAAGATACTGAAGAAGCGCGTTTAAACTCTACACGTCCACTGGATGTGATTGAAGGTCCATTGATGGCGGGTATGAACGTAGTCGGCGATCTGTTCGGTGCCGGTAAAATGTTCTTGCCACAAGTAGTCAAATCTGCACGCGTGATGAAACAGGCTGTAGCGTGGTTGAACCCGTTCATTGAAGCTGAGAAAACCCAAGCCGAAGCAAAAGGTAAAATCCTGCTGGCTACGGTGAAAGGCGACGTACACGACATCGGTAAAAACATCGTTGGCGTAGTATTAGGCTGTAATGGTTATGACATCGTGGATCTGGGCGTGATGGTGCCATGTGAGAAAATTCTACAAACTGCGATTGATGAAAAAGTCGATATCATCGGTTTGTCTGGTCTGATCACGCCGTCTCTGGATGAAATGGTCTTTGTTGCCAAAGAAATGCAGCGCAAAGGCTTTAACATTCCGTTAATGATTGGTGGTGCGACGACTTCTAAAGCGCATACCGCAGTGAAAATCTCACCGCAATATCATAATGATGGCGTGCTTTACACCGCAGATGCTTCACGTGCCGTGGGTGTAGCAACACAATTGCTTTCTCCTGAAATGAAACCAAAACTTTTGGCTGACTATGCAGCGGATTATGAAAAAATTCGTACTCGTCTTGCCAACAAGCAACCGAAAGCGGCGAAATTGTCTTATCAAGAGTCAGTCGAAAACGGCTTCAAGATCGATTTCGACAAGAATGCACCGGTTAAACCAAACTTCATTGGATCTGAAACTTTCACAAATTATCCGCTTGAAGCTTTGGTGGAATATTTTGACTGGACACCGTTCTTTATTTCATGGAGCCTGGCGGGTAAATTCCCGAAAATCCTTGAAGATGAAGTGGTGGGTGAAGCAGCACGTGACTTGTATGAACAAGCACAAGCAATGCTGAAAGACATCATCGAGAATAAACGTTTTGATGCGCGTGCGACGTTTAGTATTTATCCTGCAAACCGTGTAGCAGCAGATACAGTTGCCGTTGCAGATGAAGCGGGTAATGTAACCCACAGCTTCGAGCACTTACGTCAGCAGTCTGACAAAGTGACAGGTAAAGCGAACTACTCTTTGGCAGACTTTGTTGCGCCAAAAGATGTCGCTGAGGATTACTTGGGTGGCTTTACCGTGTCGATCTTCGGTGCGGAAGAGTTATCTCAAGAATACAAAGCCAAAGGTGATGACTATAACGCGATTATGGTTCAAGCCTTGGGTGACCGTTTTGCTGAAGCATTTGCTGAGCATTTACACGAGCGTATTCGTAAAGAGTTCTGGGGCTATCAAGCAGATGAGCAACTTTCAAATGAAGATTTGATTAAAGAGAAGTATGTGGGGATCCGTCCTGCACCAGGTTATCCTGCTTGTCCTGAGCATTCTGAAAAAGCGCCATTGTTTGACTGGTTAGGTACAACCGACAAGATTGGTACTTACTTAACCACAAGTTTTGCAATGTGGCCACCTTCATCAGTGAGCGGTTTCTACTATGCAAACCCTGAAACTGAATACTTTAACGTGGGCAAAATCTCTGGCGATCAGCTGGAAGATTATGCGAAGCGTAAAGGTTGGACGCTGGATGAAGCGAAACGTTGGCTAGCGCCGAATTTGGATGATTCTGTGGTGTAAAAATCCACTACTTTAGATTAGAAAAAATCCCCTCGAGTGAGGGGATTTTTTTACTTAAAATTTAATTGGTATTCTCTTAAGTATTGCACTCTCAATATCATTTTTAATACCGGCATACTCATCTAGTGACCCAACCTCTATTTCCTTGAGCTTAAAAAATTCAATTGTATATTCCCGTTTAGAATGCCAATTTTTTAATTCATACCTTAAATATTTTCTTCTTCCTTTCTGAAGAAGATTTAATTCATAAAATTGAGTTACGTCCTCAAGATTAGGATGAATAAATTTATAGTTCTGAGCAGAAAAATCATTTATTGAATACTGAAACCCTAAATGATTATTAACTATAAAATCTTTCCTTCTCCCCTTTCGAGGAGCCGTATTACACCGTCTACAACTAATTGTTAAGTTTGTTAAATTAAAAATATATTTTTTATATTCAGCTTTTGGTAACACATGTTCTAGATCAATAATAATATTTTCATCATGAGCTAAAGCTCTTTGACAATAGGCACAAGAATTCTGAAATTTAACCTTCAGTAATTCTTTGTATTTAATTTTAAGCGATTTAAATCTTTCACATTTCCATATTTGGTTTGAGCAACGACAACCTGAATAATTACAAATGTATTGATCAAAATTCATTAATTCTTCCTTGTTAAAAATCTAATTTTAATATCTTCAAGCACTTCCCTTTGATGGATATTATCTGCACTTTCAATTAGTCTACTAAATTCTTGCTCAACAAATTCATATGACAATTTATTCTCTTGTAATTGATCCAATAATTTAACGCAATATCTCGATAGAAAAGAATTATCTGGAGTCAAAATTCCAAACACCTCCCAATATAAAGACTCAACACTATAATCTTCATCCTCCTGTATAGTATTTAGCATCTGATCTTTAACCTTAAATATTTTATACTCAATTCGCCCTATATAGTCTCTATATAAATCCTGTTTATTTACCTGAAGCCTTGAAATCATTAGTGGAGAATGTGTTGCTATAAAAAATTTTAAATCATACATATAAAAGTAATCGTATAATTTAAATACGTATTCTCTTTGCCAGTTCGGATGTAAACTTATTTCTGGCTCATCTATTAAAACTATATTCTTTGTATCTTTGGACACGTTACTACTTAAAAACAACATCTGTGCTAAAAAATGTGATTCACCAGAACTCGCACCATCTAGATTAAATTTTTCTTCACCTTTGAATAAAATAAAATCAATTTTAAATATTTTTTTATGACTAAATAACTTATAAAATTTTTTAAAAATTGATAAAGAAGAAATATTTTCTCGAGCTCCTCCCCAATCACCAAAGTCAAAAAAATATTCATACTCACTATAAGGATGTAAATTTTTCTTTAGCTGCTTACAAAAACTATCAAGTTCATTTAAACTATAGTCGATGTAATCTTTGTCACTCGCAACATCAAACTTATTATATTTATCTATTCTTCGTAAAAAATAGCTAAGAAAATCACCCTCAAAATCAGAGTAAAATGATATCAAGGTAGTAACTTCTTTCTCATATCCCAAGTATTCTAAGATGTTGTAAATGTTATTATCCCCATTTAAAAAAGAGTTAACAATCGTCTTTTTTAAAAACTCCTTTCCGCCTCTCGCACTTAATTTTTTATAGCCTCTTGAATTAAACTTATCAAAAACAGTATTTGAAATTGCTATAACATTTTTATTTCTTTTTACATATCTCTGACCAATAGTATTCAATAAACGGCTTTTACCACTGCCATTAACCCCTACCAAAAAATTTACTTCTGAAAAATCTTCCATAATTTAAAGTTATTCAAAAAAATTAAATTTTAATTCAGGTAATTGAAAAACAACACTCTTACTGAATAAAAATTTACCCACTATCGAATCATGATTAAAAAGAAATTTTGAATGTAGCTTGTACCTTCACCACTCCTCTTCCTTATTAGTGAAGTAAAAAATGCAACCGCCTCTTTTCTAACCCCTAAATCCCAAATCACTCGTTTTTACATTTTTAAGTCAGCAAATTTCAAACATTTCCATAATAATAATAAGACTTTAGACATCTCCCAGAATACGTGAAGGCCTTTCTCCATGAAAAAACTTATCAACAACCCTGAAAATCTGGTTGTCGAAATGTGCAAAGGTTTTGTCCTTGCCCATCCTGAACTGACATTTACCGAATCGCATAAAATCATTTCACGTAAACAAAAACACAATAACGTGGCACTGATCAGTGGCGGTGGTAGTGGTCACGAACCTGCACATGCGGGCTTTGTCGGTACAGGCATGTTAGACGCTGCCGTATGCGGTGACGTTTTTGCATCGCCATCTCAAATTCAGGTCTATAAAGCATTGCAGCATGTCGCAACTGACAAAGGCGTGCTGATGATCATCAAGAACTATTCTGGCGATATGATGAATTTCCAGAATGGTGCTGCATTGGCTGCGGAAGATGGCATTAAAGTCGATTACGTCAAAGTGGCGGATGATATCGCGGTAAAAGACAGCCTTTATACCGTCGGTCGTCGTGGTGTTGCTGGTACCATCTTCGTGCATAAAATTGCCGGTGCAGCAGCGTCAAAAGGTTTAGAGCTTGCGGAAGTCAAAGCTGTGGCTCAAAAAGCAGCGGATAACGTGATTAGTCTTGGTTTCGCCTATACCTCATGTACTGTTCCTGCCAAAGGTACACCCACCTTTACCCTAGCCGATGATGAAATGGAATACGGCGTCGGCATCCACGGTGAACCGGGCATTCGTCGTGAAAAAATCTTACCATCGAAAGAAATGGCACAACGTATGGTCGATGACTTATTCCTTGACCGTCCTGACATGCAAGAAGTTGCGGTGTTGGTGAATGGCTTTGGTTCAACACCAATGCAAGAACTGTATGTGTTTAACAATGATGTATGCGAACATCTGGCGCGTAAAGGCATCAAAATTTATCGCACATTCGTTGGCAACTATATGACCAGTATCGACATGAACGGTGCTTCGGTTTCATTGCTTGCAGTCGATGATGAGCTAAAAGGCTACTTAGATGCAGAAGCCAATACCCCTGCCTTTAAGCTGGATGGCTCGCCTGCACTACCATTTGAATTTGCAGCACAAGACGCAGTAGCAAAACAAACCGCCAATACCGAAGTTGAAACCCAAACTGAACATGCTGAAATTCAGAATGAGCAATTCACGATAGAAAATATGCGTTATGTGGTCGATGTGATGGCAGCCTGCATCATCAAAAACGAAGTGCCATTCTGCGAGCTGGATGCCCATGCAGGCGACGGCGATTTTGGCATGAGCGTCGCAAAAGGTTTTAAACAGCTGAAACGTGAATGGCAAAGCCTGATTCAAGCACAACAGATGGATGAATTCTTACTGAATAGTTCCATGATTATTATGGAACACTGTGGCGGTGCGTCCGGCCCAATTTGGGGTTCAGCATTCCGTTCGGCCAGCAAAGCCATTCAAGGTAAAGAAACTCTAAGCGTGGCAGATTTTGCCGAGATGCTACAAGCTGCGGTAAAAGGTATTCAAGTGACAGGTGAGCGTTCATTTGGTCGTGGTGCTGTGGTCGGTGATAAAACCCTGATTGATGCACTTGTACCTTGCGCAGACTCTTGGTCAGCCAATACCGACAAGACGTTTAAAGAAAACTTTGTCTTGGGTGCAGAGGCTGCGGTAAAAGGTGCAGAATCCACCAAAGAGATCGTGGCGCGTATGGGCCGTGCTGGTACAGTCGGTGATCGTAGCTTAGGCTATCCGGATGCAGGCGCACACGGCTTAGGCGTAATCTTTACGGACATTGCCGAGCATATTAAATAAACTTTTCAAGATTTGAAAAAAGCCCCGACACTGTTCGGGGCTTTTTTATATTTCATTTCCTCTACTGAGCAAGTTTTAAAGCGCAAGTAATGAAAGGCATACTCATTCCTATGGATGTGGCTTAATGAAACTTGTCCAAATAGCGCTCTAGCTCTTCTGTTACCACTACCCGCTTATTGCCTTTTACCTGCTCTTCACTCAATACACCTTCTGAATCAATAACTACCACTTTGTGTCCATCCGCTTGTAATCGTTTGACGCCTTCAAATAACATGCGTGCACCTACATCATGAATCAAAGTTAAATTGGTCAGGTCTAAGACTATACGAGTTGTAGCATCTGGCTCATCCTGCAAGATCCGCAGCAACATTTCCGACTCGGTAAATTGCAACACGCCGCGCAGCTCATATACGACAATGTCATTGTTCTTACCTGCCGTATAACGACTTTGCAAAATGGTCTGTGCCGATGGCGTCCCTTCCATCAGATGCAAGCCCATGTCCCGCGACAAACGCTCAAAAATATCTACGCCACGTACACTATGCCCATGCTCATCAATTTTAGGAGAAAAAACCACAATTCCCACCTGCCCAGGCAATACCCCGATAATTCCGCCCGACACCCCACTTTTGGCAGGAATGCCGACCGTCGTCAGCCAGTCACCCGCCGCATCATACATGCCACAGGTCATCATCACGCTGAGCACTTGGCGCACGACATCACGCTCTAACAACTGTTTGCCAGTTTTGGCCTGAACACCACCATTGGCGAGCACACTACAGATATTTGCCAGATCTTTGACCGTCACCTTAATCGCACATTGCTTGATATATCCATTGACGATTTCTACCGGATCCGAATCCAGTACCCCTACGGTACGCAGCATGTAACCAATCGACAGGTTCCGGAATGCAGTTTTGACTTCAGACTTATATACCTGCTTGTCGAATTCCAGTTGACGTCCTGCCAGCTCACTTAAAAAACGGCGCAAGCATTCCGCACGAGAAATCCCTTTTTGTACAGGAATCAAAGAATGTGTAGTGATCGCTCCCGAGTTAATCATTGGATTTTTGGGAAGATTGGTTTCTTTATCCAGTGAAATCTGATTAAAAGCCTCCCCTGAAGGTTCAACGCCGACCTTTTCCAGCACAGCGCTAATCCCCAAATGCTGCAATGCCAAGGCATAGGCAAAAGGTTTGGACATTGACTGCATGGTAAATTCGGTTGCATCATCTCCCGTAGAATAGATCGTGCCATCCACCGTGGTCAGCGCCAAGGCGAACTTGTTTGGATCTACCGCTGCCAGTTCAGGGATATAGTCAGCCAAAGCGCCCTGATCATTATCATGACAGACCGTTAATACATGCTGGAGATAATCGGGCACCGGGGTTTTCATCGAATGAGCTTATTCCAGTTGGCTGTTATTTTTAATTAACATACCGGCTTTTGGCTTAAGTACCAGAGTGAAAAGGTAATTTTCTGCATATCCATGTTATCGGCTGCATTCCCTTTATGGGCAATTCTCCAGAAATGAATTGCATTTTTAAGTATTGTTATTTTTGTTGATGTTTTAAGAGACATAAAAAAGGGCGCTACTGCCCTTTTTTACTCTGGATGATTTATTTAACCTTGGTTTTACGAATCATTTTGTATAGCACCTTGGGTGAAATACGCGAAACCAGCACACCGAGTTTTTCTTTCTTGCCGCCAATCACAATATATTCTTCGCCGCACTGCAAGGCTTGTACGCTTTGACGGGCAAAATCTTCTGCCGACAACCCATTTTCAATCGCTTCATCCTGCTTGGCTTGTGGCTTGCCTTCCCCATTTAAAGCATTAAATGAGACATTGGTTTGAACAAAGCCCGGAAAAATCACCGAGACCTGAACACCCTGATCAGCAACTTCCGCACGCAAGCTGTTAGCCCACATATGAATCGCTGCTTTGGCTGCGGAATAGGATGCGCGATACTGGGTGCCGAGCAAACCTGCCACACTGGAAATAAAGACGATACGACCTGATTTTTGTGCCAGAAAGGTTGGCAATACCATTTTGGTAAGAAACACCTGAGAAAAGTAATCGACTTCCATAATGGCTCGTTCAGTCTGCATGGTGGTATCTGCAATCAGGGCACGCTGGCTAAGTCCGGCATTGTTAATCAGCCAGTCAATCCGGCCTTTTTGTTGCAAAACCTGTTCATAGGCATGACGAACCTGGCTTTCATCCGTGATATCGGCAATGACTGAAATATGCTGACCCGGATTGGTGAGACTTTGGCGAACATTTTCCAGTTCTTCATGCCGGCGTGCAGTCAGTACCACCTGTGCTCCGAGTGCAGCACATTGCTGTGCGATCGCCTTGCCAATTCCTGAAGATGCGCCGGTAATCCAGACCACTTTTCCATTTAAGTCTTCAACTTTCGCCATGAAATCCTATTTCCCTTGTCTTAATGAATATGGTGCGGCATTTCATCTTCCAGAAATGCCAGCAAATGCTCAAAATAATAACTCATGGTATCGGCATCATAGATGCTACCGAGCTTGTCAAAACGTTTATAGCCTAACTGGGTGGTTAAATGAATCACCCCATTCAAGGTTTTATCGACCACCACATTAAATTTCAACATTTTTTTCGGTTCACGGATTAAATGCGTCACCCCTTGATCGACCACCTGAATAAAAGCTTTTAAAGCGGGTGATACATACTGGTGATTACCATTTTTCATCTGGTCAACACAGCCGAGCAGTTCCATCACCAGCATCTTTTCCACCGGATAACGCATAAAAGCATCACCGGCCTGTTCATAAGTCATTTGATGCAGGTAATTCACCATTGGCATGAGCCGTTCATTGCCAAATAAGGAAACCGACCAGGGCATATATTTACGCGTTGTATGAATAATCTGCTGAATCACTTTTTCAGACTCACTGTCCGGTGAGTTGGCCAGTTGCACCACCTGACCAAAAATCTGGTCAATAATTTCACAGGCCATATCGGCCAGATTTTCACCTAAGGGTCTGGCCAGACTGTTTTGCTCGCCCGCATTTAATCGGAAATGAAGGTCTTTAAAGCGCTGATGAGTTTCAGGTTGAAGCTTCAGGGAAATGCTATAGCTCATCTTATTATCCTTTTTGATATGCTGCGATGAGTCGCGTTTTTTTATCGTTCTATCATACGATGAGTTGCTATACATGCCAATTGGCTAAAGTTTGCATTTGGTTAAGCTGCCGCATGCACTATTTTTTTTGCTACAATAGAGCCAATTTTTCATTCACTTTTGATCTGTTTAGACTATGACTGACTCAGCGCAAAATATCGCGACAACCTACGATCCGACCGAGATCGAGAAAAAATGGTACCAAACTTGGGAAGAGCGTGGCTACTTTAAGCCGTCTGAAAAAGGCGAATCTTTCTGTATCATGATTCCGCCACCAAATGTCACTGGTAGCCTGCACATGGGTCATGGTTTTAACAATGCCATCATGGATGCCTTAACCCGTTTTAACCGTATGTCTGGTAAAAATACCTTATGGCAACCGGGTACTGACCACGCAGGTATTGCAACGCAAATGGTTGTAGAGCGTCAGTTGGGTGCGCAAGGGGTTAGCCGTCATGACCTAGGTCGTGAAAAATTCATCGAAAAAGTTTGGGAATGGAAAGAACAATCTGGCGGTAACATCACCCGTCAAATTCGTCGTTTGGGTTCTTCTGTAGACTGGTCTCGTGAACGCTTCACCATGGATGATGGTTTATCAAACGCGGTAAAAGAAGTGTTTGTAAAACTGCATGAAGAAGGCCTGATCTACCGCGGTAAGCGCCTGGTGAACTGGGATCCTAAACTGCAAACTGCCCTTTCTGACTTAGAAGTTGAGTCTGATAAAGAAGAAGCAGGTTCACTCTGGCACTTCAAATACTTCTTTAAAGATAAGTCACTACGCACACACGATGGTAAAGATCACATCGTGGTTGCAACGACGCGTCCTGAAACATTGTTGGGTGATACAGCTGTTGCCGTTGCGCTTGATGATGAACGCTATGCAGATTTGGTGGGTAAAAATATTATCCTGCCGATTACCGGTCGTGCGGTTCCTATCGTTAAAGACGAATATGTCGATAAAGAATTCGGTACAGGCTGTGTAAAAATCACCCCTGCACACGACTTCAATGACTATGAAGTGGGTAAACGTTGTGAATTGCCAATCATCAACATCTTCAACAAAAATGCTGAAGTGTTGGCTGAGTTTGAATACATCGCAAAAGCCGGCGAACAAATTTCTAAAACCATTCCTGCGCCTAGTGAATATGTTGGTTTAGAGCGTTTTGAAGCACGTAAGAAGATTGTTGAACAAGCGGAAGCGGAAGGCTGGTTAGACCAGATCCAACCTTACACATTGAAACCACCTCGCGGTGACCGTTCAGGCGTGATTGTTGAGCCTCTATTGACTGACCAATGGTATGTGAAGATTGCACCACTTGCTGAACCTGCAATTAAAGCAGTGAAAGATGGCGACATCAAGTTCGTACCTGAACAGTACAGCAACATGTACATGGCATGGATGAACAACATTCAAGACTGGTGTATCTCGCGTCAATTGTGGTGGGGTCACCGTATCCCTGCTTGGTACGATGCGGAAGGTAATGTTTACGTTGGTCGTGACGAAGCTGAAGTTCGCGCGAAAAACAACATCCCTGCCGACGTTGAGTTGAACCAAGACGAAGATGTACTCGATACATGGTTCTCTTCAGGTCTCTGGACATTCTCAACTTTAGGCTGGACTGGCGACGAAGCAAAAGACAAAGCAAACTACTTCTTGAATACCTTCCACCCAACAGATGTATTGGTGACAGGTTTTGACATCATCTTCTTCTGGGTTGCCCGCATGATCATGCTGACCATGCACTTCATGAAGAATGAAGATGGTACGCCACAAGTACCGTTTAAAACTGTGTACGTTCACGGTTTGGTTCGTGATGGCGAAGGTCAGAAGATGTCTAAATCTAAGGGTAACGTCCTTGACCCATTAGACTTGATTGACGGTGTGGATCTTGAAACGCTGGTACAAAAACGTACCACAGGTTTGATGAACCCGAAACAGGCAGCGAAGATTGAAAAATCAACCCGTAAAGAATTCCCTGAAGGGATTCAGTCTTACGGTACCGATGCAGTTCGTTTCACCTTCTGTGCGCTTGCAAACACTGGTCGTGACATCAAGTTCGACATGAAACGTGTTGAAGGTTACCGTAACTTTGCCAACAAGATCTGGAACGCAACGCGTTTCGTGATGATGAATGTCGAAGGTCAAACGATTGGTTCAGAAGCACGTCAAGACCTTTGGGAATTGCCTGAACAATGGATCGTAAGCCGTCTGCAAAAAGCGGAACAAGCGGTGCAAACAGCATTTGCAACCTACCGTTTAGATCTGGCTGCGCAAGCGATTTACGAGTTCATCTGGAATGAATACTGTGACTGGTATGTTGAGTTAACCAAACCGGTTCTGAATGATGAAAATGTATCGAAAGAGCGTAAAGCTGAAGTACGTCGTGTTCTTCTTTCGGTGATGGAAGCGTCTTTACGTTTGGCTCATCCGTTGATGCCTTATCTGACTGAAGAAATCTGGCAAACACTTGCGCCTAAACTCGGTATTACTGGCGAAACCATTATGTTGGCGCCGTACCCGGTTGCTGAGCAAGCATTGATTAATGACCAGGCTGAAGCAGATATGCAATGGCTGCAAGGTTTGATTGGTGCAGTACGTAACATCCGTGGTGAAATGGGCTTAGGTAATGCACGCTTGTTGCCTGTTCTGCTGCAAAATACGACTGATGCTGAAAAAGCGCAGATTGCACGTATTGAACCGTTGTTCAAAGCATTGGCGAAAGTTGAAAGCATTACCTTCTTGGCTGATGGCGAGCAACCACCATTATCTTCTTCATCTGTTGTTGGTCACGTATCTGTATACGTTCCAATGAAGGGCTTAATTGACCCGAAAGCGGAATTGGGTCGCCTACAAAAAGACTTAGACAAGATTCAAAAGCAACATGACCAAATTGCCACTAAACTTGGCAATGAAGGTTTTGTCGCGAAAGCACCTGCTGCTGTGGTTGAAGGCGAGAAAGTAAAACTTGCTGAGTTTGCTGATCAGTTAGCGAAGATTAAAGCGAATATGGAGCAGATTGCAGCGCTTTAATGTGTTGTTAGTTTGATCTAATTTGTGTATAAAGGGCTGATTATTCAGCCCTTTATACTTTGAAATTATTCTGGCTTTGTTGCACAAACCTATCTGTAAAGGCTTTTTTAGCGATATAATTTTCAAATGAAGAAGCCTACACACAAAATCTACCGCACAACCAATTGGCCCGCATATAACCGAGCACTCATGAGTCGCGGAAATATTGCCCTTTGGTTTGATCCTGCTACGCAATGGTATGCGCCATCAAAAGGCAAACAAGGGCGAAATCAAACCTACTCCGACGCAGCCATCCAATGCTGCTTAATGATTAAATCCTTATTCCGTCTGTCTTTACGTATGGTTACTGGCTTTGTGCAAAGTCTGATTAAACTTTGCGGATTAAATTGGATAGCTCCAGATTACACCACGCTTTGTAGAAGACAAAAGCATATTGATATTGTAATCAGCTACCAAAAAAGTAGCGATGGGCTGCATCTACTCATGGACTCTACAGGCATGAAGTTTCTAGGTGAGGGCGAATGGAAGCGCAAGAAACATGGACCTGAATATCGTCGCCAATGGCGTAAACTTCATATTGGTATAGATGCTAAAACCCTACAAATACGAGCAGTTCAGCTTACAACCAATAATGTCAGTGATTCACAGGTGCTTGGTGATTTACTTAATCAGATTCCACAAGATGAGCAGATTGACTCTGTTTATACCGATAGAGCTTATGACACCAAGCAATGCCGTCAGGTCATTGCAGATCGGCAAGGGCATGCGGTGATTCCACCTAGAAAAAATGCGAAACCATGGAAAGATACAAAGAGTAGCTCCCTAGAGCGAAATGAATTACTTCGAACAATTAAACGTTTAGGCAGGACACTATGGAAAAAATGGTCAGGCTATCATCGGCGAAGTTTGGTTGAAACTAAGATGCATTGCATCAAATTATTAGGAGATAAACTCAGTGCAAGGAGTTTTGATAGCCAAGTGAATGAGATCCATGCACGTGTAGCAGTCCTTAACAGATTTACGGAATTAGGTCGACCACTTACCCAAGTTACGCCTTAAATTTAGCTCAATTAGGGGCGCTTTACATTTCAAATCTTTGTGCAACAAAGCCCACTTAAGGTATAAATCAATTTCATACATGAACCCATAATTTTTTTCTGTTTGAAAATAATCAGTTCCATGCTGACTACCATCCAACTCAATCACTAAACCAATTTCATGACAGTAAAAATCTACGATATAGGATTTAATCACATGCTGACGACGGAATTTAAGACTCATAAAACGCTTGGCACGTAGCAGTTGCCATATCAGATGTTCTGCATCGGTGGCGGTGTGGCGCATGGATTTGGCGAATTCTAATAATTGAGGATCTATTTTCATTGTTATTTTAAAAGAGCATCATAGCTTTATGATGCTTTGGTTAAAAAAATTAAGTTTAGAATGAGTCAAATGACCAGCTAAATGCCCTATTTTTAAGTAAAATTTTAAAATAATCAAAATCCTTATAATCATTTAAACACTGTTCATCTCGTAATATTTTTTTTTGAATTTCGTTCAAATCACGTTGGTATTTTTTAGCCAAATCCACAGGTTTAAAGGTCTGTTTATAGAAACCTGAACTCTCCCAATCAAATGAGTAAATAATATTATCTACCTCAAACTGCAATTGCTCAATTTGCTCTTCTAACAATAGATTATAAGATTTTAAATGTTCATTTGCGATTTTAACTGCTTGTTTTTGATCACCTTGCTCTGTATAAGCACGTAACTTTAATAGAGCTAGTAAATCTTTTTCCTCTAGCGCCGTATTGGCTTGCTGTAATAATTCAGTTTTTTCAATGCGTTTTTGCTCATCTCGCTCACGGTCAGGATGGATCACTGAGGCAATTTTTAAATAGATACTTTTTAATGACTGCCCTGCCATTTTTTTTGCATCTTCAAGTTGCATTTGCTTCTTTAAAATTTTCTTTTTCTCTTTTTCGGCAAACTTTTGATATTCTTCACGCTCACGATCATTCAGTTGATTTTGAATAAAATCGGCTTCTTCTCGATCAAATTTGGCTTTTACTTTTTGCATAAATTCTTCAAGATTTTCGAGATCAAAATCAAAGTCAATCCAGTCTTCAGACACACCTAATTGATCTGCAAGAATTCCCTTCATCACTTGTTTCTGCATCATTTCATCAGCATCATGCTCTGGATGAGAATAATTCTCTGCTTGCGATGTAACCGTCTGAAAATTAGAGCTCTCTTCTAAAAGGTTATAATATTTAGCAATGACTATCGCCAATTCATGTTGCTGTTCAGACAGATTAGGATTATCTAAGAGCAGACTCGCTAAAATCGAAATTTTTTCATCTAAACGCTGTAAATGGGTTTTAGCAAATTTATGCGATTGTTTATATTGCCAAAGTACTTCTAATTGACTAAATAAAACTTGATGCCATTTGCTATATAATGGCAATAGTTCTGCACTTGCATCCTGCTGTACTTTTTGTTGTGCTTGTTGCCACTCTAACAAAGATGCTTGAAGTTTCTCAATTTTTAAAATCAGACGATTAAACTTCTTTTGTTGTGGGGATAAATTTCCAGTTTCTTGATATAAGCTTAAATCTAAAATGCTCATTACTTTGTTTCAATACAAATGCTATTCAACTCATTATTTTAACATAACGAATACCTAAGACCGTTGGTTTAGAGAGTAAAAAACTTTTTACTTCATTAAATCCCATGCCTTAAAAACATCTCCAAGCCGCTCACCTTTTTGATATACATCAAGCGTTCTTTTTCGACTTTAATCTGCTGTTTAATGGCTGAAGTATCTTCATCAATCTGCTTATACAGGTCAGCAATTTGAACTTTCCCTTTCGCCTTTTTCACGGCAATTCTGGTTTTCGATGACCAGACCAATCTATGGATCAAGGTATCGATCTGTTCTTGTAATTTCCGGCTTTGTGCATCCAAAGCCAATTGATAGAATCTTAGTTGCTCCGCACTTAAACCTTTTTGTGAAATATCCTGATCTTGCTCGATCTGCAGTTGCATTTTCAGTAACGTAAACAGGTCTTGTTCTGCATAAGCCTCATTGGCACGTTGCAATAATTCAGTTTTCTTGATTTTTTTGACATCATTCACTTCACGGTCAGGGTGAATGATGGCAGCAATTTTTAAATAAACGGTTTTCAATGACTGCTCTGCCATCGCTGTTGCCTGCTCCTGTTTTTCCTGCTGGCGTTTTAATCTGGCTTGCTCACGTGCCTGCTGAAAATGATCTGATTCCCATTCTTCAAATACTTCTGCATCTGCAAGATCTGAGGGATTTTCATTTTTAAAGAATGTTTCCAGTTCATTTATTTTCTTTTGGCTTTTTCTGAATTGGGCATGTTCGGCACGTTGCTGATAGTAAGTGAAGATTTCATTCACTTTATGAGCTTGTTGCGCTGACATTGCCTGAGAGTCTTTTAGATAATTTGCAAGGTACTGAATCTTTTCATCCAGCACCACCAGTTCTGCCTTGGAAAATGTAGTTTCCTGCAGGTGCTTCCAGAGCTGTTCCAGCTGCTTGAACAGTACGCCATGCAATTCATGGTAGACCGGCATGAAGGTTTTATGGGTATATTGCTGCAGCTCTTCTTCAGCCTGTTGCCATTGTTGTAATTCCTGTTTCTGTTGCTCGATTTTATCAATCAGATGATCCAGCTTCTTCTGCTGTGGCGAAAGTGCTGTGAATGGCTGAATCATGGTTTTCAAGTCAAAGAGCATGGCAGGAGAAGGTCAAAGAATAAATAATATCTATCTTAAATCTTTCAGCTTTCGTCACAAAGTCCTTTTCAGTGTGCCCTTTCGAAATTTGTATCAGAATTAAAAAAAGCAGACCAAAGTCTGCTTTTTCACTCTCATATTGATTATTCCAGCACTACACGGCCATTCAAGGACTGGACCGGACGGTTATTTGGGTGTCCCATCAGTTTTGCAAATTCCGAAATCTGTTGCGCAGAGGCCTGCTGAATATCTTTCAGAATCAGCCAGCGTACCCCTTCTGAACACGGAGGTGTGGTCAGCGAGCCGCTAAAACGATAATAATCCAGATTCTTAGGCAACATCTGATTCACAGCTTGTGGCGTTTTCAAAACCACTTTCTCGCCCTGCTTTTTCGGTAAACGCTTCCACATGCGTTTGAGCATCTGGCTTTCCTGTCCCTGCTCGAACATCATCCCCACGACAGCCAGCTCACCTTTGGCATTGGCATGGACAAAATGAATTTCCAGTGGATAGCTTTTGCCTTTAATCAGGTTTTCACTCGGGCTGTGCAAATGAAACTGCTTCAGTACAAAGGTATCGCCATCCAGCTGCAATTCACCACCTTGCGCAAAATCCACCTGAACAGTATGACCTTTATTTTCGATCGCATGAATCATGGTGTTATAGCTGAACTTGAGCGGTTCCAGTTCTGCTTTCACTGTTCGCTCAATATTGATTGGCGACTGGTTCAGACCATTACAGGCCGAATATTTCTGGCTCAAAGTCGACCATTGTTCAGGCTGAGTATAATCCCAATCCGCATCTGCCCAGACCGCTGTACTTAAACCCATAACCGTTAAAAGCGTGAATATTTTTTTCACAATACATCCCTTGTTGGAAATCAAAATCAAATTTCTATTTTAAAAACAATTTATTAACCTGGTGTAATCACTCTATTTTTCAGGCCACAAACTACAGATGTTTATAGAAATGAAGTGATTTGCTTACAAATTTCTAAACACTCCCAGGTATTCAAAACACATTATTCAGAATTTATATTGATAGATTTCAAATGGATAATAATTTTATAGATTTAAAAATAGACAGCAAAGAATGTGATCTTCTTCAAATTTAATCTGCTGATTTTTTGTGCGTTATTTACATGAAATCTCTATCTTATTTTGAATAAATTAAATAGCTGTATTTTTAAGCTCAAGCTTCTTTTTTAAATAGAATCTATCTTTATTCATAAACTTACATAAACACAGCAGCAAATAAAATACTGATATTGCTAGACTCGAGCCAAAGAGCAAAGTAAGGATAAAGAATTTAAATGGACTGGGCGACCATATTTATAAATGACACCACTTGGGAGTTTACCGCAGAAATTTTGCTGCGTTGTGCCCTGATGTACACGATGATTATCCTGTTTCTGCGTCTGACCGGAAAACGCGGGGTACGTCAGCTTTCCATCTTCGAAGTCGCTATCATTTTGAGCTTGGGTTCGATTGCCGGTGACCCGATGTTTACCGAAGATATTCCCCTGATTCAGGCAGTTCTGGTGATGTCGGTGATTATTATCATGTACCGCCTGACCACCTGGCTCATGATGAAATATCAATGGTTTGAAGACCTACTGGAAGGTAAACCGATTTATATCGTAGAAGATGGCGTGCTGGTCGTTGAAGAAATTAAAAAAGGTAAAATGTCACATGATGAATTCTTTGCCGAAATGCGCCAGCAAGGTGTAGAACATCTCGGTCAGGTACGCACCGGTTTACTGGAAACTGACGGTAAGTTCAGTATCCTGTTTTTCAAATCGGATGAGGTTCGGCCTGGGCTGCCACTTTTTCCTAAAAGCTGTTCTATAGTGCAACAGGTTAAGGCGGGGCAATTATATGCCTGTATTTACTGTGGGCAGGTGCAAACCCTTACGCACGCCGATCAGCAATGTCCGCGCTGTGATTCTGCGCAATGGGCCGAAACGATTGACTGTTTAAGAATAACTTAAGCCTGATTCAGTAACTGCAAATGCGCAAAAATTTCCGGCAGTTGCTGAATTTTATATTGGATATGTTCAGCATCTGCATGAAAGCCTTGCATCCATAATGCATGCATTCCGGCCTCTGTAGCTCCTTGTACATCATTAATTGGATGGTCGCCAATATATAGGCACTGTGTAGGTTGCACGCCTAGACGCTCTGCTGTGATCTGGAATATTTCCGGCTGTGGTTTGTTAAAACCCACTAGTCCCGAACTGATGATCTCATCAAAATAAGGTTCAATACCCAAACCCCGAATCGTATTCAAACGGGTGTCATGTCCGCCATTGGAAACAATGGCTAGCTGATAACCCTCATCTTTCAGCTGCGTTAATACTTGCTCTGCTGCCGGCATTTCTACGGCGAAACGGCCAAACTGGCTAAACCAGAACTGGGCTAGTTCTTCTATGCTAGGAGGATTTAACCAGTGTAGTTCCTGCAATAATGCATAAGCAGCCGAAGCCCCGATACCACCATGGGTCAGCAATTCTTTTTTAGGATAACCACCATTATCGATGCGCCTTACAATCTCGATAATTTTGTCAGGCTCGACCTGTGCCAATGCTGGCGCATAATATTCTGCCAGATAACGGCTATAGGCCTGTGCAGTCAGATCACGATGGGTCAAGGTATTGTCGAGGTCAAATAAAACAGCTTGAATAGGCATAATTTTCAAAACGAAATGCTGAAACTTTCAATCATGTTAACAGCCCGAAACTTGTTAGATCAGACATAAAATTGCTAAGTTTTGTTGTTTTGAGCATAAAAAAGCGATGCCAAAGCACCGCCTTTTCTTAGCTTACAAAGTCTAAATTAGAATTTGTATTCTAAGCCTGTACCAACAACTGGTTGTTTAGTCTCTAATGGACCTTGTTCAAGTGTTAAAAGACCTGCATAACCGTATGCTTTTACTTGTTTAGAGAATGCATAATCAGCACCAAGAATAAATTGTTGTGCTTCGAAATCGCTGCCTACTTTCAACTCTGTAGTATTCTGGCTATATTGACCTTTTACTGTCCAAGCTTGAGCATTTGGAAGAGTGTATTCAGCACCAATTAACCAACCTTGGGCATCGTCAATATTAGCTGCTCCAGCAGCGTTTCCTGCTACATTTTCAACTTCTGATGTTTGATAAAGTGCTTTAAGTGCTAAACCACCATCCAAATTTACACGGCCAATTGCACGAATGGTATTTGCTGCTGCGAAAATAGCTTTTGCATCACCATCTGTATATAGCTGGTTAATTTCACCTTGTCGTGTGTTTAAAATACCTACACCTGCAAAGTTTGATGGGATTGCTTTGTCATAACCAAGACCTAAAACAACCGCTTTGCTGTCATATACTACAGATGCTGACCATGCATCACCCAAGCCACGACCTGCAACTTTAGAACCGCCTTTAGACGAGCTAATACCACCGGCTTCACCTGTAGCTAATAGTGCAGTTGCTTTTAGTTTACCTTCACCGACTGCAAAGCCAGGAGCTTCATAAACTACAACATTATCGATACGGTTTTCACCGGTAAAGATACCTGCCATGTCTGCTTTATTTGCAACATAGTTATTAAAAGTATCAACTACTGAAGAAAGCTGTTTTACAGGCGTATCGATTTTACCCAGCTTTACTGTACCCAACTTTTCATCTTTAAGACCAACTAAAAGATTACGCGGTACAAATGTATCTGTACTTCCACCATTGTCTACATAGAATGTAAATTCAGCTTGATAAAGCCCACTTAAACGGTCAGTAAGTTTCTCCTCACCTTTTAAACCCAAGAATGAATTATTAGTATTCAATTCAATAACGTCACGATCAGACACAGGTGAAGCATTATCTTCAGGTAAGTAATCTACTGATGCATCAATCTCACCATAAAAAGTTGGTGCTGCAAAAGTTGTCCCCGCCAAAAGGCTGAATGCAATTGCTGTTGCTAACTTAGTTTTCATCAAAAAAATCCTTAATTTATTTTGTAACAAATAATACACACGGCGCTTATGTTACAAAATTATTAAATTAATATTTATATATTCTATTTAGTACTTTAGGCTAACATTTAACCAAATAGTTGATTATTTGGAAATTTTATACTTTTTCTGCAACTTTCATCCATCGGAAAATTGGAATTAAACAGATAATTGCCACGATCACGATGAGATTCAGATAATTTTGATAGCCTAAAGCATCTCCCAAAATACCACTCAGACTATAAAGTCCCCCACTCACCGTAGCCATCAGTGCCACCTGAAAGGTGAAATCAGTACCAGCCAGATGCTTGCGACTGTATTGCATGACCAAGGTCAACATGACCACCAAAAGCATGGCTGAGATCATGTCTTCGGCTGCATTAATCAGATATATCATCCAGTTTTCTACTTTTTTTTGGGTTTCATACTGGGCAGCCAGCCATGCATAAGCCATTAAAGTCATGATTTTCAGAACAGAAAAAATCAGTAAACTCCGGCTTCGCGACCAGTATTTCAGACACCAACCAGCCAGTCCTGCCCCAATCAAGGCAGCCAATGCTCCCAGCATGGTGACATAAAGGCCAATCTGGCTAAAGCTCAGTCCGAGATCTACCATTAAAGGTTTTAATAAAGGCCCGGATAAACCATCGGCGATTTTAAAGGTCAATAAAACCAGTAACCAGACAGCCAAGGTTGAATCCGACCAGAAGTATTGAAAATAGGTTTTTATATTGCTGAGTGCAGGTCCTTTATCAGCTGGCGTGATAATTTTTGAATGCTGAGGTTCTTTAAAAAAGAAAATGGGTAAAGTATTAAGAAAGACCAGAGCCGCCAATAATAGAAAGGTAGCTTGCCATTGCAACAGATCGAGCAACCATAATATTGCTCCACCTCCGACAATGAATCCTAGACGTGAACCAATCACCTGAAAGGTATTGCCCCAATGCTGTTGCTCATGATTCAGAATGTTCACCGCCAATGCATCGGTCGCAATATCCTGCGTCGCGCCAATGCCATTCATCAACAAAAGCGTGATAAAAAACAGCAGTAAATACAGCGGCTGATTCAAGGCCTGAATCGGTAGAAATGAGAGCCCAATCAATACAGCAACTGACAGCCATTGCAAGGGAATAATCCAGCTACGGTAATGACCTTGGGCGCTCGATCCATGCCGATCGACTAAAGGCGCCCAGAATATTTTGATCGACCAAGGCAGCATTAACAGGCCAAAGCCCCCGATATGCGCCAGCGATACCCCTTCAGCCCGAAAAATGACCGGTAAGGCATGCGTCATAAATCCGACCGGAAGCCCCTGTGCCCAATATAGCGAAAACAGTAAAATATAGGTATTCCGCATATTTAGGCCAAGTCCTTAAGGTGAAAATGCATCACCAGCATTTAAGATGCTATACATTTTGCCAATGATCCGGATTTTACAACAGTCTAATATAATAAAAAATAAAGAAAAATTAGTTTCAGGAAGAGACATAAGCAATGGCCCAGACACGTTTCCCCCAACTCCCGCCGCATGTGCCATCCCGCGGCAGCAAGCTGAGCCGGAATTTTTTCAGGCAGCTTTTTTTGGGCCAAGGCTGGCGTCTGGAAGGTGAATTTCCAGACTTACCTAAAGCAGTCGCGATTATTTCTCCGCACACCTCCAATATTGATGCATGGCTGGGTTTTAATGCCTTGCTTGGTCTCGGTATTCAGATTACGATTTTTGGTAAAGACAGCCTGTTTCGTACACCGCTAAAACCGGTACTGGAATGGATTGGCGTCGTTCCTGTCGTCCGAGATAGTCCACAAGGTCATACCCGACAGATTGTCGAGATTATTGAAAAATCAGAACAGATCTGGGTCGGTATGGCACCGGAAGGTTCACGTAAGGCACCAGAAAAAATTCGCAGCGGTTTTTATCATATTGCCAAGGCAGCTCATTTGCCGATTGTGATGTTTTCCTTTGATTATGATATCAAGACCATTCATATCCTGGGCGTGTACCATCTGACCGGTGATTATGAATACGACCTGGAACAGATTTATCAGCATTACGAAGGTAAATTCTCGGCCAAAAATCCGGACTGGGTGGCCAAGCCGTTACAAAAGCTTTTGAAAAAAGACTAGGCAAATACGCCTTTTTTTGATGTGATAGCCTGAATTTTGTTGATTTAATCACCAGTTTTTATAATGAAATTAGCCCGTTATGCCTTAATTGGCTGCCTTGGTTTCAGTCTTGCAGCCTGTGACAAAGCCACTAAAACACCTACGCCTGCCACGCCATTAAAAGCCCGTGAACCTGTCGTCGCCATTGCCCTCGGTGGCGGCGGTGCCAAAGGTTTTGCCCATATTGGCGTCATTAAAGTGCTCGAATCACACGGCATCAAACCGAAAATCGTCACCGGTACCAGTGCCGGTAGTTTTGTCGGTAGCCTATATGCCAGTGGCAAATCGCCTTATCAGTTACAGCAGATTGCCCTGAATTTTAAAGAATCTGATATCCGCGATTTAACCTTGAACCGGCAAGGGATTATTGCCGGACAAAAATTGCAGGATTTCGTCAATAAGAATGTGGCGAACAAACCAATTGAACAATTCCCGATTCGCTTTGCTGCTGTTGCCACTCGTCTGGACAATGGCCGTAAAGCTGACTTTATTAAAGGCAATGCCGGACAGGCGGTCCGAGCGTCCTGCAGTATTCCGAATGTGTTTGTGCCTGCAGTGATTGGTGGAAGCAAATATGTCGATGGCGGTCTGGTCAGTCCGATTCCGGTCAAGACCGCCAAAGATATGGGAGCAGACATTGTGATTGCCGTGGATATTTCTGCCCGTCCGGATGGTAATAAGGCTCTAAATATGTGGGGCGTACTAGATCAGACCCTGAATATTATGGGACAGCAAAGCATTCATGAGGAACTGAGTCAGGCCAATGTGGTGATCCAGCCCAAAGTCGGCCATATTGGTACTTTAGACCTGAAAGCCAGTAATGCGACCATTCTGGAAGGTGAAAAGGCTGCTCAGCTGAAAATCCGTACTATTGAAAAAGCCATTAGCAACTTCAAGCAGTCTCCCGCGGCATTTAAACCGCCACGTCCGGCAAAATTTTGATGCATGAATTTTTTATATTCATCTGCGGCCGCATCTGCTACATTGAAGATCAATCATATAAAGATGATGATTAATTAAATACTTAGCGATATAGGTCACGATATGGAATTAGTTCTTGAACCTTGGCACTGGTTTGTATTAGGCATCCTTCTGATTCTATCGGAATTACTACTGCCCGCATTTGCTGCCCTGTGGTTCGGGATCGGTGCCATCATGGTTGGCGTCCTGTACTGGATGTTCCCGATGATGGGACTGACGACCCAGCTCCTGACCTGGATCGTACTTTCTATTCTGTGTACGCTGCTCTGGTTTAAGTTTATCAAGCCACTTTCCATTGATAAGACCAAAGCCGGTCTATCGCGTGAAGCGACCATTGGTCAGGTGGGCATGGTGATTCAGACTAATCTGGATCATGGGCAAATCCGGGTGCGCTTTCCGATGCCAGTTTTAGGTTCGGATGAATGGGAATGCCGAACTCTGGACCCAGTTCAGGTCGGAGACCGCGTTCGCGTCGTGGATATTCTGGGTAATGATCTGGTCGTACAACCCCACAGCACGAATTATCAAAATCAATAAGGTGAATAAGCTATGTCTGGTGGTTCTATCATTGTTATCGCGTTTCTGGCCTTTGTTGCGATTACCATTTTTAAAGGTGTGCGGATTGTGCCGCAAGGCTACAAATGGATCGTACAGCGTCTGGGTAAATACCACACCACGCTAAATCCGGGTCTGAATTTTGTCATTCCTTATGTGGATGAAGTCGCCTATAAAGTCACGACCAAAGATATCGTTCTGGATATTCCCTCACAGGAAGTGATTACCCGTGATAACGCGGTTCTGCTGATGAATGCCGTGGCCTATATCAACCTGACCACACCAGAAAAAGCCGTGTACGGGATTGAAAACTATTCCTGGGCGATTCAGAACCTGGTTCAAACCTCACTACGTTCAATTGTCGGTGAAATGGATCTGGATGATGCGCTATCTTCACGTGACCATATCAAGGCACGCTTGAAATCCAGTATTTCCGATGATATCTCGGACTGGGGTATTACCTTAAAAACTGTAGAAATTCAGGATATTAAACCTTCAATCACTATGCAAACAGCGATGGAAGAACAGGCCGCTGCTGAACGTCAGCGTCGTGCAACCGTCACCAAAGCTGATGGTGAAAAACAGGCTGCAATTCTGGAAGCAGATGGCCGTCTGGAAGCCTCACGTCGTGATGCCGAAGCACAAGTGGTACTGGCTGAGTCTTCACAACGTGCAATTGACATGGTGACTTCCGCCATTGGTGATAATGAAATTCCGGTCGCCTATTTACTCGGTGAACAGTATATTAAAGCCATGCAGGATATGGCCAAATCGCCAAATGCCAAGACGGTAGTACTTCCAGCCGATGTGTTAAATACGATCCGTGGTGTTATGGGTCGCCCTAACTAATTGATCTTTTCACTTTATATATAGGCAGCCTGAGGGTTGCCTATTTTTATTCGCACAAGAAAATCTCAGCAAAAATTGTGAATTTATGGTTAAATTTCGCGTTTATTTTTGAAATCTACTGGATTTGATGTTGCCTGGCTTTCGGATTAAAGCTTTTCGCAACTATCTTATTCCTTGTTTCGATCTACTGTCCAACTTAAAAATGGATACCGTATGAGCTCCCTAAATCCAACCTTAATTACTTTTCTTTTCTATATTGTCGCAATGGTGGTGATTGGCCTGATGGCTTATCGCGCGACAAGCAACTTTTCCGATTACATCTTAGGGGGCCGACGTTTAGGGAGTTTTGTCACTGCACTTTCTGCAGGGGCTTCCGACATGAGTGGCTGGCTCCTGATGGGTCTGCCCGGTGCGATTTATCTTTCCGGCCTGTCTGAAATGTGGATTGCCATCGGTCTGATTATTGGTGCCTGGCTCAACTGGTTGCTGGTTGCTGGCCGTCTGCGGGTGCATACCGAAGTTCAGCACAATGCCCTGACCCTGCCGGATTATTTCTCGAATCGTTTTAACGACCAGAAGAAAATCCTGCGTATTGTTTCGGCTTTCGTGATTCTGATTTTCTTTGCGATTTACTGTGCTTCGGGCATGGTCGCAGGTGCGCGTCTGTTCGAAAGCATGTTTGACATGTCTTATAGCACCGCGCTCTGGATCAGTGCCATTGCCACCATCAGTTATGTGTTTATTGGTGGCTTCCTGGCTGTGAGCTGGACCGATACCATTCAGGCGGGGCTGATGATCTTTGCCCTGTTGCTGACACCAATCGTAACGTTAATGGCGTTCTCGGATATGTCCCAGGTGACTTTGGCACTGGAGGCTGCTCGTCCTCAAGCAATGAATATTCTGGGTGATCTCAGTCTTGTTGCGATTATCTCGCTCTTGGCTTGGGGTCTGGGTTACTTTGGCCAGCCGCATATTCTGGTGCGCTTCATGGCTGCAGATTCAGTCAAATCCATTCCAAATGCACGTCGTATTGGCATGACCTGGATGATTCTGTGTCTGGGCGGTGCAGTCGCAGCCGGCTTCTTCGGTATTGCTTATTTCCAGCAGCATCCAGAACTGGCAAGCGTGGTGAATGCCAATCCTGAAACCGTATTTATGGAACTGACCAAAATCCTGTTTAACCCATGGATTGCAGGTGTAGTTCTGGCGGCGATTCTTGCCGCAGTAATGAGTACTTTAAGCTGTCAGTTATTGGTCTGTTCAAGCACCTTGACAGAAGACTTCTATAAATCTTTCCTGCGTAAAAATGCCTCGCAAAAAGAACTGGTCTGGGTGGGCCGTTTGATGGTACTGCTGATTGCCTTGCTGGCAATCTGGATGGCGGGCAATCCTGAATCCAAAGTACTTGGTCTGGTGGCTTATGCCTGGGCAGGTTTTGGTGCCGCTTTTGGCCCGCTGATTATCCTGTCATTGTTCTGGAAACGCATGACTTTGAATGGTGCTTTGGCCGGTATGATCGTGGGTGCAGTCGTAGTTATTTTCTGGAAGAACCTGTTTGCTGACACTGGCCTGTATGAAATCGTTCCTGGCTTTATCTGTTCAATGCTGGCGATTGTGGTGGTGAGCCTGATGGGTAAAGCACCAACAGCAGAAATTACCGACCGTTTTGAAGAAGCTGAACGCCTGTATAACGAAAGCAAATAATTCTGTATCAACTAAAAAGAGGACTTCAAGTCCTCTTTTTTTATGCGGTTTCTTTAAACTTTTTTAGAAAAATAATTTTTCAATCAGCTTTTGCGCGTGAGCAGGAACTGGGTAATTTGCATCAACTCTTCCGCCTGACCTTCAAAATGGTTCAAGGCATTGATCGCCTGATCATGTAATTGCTGGGCATAGGCTTTGGCCTGCTCCAGACCCATCAATGCCGGATAGGTCGATTTTTCTACCTGTTCATCTTTACCTGCAGTTTTCCCCAACACTTCTGTATCGGAAATAATATCCAGAATATCATCCTGTACTTGGAAGGCCAGACCAATCGCCTGTCCAAACTCACGTAATTTAGGAATGGCCAGATCGGTGCCTTCAAAGATTGTCACCGCCGCCATCATGATCGCAGCGCTAATCAAAGCACCGGTTTTATTGCGATGGATGGTTTCCAGTGCTTGCTGATCGATTTTCTTGCCTTCAGACTGTAAATCTAAAACCTGACCATTCACCATTTTCGAAGAAGCGGTTGCCAGAATCTGCATCTGCTTCAGTACAATGGAAGCTTCTACCGCTGGCCCCTGATCAAACAGACGACTGCTCAAAGTTTCAAAAGCCATAGACTGCAGGATATCACCTGCCAGCAACGCTGTATCTTCCCCATAAGCTACATGGCAGGTCGGCTGGCCACGACGTAGCAAATCATTGTCCATACACGGCAGATCATCATGGGCCAGTGAATAGCAGTGAATAAACTCGATCGCAACCGCTGCACGGCGCACTGCAGCGCTATTCTGGTTGGGTTTTAATGCGGCGGTGGCATAGCATAGTGCTGGACGTACTCGTTTACCGCCAAGCATCACAGCATGATGGACTGCCGACCTTAAAGGTTCCGGAATAGCAAAGGCTTCCAGAGCGGTCAATAAATCCTGTTGAATGCGATGTTGTGCTTGTGTGAGTGCATGGGTTGATACGTCAGTGATAGATGACACATTCGCCTCGAATACGTAGTCCAGAAAAATAAAATGACAAGCGAATAAATGCCTGTACGCTGATTCAGGCATTGTACCTAGAAATGCCTTGAATTTTCAGCCATAAATTGAATTGTTCTGCTGAAATTTACTATTCAACACCCAATAAGCAAGGCAGAGATTTTAAACCATAAAAAACCACCGCAGAACCGGTGGTTTTATTCAAGCTAAATGTATGCACGGCATTTAAACGAGAACATCTTCTGGTACGCGCACCCAGCCTTCCATCAACACGCGGGCACTACGGCTCATAATCGCTTTCGTCACTTTCCACTCACCATTTTCAAAACTTGCTTGTGCACCCACTCTCAAAGTCCCGGAAGGATGACCGAAACGCACCGCTTCACGCTCTACCCCACCTGCGACCCGATTCACCAATGTTCCGGGAATGGCAGCTGCTGTACCAATAGCCACCGCAGCCGTGCCCATCATGGCATGATGGAGTTTACCCATAGACAAGGCCCGAACCAGAATATCGGTATCCGATTCAGTGACGGTCTTGCCACTTGAAGAGGTATAGCTACTCGGTGGTGCAACAAAGGCAATTTTTGGAGTGTGTTGTCGGGTTACGGCTTCGGCAATATCCTGAATTAGTCCCATGTGCTTCGCCGCATAGGCGCGAATCGTTTCGAATTTTGTCAGGGCTGCCACGTCATTATTGATATGATCCTGAAGCTCGGTACCCTTATAACCGAGATCTCCCGCATTTAAAAATACCGTCGGAATGCCGGCATTAATCATAGTCACTTCGAAGCTGCCAATATTGGGGACTTCCAATGTATCGACCAGATTACCTGTTGGAAACATCGAACCGCCTTCAGCATCATCATCAGCTGGATCCAGAAACTCGATCTGCACTTCGGCCGCAGGAAAGGTTACGCCATCCAGTTCGAAATCACCCAGCTCCTGCACCTGTCCATTCTGCATCGGCACATGTGCAATAATGGTTTTCTGAATATTGGCCTGCCAGATGCGTACTGTGCACAACCCATTTTCAGGAATACGTTCGGCATCGACCAGACCATTGGAAATGGCAAATGCTCCCACTGCCGCGGTCAGATTGCCGCAGTTACCGCTCCAGTCTACAAAAGGACGGTCAATTGACACCTGACCAAATAAATAATCGACATCATGATCAGCGTGCAGGCTTTTTGACAGAATGACCGTTTTACTAGTACTGGAACTGGCACCACCCATACCATCAATCTGCTTCCCATAAGGGTCTGGACTACCAATCACGCGCAGCAAAAGCTGATCACGAATCCGGCCCGGCTGTTGTGCTGCTATAGGCAGGTCATCCAGCTTAAAGAAAACACCTTTACTGGTGCCTCCACGCATATAGGTGGCAGGAATCTTGATTTGGGCGGCAAAACTCATGAATTATTTCATCCTTTGACTTGTCTTTGTTTTCGTACGGGTTATTCAATATTTATATTCAAAGTATAGTATGTTGAAAGCAGAACTGCTTGGCTGCCAGACCTTAGTATAAAAAAACGGCATTTGTATTTTATCCAAGAAAATAGAGAACTCATCAGTAACAGTTTCAATAAAATTAATATATTGATTCATTTATATTTTATTTCAGTTATTTATATGAATAATTTTTATCATTCCTCCAAAAATATTTCATTCTTAGGATGGACTAGGCTTCTTTAGTCTGATCAATTACAATCAGCCACTTATCATTTTCCATTGTCGGGCTGAACACTTTGAATAACGAGTCTTCACAACTTCAGCGTGGCTTAAAGAACCGTCATATTCAGTTGATCGCCATGGGCGGTGCAATTGGCACAGGCTTATTCTTAGGTTCCGCACAGGTGATCCAATCTGCGGGTCCTTCTATTATTTTAGGCTATGCCATTGGGGGCCTGATTGCATTTTTAATCATGCGTCAATTGGGTGAGATGATTGTTCATGAACCTGTCGCAGGTTCATTCAGCCATTTTGCTTATAAATACTGGGGCAAATTCCCCGGTTTCCTTGCGGGTTGGAACTACTGGATTCTGTATATCCTGGTGGCCATGACCGAACTTACTGCGGTGGCGAAATATATCAACTACTGGTGGCCGCATATTCCAGCCTGGGCATCGGTACTGTTTTTCTTTATCGTGATTACACTGGTCAACCTCGGCAATGTGAAATTCTACGGTGAATCAGAATTCTGGCTTTCTATCATTAAAGTGACTGCGGTCATCTCGATGATTGTCTTTGGCTTGTATCTGATTCTGACTGCTGATGCTTCTTCAGGCGCATCTTTTAGCAACCTCTGGACCGCGGGCGGTTTCTTCCCGAATGGTTTTGAAGGTCTGTTCTATATGCTGGCCTTCCTGATGTTTGCCTTCGGTGGTATTGAACTGATCGGCATGGCGGCTGCAGAAGCTGAAAATCCGGAAAAAACCATTCCGAAAGCCATTAATCAGGTGGTTTTCCGTATTCTGATTTTCTATGTGGGTGCCTTGACGATTCTGTTGTCACTCGTGCCTTGGAATCAGCTTGAGCTTGGTGGTCTGGACAAAAGTCCGTTCGTGATGATTTTCAGCCAATTGGGAATTGGCTGGGCAGCGCATTTGCTGAACTTTATTATTCTGACAGCAGCACTATCTGTGTATAACAGTGGTATGTATGCCAACAGCCGTATGCTCTATGGTCTGGCTCAACAAGGAAATGCACCTAAAGTCTTCATGAAAGTGAATAAGCAAGGTACGCCAATTCCTGCTGTATTGTTCTCTGCCGCGCTGATTTTTGGCTGTGTGCTACTCAACTACTTCGTGCCTGAAGATGCCCTAAGTCATCTGATTTACATCGTAGTCGGTGCATTGGTATTGAACTGGGCCATGATTACCCTGACCCATCTCAAGTTCATTCAGAGCATGAAAAAGCTAGGACAAAAGACTTCCTTCCCTGCGCTGTGGTCTCCGGCGGGCAATATTCTGGTTCTTGGTTTTATTCTTACGATTCTTTACATCATGTGGACGCAAGGATTCCAGGAATCTATTTTGATGATCCCGCTTTGGATTGTGGTCATGTTCGGTCTGTTTAAGTTACTTAAGCCTAAAAATACCTAGACAACTCCTGTAGCTATGAGTCCTTAAAAGTTATTGCTTCGGCAATAACTTTTTTTTGTATTTTTTACAGTACAATAGCCTTCTTTTCGCGCCCTTAGCTTAACTGGATAGAGCAGTTGCCTCCTAAGCGACCGACGTGGGTTCGAGTCCCGCAGGGCGCACCATCCTTTCAAAATGTGATCTATACTTCAAAAAATTAGCGTTAATCTTCATATTTTTAGAATATTTTTTATACAAAAAATCATTTTTTCTTCATTATTTTATTTCTTTTACTTTCAAATACTTATTTCAAAATGAGGCTATTTTTTGGTGTAAAAACTCTATTTTGATGCTTTTTTAGACTAATTAGTTTTTTCTAGAGCATTTACTCTTATTTTAATTGTGCTATTTTTGTCACATGGAGTAACAAATGATTGCGGATAAATACCCGAAATCTCCAAGAATTTAATAAGTGCAAACAACAACGCTAGATATAAATTTGTACCTCAAGGAAAGACGTAAATGAAATTAAAAACATTAACTACTGCAATGATTCTCGCAACTGTACCAATGACGGGTGCATTTGCAGCAGCTTTAGATCGCTCAGGTCAATCTATCGCAGCGTTTTTACAACCAGGTAATTACTTTGAGGCTGGTATTTCTGTATTAGATCCATCTGTATCTGGTAAAGCTAATGCAGGCTATACTCCTAACCCTGCTATTCCTGCAGCATTAGCTGGTCTTGAGAATACCTCTCTATCAGACATGGGCGAAGATTATTACTTCCCAAGTGCAGCATTAAAGTTTCAAGTAGCTGATAATTTATCAGTGGGTCTTTTATATGATCAACCTTTTGGTGCTGATGCGGCCTATTCAGTTGGTGATGCTGGAGCAAACCCAGCATTAGCAGGTTTGGGTCTTCCAGCTGCATTATTTGCTGGACAAGGCTTATTCCATAACGGCCAAGAAGCAACTGAAGTAGAAGTTACAACCGAAAATTTAACGTTCCTATTAGGTTTCCAACCAACTGAAAACTGGAACCTATATGGTGGTGCAGTATACCAGACCATTAAAGGGAATGTTCAATTACGTGGTACCGCATACGGTTCTACTATTGCATTAGGCCAATATAATGCAGATATGAAAGAAGATTCTGCAGTAGGCTGGATTGCAGGTTTAGCTTACCAAATTCCTGAAATCGCATTAAAAGCATCTTTAACGTATCGTTCTGAAATTGATCATGAAGCAGCAACGAATGAATATGGTACAAGCTTAGTTTTAACTGGTTTAGTTCCTGGGCCAGGTGCGGTATATAACGAAAACACTACTACTAAAATTACAACTCCACAATCTGTAAACCTTGATTTCCAAACTGGTATCATGGCTGACACAGTCGCTTTTGCTAATGTGCGCTGGGTAAACTGGGAAGATTTTTCAATTCGTCCTGAACAGTTTGGTACAGTTTCAGAAGCTTTAGGTGCCGCAGGCTTAACCCCAGATAATCCAAATGGTTTTGACTTAGTGGGTTATACAGATGATCAATGGTCAGCTACTGTAGGTGTAGGCCGTAAATTTAATGAAAAATGGGCAGGTAATGTCTCTGTAGGTTGGGATTCAGGTGCAGGCAACCCTGTTTCAACTTTAGGTCCAACTGAAGGTTACTGGAATGTTGGCCTAGGTCTGCAATTCTCACCTGCTGCAAACTACTTTATCGCTGGTGGTGTGAAGTACTTCTGGTTAGGTGATGTTAAAGCTCAACCTGCATCAATGTTTGGTACAGGAAACTCTGTAGCACAATTTGAAGATAACCATGCTTTAGGTTACGGCTTAAAAATGGGCTATCGCTTCTAAGCTCTGATTAAATAAAAACCACTTTCGAGTGGTTTTTATTTTTTAACTCTAATTTTATACACTTGCATATCATTTGCTTGTTTTACAAGCAATTAATCCTGCTCCAAATATTAATTTTTTAAAATTTATCTTTTATTTTTATTTTCTTATTTATCATTTAGTTAATATAAAAATATAGTATAAATACTCTAAGCAACCCTTTTATTTAACCGCCTTAGTTCATTTCTTCAACAGAGCTGAGTATTTACTCTTTTTAAAATTATGTTACTTTTCCAGCACATTTTTGTTACAGATGGCATCAGGGAACGTACCATGAAGCTCAATAAAATTTATTCTGCTATTTTACTTAGCACTTTACCTCTTTCTGCAGTTCAAGCAGCTGGCCTAGACCGTTCTGGTCAATCTATTTCTGCTTTTTTACAGCCGGGTAATTATGCTGAAGCAGGTGTTACTGTGATTGATCCTAGCGTATCTGGAAAATCTATTCCTCAACTAGGTAATGAATCTATCAGCGACATGGCAGAAGACTACTACTTTCCATCTGCTGCTATTAAAGTTCAAGCAACTGATAAAATATCTTTAGGTCTGATTTATGATCAACCTTATGGTGCCGATTCAATTTATCCAACAAATAATGTAAGTTTTTCACAAGTAAATCCTCTTAGTACTCAACGAGAAAGCACTCAGGTAGAAGTAAAAACTAATAACCTTACAGCTTTAATCGGTTATCAACCGACTGAAAACTGGAATTTTTATGCTGGACCTGTTTGGCAAACTGTAGAAGCTAAAATTGCATTACGAGGTGCAGCTTATGGAAATTCGGGCTATGATATTAAAGTTGATGAAGAAGAAGCTTGGGGCTGGCTTGCTGGTTTCGCTTATCAAATCCCTGAAATTGCTTTAAAAGCAGCTATTACTTATCGTTCAGAAATCGATCATGAGGCAAATTCAACAGAGAGCTTTGGATTTGGCACTATTGCATCGCCTCTTTCACCAGATGTTACAGCTACAACACCTCAATCTGTAAATTTAGATCTTCAAACAGGTATTGCAGCAAATACTTTAGCCTTTGCTAACGTACGCTGGGTAAATTGGAGTCAATTTGCAGTAACACCTAATTTATTAAAATTACGCTCAGGCAGTAATTTGATTGACTACTCAGATGATCAATGGTCTGCAAATGTTGGTGTTGGCCGTAAATTTAGCGATAAATGGTCTGGCTCTGCTTTAGTAAGTTATGACTCAGGTGCAGGTAATCCTGTAACAACACTAGGACCAACCGAAGGTTACTGGGGTGTAGGTTTAGGTGGACAATATAGCCCAGCCGAAAATTACTTTATTCAAGCAGGTGTTCGCTATATGTGGTTAGGTGATGCTGATGCTAAAGCAGGCCCTAATGTTGTAGGAGAGTTCACCGATAACACTGCAATCGCATATGGTATGAAAATCGGTTACCGTTTCTGATTTTTTGATAGATTCAATAAAAAAGGCACTTAAAGTGCCTTTTTTATTTACTTAAATTTTTTAAGCTGGGATATCACGCACTGAAGCATTACGAATTGCTTCTTTTAACGCATCATAACCACGAATTGGCGGGAATTGCGGGAATTCAGCAATAACATTTTCAGGTGCATCAAACAGGAAACCATGATCTGCTTCACCCAGCATCGTCGTATCGTTATAAGAATCCCCTGCCGCAATCACACGGAAATTCAAACCATGCAGCGCTTTAACAGCTTGACGTTTTTGATCTGGCTGACGAAGTTTATAGGCTGAGATCATGCCTGCTTCATCTGTTTCCAGTTTATGACAGAAAATAGTTGGCCAATCCAGTTGCTTCATCAGTGGATGCGCAAATTCATAGAAAGTATCTGAAAGAATAATTAGTTGAAAATGCGTGCTAACCCATTTCACAAACTCTTTTGCTCCTGGGAACGGACCCATTTCTGCAATCACTTCCTGAATATCGTTCAAGCCTAAACCGTGCTGTTTTAAAATATTCAGACGTTGGGTCATCAGTACATCATAGTCAGGAATGTCACGAGTCGTCGCTTCAAGCTCTTTAATACCGGTTTTTTTGGCAAAGTTAATCCAGATTTCTGGAACCAACACACCTTCTAAATCTAGACATACGACTTCCATGAACATTCCCTCTAAGTTGTATTGAAAAAATTTTGCACTATCATAGCTGAAGAAACAGATTTTGCACTGTACTTTTTTAAATCTATTTTTTTAATAAGTATTTATTTTTTAGTGATAAGTCAATTAAATCAATTCTATTAAAATAGATGTGAAATTAACTAATATAGGCCATGTCCTTTCCAAGCCTATATCGCCAGGACTCTCATGACCATCATTCCTACTATTGATCGTATTGATGCGCTTGCATCTGAATATGCAGATAAATCGCCCAATGAAATTTTGGCACTTGCACTGGGCCAGCAAGGTGAAATTGCGATTTCATTTTCTGGTGCTGAAGATGTTGTATTGATTGATATGGCATCGCATCTCGGTAAACCGTTCCGGGTATTCAGTCTGGATACTGGCCGTCTACATGCAGAGACGTATCAGTTTATTGAACGGGTGCGTAAGCATTATAATATCGAGATTGAAATCTGCTTCCCTGAAACGGATGCAGTACAAAATTTAGTGACCACCAAAGGTTTATTCAGTTTCTTTGAAGATGGCCATCAGGAATGTTGCGGTATACGCAAGGTTCAACCGCTACGTAAAAAACTGGCGACGCTGGATGGCTGGATTACTGGTCAGCGCAAAGACCAAAGTCCGGGTACACGCAATGAAATTCCTGTGGTTCAGGCAGATTCAGGTTTCTCCGGTCCGGGAAAACAGTTGATCAAGTACAATCCTCTAGCCAACTGGTCCAGTGCAGATGTCTGGAGTTATATCCGTATGATGGAAGTACCTTATAATACCCTGCATGAGAAAGGTTTTGTTTCAATTGGCTGTGAACCTTGCACCCGCCCTGTGCTGCCAAATCAGCATGAACGCGAAGGCCGCTGGTGGTGGGAAGAAGCCACCCATAAAGAATGTGGCTTACATGCTGGCAATCTAAAAAAATAAAGTTAAGTTTTATCGTTCCTATTGATTGAAAGACTATTTTTTAATAAAGATAGTCTTTTTTAATTGATAATTTTACATTTAGTGACAAGATAGAAATTACCTTTTATCGGGATAATATTATTTTAATTAAAGAATTGATAAAATTTTAGCTCATTGATTTATTTGCATAAAATGTGAAATGGAACACAATGCTATTCTTCTAATAACACATAATTATTAAGTTACACTCCACTTCGCCTAGTAAATACTATTTTTAGAAAACTATTTTAAAACTAAAATTTTCAAATTTCATAAACTTAGGAAGATATTTTGTTCTTGTCAATAGCCACTTTTTCACAGTTGAGGCAAGATAAAGCAGTTCATTTATATGCTAAAAAAGATATACTTTAAAAACTAAAGTAATAATTCTAACAAGGCTTTTTAGCAAAAAAGCCATAGAGAGTGCAGTGAGGCAATCCACGCTATGCGTCCATTACATCCAATTGATTTTATTTTCTTAACCTTAGAGAAACGGCAGCAGCCTATGCATGTAGGTGGACTATTTTTATTCCAAATTCCCGACAATGCGCCAGCTTCCTTTATTCAGGATCTAGTCACGGATATCCAAAATTCAAAATGCTCTCCAATTCCACCTTTTAACAATTATTTAAACGGCCTGTTTTGGGATGAAGACCAAGAATTTGATTTAGATCATCATTTTCGTCATATTGCCCTGCCAAAACCGGGCCGTATCCGTGAATTACTAACCTATATTTCTCAAGAACATAGTGCCCTGATTGATCGTGCCAAACCTTTATGGACCTGTCATATTATTGAAGGCATTGAAGGAAACCGTTTTGCCATGTATTTCAAAATTCACCATGCTATGGTGGATGGAATCGCTGGCATGCGTCTGGTAGAAAAGTCGCTTTCATTTGACCCCCATGCCAAGAGTATTGTACCGCCATGGTGTGTGGAAGGCCCACGTGCCAAACGCCTGAAAGCACCTAAAGTGAACAGGTTTAAAAATGTCCTGCAGACCATTAAGGGGCAACTGGAATGTGCGCCACGAGTTGCTTATGAACTGTCGCAAACCGTCATGAAAGATATGGGACGCAATCCGGATTATGTATCCAGCTTTCAGGCGCCAAGCAGTATTCTGAATCAACGCGTCAGTGCTTCACGTCGCTTTGCAGCCCAGTCTTTCGAATTTTCACGTTTACGTCATATTTCTAAGGCATTGGGCGTGACCATTAATGATATTGTCTTGGCCATTTGTTCAGGTGCATTACGTGAATATTTATTATCGCAAAATGCCTTACCGAAAAAACCGTTAATTGCTATGGTTCCAGCTTCTGTTCGCAGTGACGATTCAGATATATCCAACCGTATTACCATGATTCTGGCCAATCTGGGCACGCATAAAGAAGATCCGCTAGAACGTCTCAAGATCGTACGCCGCAGTGTGCTGAGTGCCAAAGAGCGTTTCAAACGCATGAATGCCAACCAGATTTTGAACTATAGTGCCTTTGTCTATGGTGCAGCAGGTCTGAATATTGCCTCCGGTTTAATGCCGACACGTCAGGCGTTTAACGTGATTATTTCCAATGTACCTGGACCACAAGAGCCCCTTTACTGGAATGGTGCCCGTCTTGAAGCACTTTATCCGGCTTCTATCGTACTGGATGGTCAGGCCTTGAATATCACCATGACCAGCTATTTAGACAAACTGGAAGTCGGCTTGACCGCATGTCGTAATGCCCTGCCGAAAATGCAGAACTTGCTGACACATCTGGAAGAAGAAATTCAACGTTTTGAACTTATTGTAGATGGCGAACCTGTCCCAAAGTTACGGGCGGTAAGCTAGCCGCGGATGAATAAATAAAATAGATGGATTGTCAAAGGTGTTGATCATTTTTGCCAGTCTTTGAGCACAGAATAAAGGGACCGATCTGGTCCCTTTTCTTTATTTTTTGGAATCTTTTTAAATTATTTTAGAAATTTTGGATGACTTCTCTATTTAAACGTCTATCCAAATCATTTTTTGACAAGTTAAAAACAATGCACAAATATAATCAGCTTTTAATGGTACGGCACTGTTGTAATAATTGATGGCAGACGTTACGGATCATGCTCGCGGTAATCTGAACTTCATTACCGCGCTCATCAACGATATATCCCGCATGTACAGTCTTTGGTTCTAATACGTGTTTTAGGCCTTTATGGATTACTGCTTTACTCATACTCATCACACACTCCTTTTGCTAAGCCTGAAACTGGGAGAAACGGCTTTGGCTAATTCATGCATCTAGTATTGTAAATAAAGGCCCGGTTGTAAAATTTCAGATGTAACAAGTGTTTAACGATATTCTGTTACAATTTCAGCTGAGAATGATATCGTATTGCTCTTGCGTATATAGATTTTCCACCTGAAACTTAATCACGCGATTAATGAAATGTTCTAGATCAGCGACTGCAGGCGCTTCTGCCGTCAATAATCGATCAATGACAGCCGGATGCGCGACAACAGTAAAGCCACTCTGTGACTCATAAGCACGAGCATAACGCAGAATCTCCCTGAATATTTCGTAACATACTGACTCGGCTGTTTTGACATAACCGCGTCCTTGACAGGTCGGACAAGACTCGCACAGCAGATGTTCCAGCGACTCACGGGTGCGTTTCCGGGTCATTTCCACCAAGCCCAGTTCTGATACCTGAGTAATCTTGGTCTTGGCATGGTCACGTTCCAGCATGCGCTCAAACTGTTTCATCACTTCTTCACGATGCTGCGCTTCCTGCATATCGATGAAGTCGATGATAATAATGCCGCCGAGATTACGCAGACGTAACTGACGCGCGATAACATCCGTCGCTTCCATATTGGTTTTAAAAACCGTATCTTCCAACGAACGGCCACCAACATAAGAACCGGTATTGACATCAATTGTGGCCATGGCTTCAGTCTGGTCAATCATCAGATAACCGCCAGACTTCAATGCGACACGAGTTTGCAATGCCTTTTGCAGATCTTCTTCGACATTATACAAGTCGAAAATTGGCCGCTCGCCCGGATAATGCAGCAAACGGTCTTTCATGTTCGGGACAAATTCTTCGACAAATTCCTGCAACTTGGCATGAATTTCACGTGAATCCACGTAAATTTTAGCAGTTTCTTCATTGGCCAGATCACGAATCACCCGTTGCGGCAAAGGCAATTCTTCAAAGATCAAAGACGGTACTGCAATAATCTTCTGCTTGCGCTGGATATATTCCCAAAGCTTGGCCAGATAAGCCATATCCTGTGCGATGGCTTCTTCTTCAATCCCTTCTGCCGCAGTACGCACAATCACTGAACCCGGCAGCTTATGTTCTGCCTGAATCCGCTCAATGATGGAACGCAAGCGATTGCGCTCTTCCTCAGATTCAATCCGTTGTGATACACCTATATGATTGCCATATGGCATCAGCACCAAATAACGCGAAGGAATAGAGAGATCGGTAGACAGGCGTGCGCCTTTGGTACCGAGCATATCTTTCATCACCTGAACCGTGAGGACTTGTCCCGGTTGAAGTAACTCAAAGACATTCGGCGTCGGTTGATTGCGGGGCCAGACCATATCATTGATATGTAAAAACGCAGTACGAGAAAGTCCGATATCCACGAAAGCAGCCTGCATGCCGGGTAAGACCCGCACCACTTTTCCTTTATAGACATTCCCTACCAGGCCACGCTTGGCCGTACGCTCGACAAACAGTTCATTGACCGTGCCGTTTTCAATTAACGCGACCCGACATTCCATCGGCGTGACATTAATCAACAACTCGTCAGACATAACTACACTCAAAACATTATAAGAATTCTTTTCAGCAGTTAATTTAGTGCCTTAACCGTCTGTAATAACTGTACTGTCTCATATAAAGGCAAGCCGACCACATTGGAATAACTGCCCTGTATTTTTGGAATATAACGTGCTGCAATTCCTTGAATCGCATAAGCCCCGGCTTTACCCAGTGGCTCACCTGTCGCCCAGTAACTTTCCATATCTACGGCGCTCAGGATTTGAAATTCGACCTGTGTGCGTACCACTATACTGTATTTTTCATGCTTTGTACGAACACAGACACCGCTATAGACATCATGCCATCGACCGGAGATTTTTGTCCACATTTCAATCGCATGTTGTTTGGATTCAGGCTTACCCAGAATCTCCTGATCCACCCCCAGACTGGTATCCGCAGCAATGATGATGGCATCTGGATAATACTCAGCCACGGCATCTGCTTTGGCTCGTGCCAGACGTTCAACATAGGCTGCGACCGACTCGCCTGCTTGTACCGATTCGTCAATTTCTGGGCTGTAAATATCGAAGCTCAGCCCGAGTTGCTGTAACAACTCGCGGCGCCGGGGTGAGCTCGAAGCAAGAATTATACGCGCCATTTTTTGAGCACATAATAAATAGCAGGCCAAACCAGAATACTGGTCAGCATCGGAATCCAGTGCCTTGCATAAGAAAATTGCACGCCAGCCACAATCTGGGAAAAAAAGATCATTAGCAGATGCGCGACAATCGCCAGCCCCATAATCACCCAGAGATTATTAAAGGTCAGGATACGGCGTTCACGGGTCAGAAAGCGAGCTAAAAAGGCAATAATGATAAAGCTCAGCGCATTCAGACCCAAAGGTGCATCCAGCAGCAGATCAATAAAAATACCCGTACCAAAGGCAAACCAGATCCCGCACCAGGTTGGCTGACATAACACCCAGAAGAGCATGATCATCAGCATAAACAGCGGACGCCAGCCCGAGAGATTATAGGAAAGTGGATAGACCATTAAAATAGAAGCCACAATCACCGAAATGACAATAGCCATTAAAGGATCACGATGCTTTCTGGATTTCATCTTAGCGATTGACATGCGGTTGCTCCATCGCTAATGAATCGGAAAATAACACCACCACATGATGTCCACCGGCCAGCTGAGCCGCAGGCGTCACATCAATCTGGGCAAATTCACCAGAATTATGGCGTTGTACTTTAGATACCTGCCCCACCAGATAACCTGCCGGGAAATGTTGTCCCAAGCCCGAACTATAGACTTTTTCACCGACCTTGATATTGGCACTGGTCGGTACATATTCCATTTTTAAACGTCCCAGATCGCCCGTGCCCGAAACAATGGCACGCATTCCGGTATGTTCCAAACGCACTGACAGTGAATGTTCTTTATCAGACAACAGCATGACCCGGCTACTATGCGGATAGACATTGATAATCTGCCCCATGATACCCTTGTCATCCAGTACCGTTTGCCCGACTTTCAGCTCGTTATTCGAACCCCGGTTGATCACGATAATATGCCGTAATGGATCGGCATCGGTACCAATCACTTCGGCAATTTCAATACGTCCATCAATGATCAGTGGCGTGTCCAATAGACCGCGCAAACGGGTATTTTCAGCAGAAAGTTCAGAGATTTTTTGTAAGCGTACCTGTGCCTGTAGCAACTCGGCCTGCATCGCGGTATTTTCCCGGCGCAACTGAGCTTCAGACTTGGTTTGTTGATTCAACCACTCTCGCGACAATACCGGATAACTGGCCACCGCATAAATAGGATTATAAGCAGCGTACAGGACATCCCTTGCAGGTTGAACAACATGCGGCATGCGCCAATCAAAGAAAAGCACCACCAGGCATGTCACCAATGCAATGATAAAAGAGCGAAAAGATGGCGGTTGTCGAGAAAACAGATGTGCTTGCACCCGCCGGATCCTTTTCTTAGCCTACGAATAACATGTCATGATTTGGGTTGTCGAAAAATTCGAGTACCTTGCCGCCACCACGTGTCACGCATGATAGTGGATCTTCTGCCACCACCACCGGCAGGCCAGTTTCTTTGGCAAGCAGCTTGTCCAGGTTACGTAGCAATGCACCACCACCAGTTAACACGATACCGCGTTCAGCGATGTCCGAAGAAAGCTCAGGAGGTGTGTGTTCTAGCGCAGATTTCACAGCAGACACGATGTTTTGCAATGGATCAGAAATCGCTTGGGTGACTTCGTCAGAATTAACCACGATTGCGCGAGGCACACCTTCTGCGAGGTTACGGCCACGAACTTCAATTTCAAGCGGTTTAGCACCTTCATCTGGCAAAGCCATACCAACTTCTTTTTTGATCACTTCAGCAGTGGTTTCGCCGATCACACAGCCATGCGCTTTACGCACATAGTTAATGATCTGCTCATCAAAGACATCACCGCCAATCCGTAAAGAGTCTGCATAAACACAACCTTGTAGGGAAATGATTGCAATTTCAGTGGTACCACCGCCAACATCGACCACCATCGAACCACAAGCCTGCTCAACTGGCATACCTGCACCAATCGCTGCTGCCATTGGCTCTTCAATTAAACGTACATCACGTGCGCCCGCATTAAACACGGCTTCACGAATGGCACGGCGCTCAACCAGAGTCGATTTACATGGCACGCAAACCACGACACGCGGTGCCGGAGTAAATAAACGGTTTTCATGTACTTTGCGAATGAACTGATTCAGCATGGTCTCAGTGACTTCAAAATCCGCAATCACACCGTCTTTCATAGGACGGATCGCTGAGATATTGGCTGGGGTACGACCTAGCATTTGCTTCGCTTCAAGACCGACTGCCGCAACAATTTTATGTGAACCACTATGACGGATGGCTACAACCGTTGGTTCATTTAATATAATGCCTCGTCCTGGCGCATAAATAAGTGTATTTGCTGTACCTAAATCAATGGCAAGATCGGGCGAAAACAAGCCTATTAGTCGTTTTAGAATCACGGGGACGTTCTCAGTTAAACTTTATATGGACGCAAGGTCGCCACTTTAACTAAATGTGATGATTTGGACAAGTCAATCGCTTATCATAACGCATGATAATTTGAATTTTTTTAATACTGATTAGGTAATATTATGTCTACATCGGATGCACAGCATTCTGCAGATTTAAGTGCAGAAACAGTTTCAGCTATTGCCAACCTTGCAAGGTTATCTCTCAATGATACGCAATCTGCTGAATATGCTCAAAGTTTAAATAAAATTTTAGGCATGATGGAAACCCTGAAAGGCATCAATACCGACGGTGTTGAACCACTGAAAAGCCCTTTCGACCACCCACAGCCTTTACGTGAAGATGTCGTGTCGGAAAGCAATCATCGTGAGGAATACCAAGCAGTTGCACCTGCTGTACAGGACGGTTTGTATCTCGTCCCACGCGTGATTGAGTAATTATTACCCAGTTCATTCTTTTTATTAAATTAAACGTAAAGAATTATTTCTCATGACAGATTTACACCGCTTATCCATTCGTGAACTGACTGAAGGTTTGGCAAATGCTCAATTTTCATCCCGCGAATTGACTCAACACTATTTAAAACGCATCGAAAAAATTGATGCACAGGTCAAGGCTTATGTGACCGTGACTGCTGAACAGGCATTGGCTCAAGCTGATGCTGCCGATGCTGCAATCAAAGCTGGCAATGCCTCTGCCCTGACTGGTGTGCCAGTTGCCCACAAAGATATTTTCTGTACCCAAGGCATTAAAACCACTGCCGGTTCAAAAATGCTGGACAATTTTATCTCTCCTTACGACGCAACCGTTGTAGCGAAAGGTAAAGCTGCGGGCCTGGTCACTTTGGGTAAAGTGAACATGGACGAATTCGCGATGGGTTCGACCTCTGAGAACTCATATTACGGCGCAACTGCCAACCCTTGGAACCTGGGCCATGTCCCTGGTGGTTCTTCAGGCGGTTCTGCAGCAGCTGTGGCAGCGGATTTGGCACCATTTGCAACTGGTACTGACACCGGTGGTTCAATCCGTCAACCTGCATCATTCTGTGGTCTGACCGGTCTTAAACCGACTTACGGTCGTGTATCGCGCTTCGGTATGATTGCCTATGCATCATCACTAGACCAAGGTGGTCCAATGGCACGTTCTGCAGAAGACTGTGCTTACCTGATGAATGTCATGGCCGGTCATGATGCCAAAGATTCAACTTCAATGGATCAAGTGGTAAATAACTATGTCGCGAACCTGAACGCTACCTCAGTAAAAGGTTTACGCATTGGTATTCCAAAACAGTATTTTAATGTTGCTGGCCTAGCTGAAGATGTTAAAGCACGTGTCGAAGAATCACTTAAAAAGTTAGAAGAAATGGGCGCTACGCTTGTTGAGATCGACCTCAACATGACTGAAAGCTATGTTCCGACTTATTACCTGATCGCACCTGCCGAAGCTTCTTCGAACCTATCACGTTTTGATGGCGTACGTTATGGCTATCGCGCAGAAAATCCTGTGGACCTGATGGACCTGTACAAGCGTTCACGTTCAGAAGGTTTTGGTGCAGAAGTGCAACGCCGTATCCTGATTGGTACGTATGCCCTGTCTGCAGGTTATTACGATGCTTACTATGTAAAAGCACAGAAAGTACGTCGCCTGATCCAGCAAGATTTCCTTAAAGCATTTGAATCGGTCGATGTCATTGCAGCACCTTCTGCGCCAACGACTGCCTATAAAATTGGTGCAGATTTAACGCCAGTTGAAATGTACCTGGGCGATATTTATACGCTTGCGGTAAATCTGGCAGGTCTTCCTGCGATTAACGCGCCTGTCGGTTTTGACCAAAATAACTTGCCAGTTGGCTTACAGCTGATTGGTAATTACTGGTCAGAATCTCAATTGTTGTCTGTGGTACACCAGTATCAACAGGCCACCGATTGGCATACAAAACGCGCTGCAATTGCTGAGGAGAACGCATAATGGCTCAAGCTCAAAAATCGGCTAAACCAAAATCCAACCTGATTGATGGTTGGGAAGTCGTTATTGGTATCGAGATTCACACTCAGCTTGCCACCAATACCAAAATTTTTTCAGGTTCATCGACTGTTTTCGGTAATGATCCAAACACGCAAGCCAGCCTGGTTGATTTGGCTATGCCGGGCGTATTACCGGTATTAAACAAAGAAGTGGTTGATCTTGCGATTCGCTTTGGTTTGGGCATCGATGCTTACATCGATCAGGCGTCTGTATTTGCGCGTAAAAACTACTTCTATCCGGACTCTCCAAAAGGCTATCAGATCAGCCAGATGGACAACCCGATTGTGGGCTTGGGTCATATCGACATCCAGCTTGAAGATGGCACGGTTAAACGCATTGGCGTAACCCGTGCGCATCTCGAAGAAGATGCGGGTAAATCGATTCATGATCAGTTCGAAGGTATGTCAGGCATCGACTTGAACCGTGCTGGTACGCCGCTGCTTGAAATCGTTTCTGAACCGGATATGCGTTCGGTTGAAGAAGCGGTTGCTTATATCAAGGCAATTCACACTTTAGTGCGCTGGTTAGGTATTTCTGACGGTAACATGGCGGAGGGTTCGTTCCGTTGTGACTGTAACGTGTCGTTACGTCGTCCGGGTCAACCGTTTGGTACACGTTGTGAATTGAAAAACCTGAACTCATTCCGTTTCATTGAACAAGCGATCAATGTTGAAATTGAACGTCAAATGGAAATTCTGGACTGGGATGGCACCATTGATCAGGAAACGCGTCTGTTCGACCCTGTAAAGATGGAAACGCGTTCAATGCGTTCTAAAGAAGAAGCGAACGATTACCGCTACTTCCCTGACCCAGACTTGTTGCCTGTGGTGATTGCTGATGAGCAAATCGAAGCCATTAAAGCAACCATGCCTGAGCTTCCTGCTGCACGCCGTGCACGTTTCGTGGCGGACTTTGGTGTGACTGAGTACGATGCTCACGTGCTTACACTTACTCGTGAAATGTCAGAGTTCTATGAGGAAGTGGTGAAAGCTGCTGGCGGTGCTGTGCAAGGTAAAATTGCGGCAAACTGGGTCATGGGTGAATTCTCAGGTGCTTTAAACAAAGCAGGCTTAGATTTGGCTGATTCTCCTGTATCTGCGGAAAAACTTGGTGGCATGATCGCACGTATTGTGGACAACACCATCAGCGGCAAGATTGCGAAACAAGTGTTCGGCTTCATGTGGGACGAAGGCAAAACTGCAGACGAAATTATTGCTGAGAAAGGCTTGAAACAGGAAACTGATACAGGCGCAATTGAAGCAATTATTAAGGAAGTGTTGGCTGCCAACGAGAAGATGGTTGAAGAGTATAAGTCTGGTAAAGAGAAAGCTTTTAACGGTCTGGTTGGTCAAGTAATGAAAGCGTCTAAGGGTAAAGCCAACCCTGCTCAAGTGAATGAATTGATGAAGAAATTGATTGGTTAATCTAATCTTTCTTTAAAAGAAAACCCGCTTTAGAGCGGGTTTTTTTCATATTAAATCTAGGAAACTTTGATCTTCCTGATTATCAATTTCAACTTTACATTCTTGCAGCTGTTTTTCAAATTTTTTATAAATATTATCAATTAAGTTACTATTTTCGTTACGAAAAAATTTTGACACTTTATTTATTTTGATTTCATGATCTAAAATTGGCATAGTTTGCATAAATCTATTTACACCATAATTATTAAGATTAATAAAAATTGCACTTGATGCTTCCCGACACGAAATTAAGTGATCATACAATAAATGATATAAATAATTACCATGCTTATCATCTAAGGTTTGAGTAATATCTACCATCGAAATCGTTGCTTCTACATAGTTCACAGTTTCATGTGAATTATCTAAATCTACTTCCAAATGATAAACATCATACCCCTCCTCTAAAGAAACATTTAAGCTATTTTTAAAAGATTCAAGGTTAGGATAAATTTCAAAAAAACACTCTAATGATGGTTTTAATAAATACTTTTTATATCTATAACTATCAATTTCTGATAAAAATCTAATCTCAGATTTATATTTTTTTCCTTTTTCATCTAATAGTTTATAAGTCTGTTCAGCTAAGTCTTGAGGCCTTTTCTTAAAAAAAGAAGCCACAAAAAATTCCTGAATAGAGCGATGAATAAAACTGTAGTTATTACCATCACGAATAATTAAACATAAATTTTTACTAATATCTTCCAATAAAGCTGAAGGATCTTCTTTTGGGAATTTCTTAGTTATTGATTTTTTAATACATTCCAAAAGATCCTGTCTACTATTAAAAATTAATTTATTTTCATTTTTAGAAATAAAGCACAAAATTTCAAACCACTCTTGTAGCTCACTTTCATTTAAATTACTTTTAAATTCTCTCTGGTATCCTGGCTTAGTTCGATCATGCTTATAAATTAAAACACTAAATAACTCTTCATAAAATTTGGAAAGACTGTCAGGAATAATTAATTTTGCTCTATAAGTCATTACAAAAAGAGTAACCATTAAAGGAGTTTTTAATAACTCATCAACTTTTAATGGGCTTTCTTACAAAGCATTTACAAGATTATCGAATGAGTCCTCATCATCTACAAGTTTTCTAATTAAACCTATTATTTCATCATCATCATAAGGTCTTATACTTAGTACCTTAAAAAAATTACTCGATTGAATGGCATTATCTGGTCGTGAAGTTATTACGATTTGAGTTTGTGGATATTGTTGACTAATACTCTCAAGATCTTTGATTACATTTGATACATCTTTTTCTTTTAACTCATCAAAACCATCAAGCAATAAAACAATTTTTCCAGATTTTAACACCCAATTTAATAATTCATCACTAACTGAAAAAACCCATGAACTAATTGCTTCTTTTATATGACTTAAAATCTCAGCTTTTTCATTTAATTTTCTTAATTCAATAAAAATTGGGATTCTTTTTTCCCCTTGATATTCCCTATAAGTCAAATATCTTAATAAAATTGACTTGCCTTGACCTGCAACACCCTCAATTACGAAATTTTTTAATGAAATATCTTCTATAGTTTCAGCTTTTATATACCCCTTATCGCTATTAATATAAGGTGGATAATAAAATAAATTTAAATCAATAGCTTCATCTCCTTTATAGATTGTTTTTACCTTCTTTATATTCTCTATTTTAATTTCTAACTTCCCAGAAATATCGTTCAACTTTTGTTTTTCAAGATGAAATTTGGTTTCTTTTTTTACAAAATCATAAAGATCATTAAGTGGCTTATTTATCACTTTAAATAAAGCTGACAATGAAGGATCTACCATACAAAAACTCATTTTGAAATATTAATTATTGACCAAATAATAACTTATTTATAAAACACATTAAAGCCATGAATTTTCTAAAGATTAATTTCAAAACTCTTAAGTGTATCAATCCCTCAAAGTCCTTTTTTATGCGTGACGACAACCCTCTCCCACAGGGAGAGGGGGTATCATTTAATTTAATACTTATATGAATTTCGCAATGGGGTTCCCTCTCCTTTTAGGAGAGGGCTAGGGAGAGGTGATTAAAAAAACAAGTTTACAACCCCAACTTATTCAACAAATCTGGCGTCAAAAAAGTCTGTGCCACACGATTTAAATCAATATAACGCAGCACACCTTTCAGCTGATTATTAATTTCAGGATTCTTTAAAATTTCCTCGCCTGTGGTTTTACCTAAAGCCTGAAAACTATCGCCCACAGCCTGTAACCCTTCAGCCTGAATCACCGCCTTGGTCTGTGCTGAACATTGCTCCACTAAAATGCGCTGCAACACCGTCGCCAGATTCTTGTCTAATGCTTCCTTTTGACTCGCGGTCACATTGCTAAAAGCCTTTAAGTCCGGATGATTACCTAAAGTCACAAAGGTCCATTGCAAGACGGTAGTTTTATCCGTGACTGTGGTGGATTTCATCAAACAGTCACTGAGCTGGTTGACTGTCGGACCTGCTATGGCAACCTGAGTCGCACTTAATAATGTTGCACTTATTAAAATTGTACGAAGCTTTGTAAAAGATCTATGCGCCATCATAATTTCCTGTTCTTCGATGTCCGGCCAGTGATATGAAACCAGTTAGTTGTAGCATGGAACAGGGCAATAAACTGATAGAACTCTGTAAAACCTGACCCAGATTTAAAACACTTAGATAATCGCTCTGATGTCCATATTGCTATTCATCAGATCAGGATATTGATCAGTCAAACTTAGCGCTATGATTTAGACTAAAACAATAAAAATAAAAACTTATAATTATGACTACCAATATATTTCACAGCCTCATACTGTGGGACTTGTCCTTTTTTCGTCTTGATCGTATTTTTATTCATTCATCCGACATCACGGAAGGAGATTCTCGGGTCACGTGATCTCCCTACAAAACCAAGCCGGCTTTCGTCTGCTCTCTCCCGTCGGATCGAGCAGATTTTTGCGCCTATCTTCTCGATGGTTAAAAGGATCATACGGATTTTGGATTAAGTCTTTTGATCCTGTGCTTATTTTAACTGCCTCAAAAGATTCTTGGCTCCGGCATGATTATAATTATTGGCCAAATTCTGCAAAATCCGCTTGGATTGAGCTTTAGCATTCGGGAAACGGCTGGCATAGACCGGAATACTGTTCAGACAGCGTGCAACCAGCATCCCTGATTCAGTATAGACACGTGTTCCCTCTGTGCCCTGCAATTTGCCATAGTTATAGGCACGCTGGGCGTTGTTACAGGCATTATTCAGATTCTTGCCACTGTTAATATCACGTCGCGCTGCCACATAAATCTTCATCTGATTTTGTTGCGGTGTTTCTGCTACCGTAGCTCGAGCTGATGCCGCTGCTAGCTGCTTTTTCTCTGCTTCTTTTTTCTCTAACTCTTTTCTTTCTAATTCCTTTCGCTCTAATTCTTTCTTCTCCAGTTCTTTACGTGCTGATTCCTTCAGTTCATTTGTCGTCTTTGCGGCAGGAGTCTTAGAAGGAGTCGTAGTTTTTATCGATGCAGGTTTGGTTTGCTCCAAAGCAACCCTGGCTTTAGTTGGACGATAAAAGTTTTTTGCTTGAGAAGGACTCATGACCTGGGTGAGTAGTCGAACACTACGCGTCTGGCTAGATTTATCAACTTGTCGTTCAGAAGTTGGCTCAATCGAGACAATCCAGCTTTCAGTCAGGTCATCCATACGACACTGATAGGCACCGCTACCCTGTACAACACCCCGATTGGCACTCAGGCGTTTGCGTTGGGCAACATCTGCCACGGCACTAAAATTACTTTTATACAGCAGTGAAAATTTACCGCCCTGTTCATGACAATATTGCGTCAGTATCGAACGCGGATACATGGCCTGAGTCGTATTATTTTTCTGAGCTTGTCCCCAAAGATAAACATAATCTTTTGCACTACCATCACGTTGATTCAAAGCCCGTTTGGCAATCAATTCTTCCGGACTGGCAAAAGGATGTAAAACCTCTGATTTCAACCGATTCACGCTATTACACCCAGCTAAACCTGCTGCCCCTATTATTAGAATTATTACTTTTAGCTTCACAGCAAACATCTCAACCCCAAAATCCCGTATAACATAGCTTAAATAGCACAAAACAACAAACACAAGATATTGATAACTATAATATTTAAACGGTAAAAAGGCACATATCAGTCTCAACTTTGCTGATTATGCCAAGCTTCATGTGATAAAAATTGACACAAGTATCATTTTTAATTTAGATCAAATAATAAACAATTTCATTCAGGACTCAAGAAAAAGATAGAAAAAACACATAAAAAACCGAAGAAGGCGGTGAATCCTTCTCCGGCGGCTTATTCAGGAAACGCTACAGATCTTTATTATAATGGGTAATAAATTTACCTTTTATCCGCTATAACATTACCTGAACAAGATCAGCATAAGAATAATTTCCTCAACGTACACTCGTTATTTTTATACGTCAAACCACCGGAAATTAAACGCCATCTTGGCTGGCCCTTAGGATTCTAGACAAGAAAAAAATATCTGAACACCCCAATATTGGGAGGCTCTGACACGATTTACCTAAGTCATCTGACCAACGGTCAGATCGATATTTTCCATTGGATTTTGTAAATTAACTCGCCCTAAAAAAAGCCAAACCTAAAACTGTTTGGCTGATAAAGCAGGATAATAATATGAGAAAAAATTAATCAATATGTGATTCAAATGCTTTTAAGCGTTTATAGATCGACATCAGTTCAATAATCGTCGGCCAAGACAGAATCAGATACTGGAAAGATTCCCGCACTTTGCCAAATACATTCAGGATTTGCATCATCAAACCAAGAGTAATTGCCCCTGCTGCAATACTTGGAAACAGAATAAATAATCCGTAAATATTGTCTAACTGCAAGTACCAGATCCGAACCATGTTGAAATAAGCATAGTGAAAATACAACCGGAAATAATTCCAGCGTACCCGGCTAAACAGTTCTTGTAATGTCAGCGGATGTGCGCGATCAGCATAGTCTTCGCCATAGACCAGCTCTTTACGATAGGCTGCCTCAACTTTCTGGTTATTGAACTCCAGTCCGGGCAATTTCATTCCCACGACCATTAAAATGACCGTACCCAATACCGCCCAGCCGATCGAGGCCCACATTAAAGCATGCGGTATTTCCCCTACAATCGGTAAAACTTTCACATGACTAGAGAGCTGATATAAGATCGGCAGGAATGCCATCAGCAACATCAGCGCTTCGATCAAGGAAACACTTAACTGCTCCGTGGTTTTGGCAAAGCGCATGGTATCTTCCTGGATACGTTGTGATGCACCTTCAATATGACGTAACTGCTCCCAATGTGCGGTGTAATAATCATTCATCGCGGTACGCCAGCGGAAGACATAATGGCTGACAAAAAACAGGTTAAATACCGCTAAAGTGACATAAACCATCGCAATATAAATAAAGGTTAATGCGCCTTGATACAGCAATGAAACATCCCCACCACCCTTAGTGAGCATTTGTTGAATCTGATCATAAAACGGGCTATACCATTCGTTTAATACGACATTGACCTGTACCCCGAACCAGATATTAAACAGAATAAATGCCGAGCCCCAGACCGACCAGCGCTGCCATCGGTGTCTGGCTTTCCATTGCCAGAACAGCGCAAATATCGTAGTTGCTATGAAATACCAGAGATAGAACCAGATGAATTGAGCTGACCAGAAACGCCCGATACCGATTGTAAGCTTTTCATCAGAATAACCTTCAGGAAAACCCAGATAGGTTCCCCATCCTGATCCGCCACTATGCCAAAGTACAAGATTAATGATAAACCACAAAATCAGGCTGCTAAAAAACCAGACGGGTTGCGGGAAAAATGACTTAAACATGCCGACCCAGTTCTCCTTATGTCTCTTGGTCATCCAAATGACGCATAGTTTATTCTTATTTTAGATTTTTACTGTTATAAAGCATTAATTTTCAATTTAGTGTAAAAAAGGATAGAAAGATATCGAGTCTCTAGAAAATTATTTTTATCATTCAGCTCTGCGTTATGATTTTCCTTATATTCTCGATTTTTATCATTTAGCCGAGCGATATCAAAAAACAGAAAAATCATCATGTTTTTGACCTTTCGTTATTTTGATAGACTTTTTTATGCCTGTTATCTGTCGGGTTTATGTAAAAGAACTTCATGCTTCTGAGCACTGCGAGAATAGGATGAAAATCAGACATACTGCATGTCTTCTAGGTATCTTTAATCTAAATAGAGCACTACTCCCTATTTGAATAAGTCATTGATCAAGTTCTCAGTTTTTGAAGAAACAGTTAAATTTTCAAAAATCATGCTATGATTTAATTATCGAAAAGTAATCTTATTTTGGAAAAAACTATGGAAAGTTCAGTAATTGAATTACTTAAACCGGTGACTCTACAAAAAGAAAACTGCGACCCTATTATTTTTGAAGCCGGTACTGTTTTGAAAGTGGTGATGCAGACTCCAACCAGTCTTCTGGTCAGTAATGATGATGACTTTAACTTTACCATTCCTTTAAAAGACAAAAATGAAGTGTGGCGAGAAATTTGAGTATTTTTCTCTTATGCAAATAGATGGGTTGTATCTGAGTTGGGTTTCTTAACTTATAGGATACGACCCTTAGCTTTTCTCCACTTTGATTGCTCTTTTATTATTTTTTCAAAAAATTATTTCTTTCCTCTTCTGTCATCATTTACTGATTTTAAATTGGCTCATATCCATTTGAGCAAAAAATTCTGTTTAATTGAAACATCATTTAGTTTTGTAACCTATGTAAGATCACTAATGATCTGTTTTCGATCTTTTGTATCTACTCTGTCCTTGCGATGACACCTTTACATCTCTTCTCTCTGTTTAGCTCAACTTCATCTAATACCTACGCTTCGATTCAAAAAAAAGAATATTCAAGTTATTTTCAGAGTTTAGTCATAGAACTGGCGTTCATCTTTCTTCGATTTTTTATCCTCTGATAAAATTTATCAATAAGAATTAAAAAATAATCTGAGATGCTAAATTAAGAGGCTGTTTAAATTGTATAGCTCTGCAATTGGTCCCAAGAAAATTTGATAATACGAAATTTCCCTCTAGCCAATATTAGTATTTTTTCTTTTAAGACAGCTTAGCCAATCTTAAAAATTATTAATTTTCATAAACTTAAGTTAAATATTTTAATTATATATACCTGATTTATAAATTTATTTAGATTATTCTATTTAAAAAGATCTCAAAATTACATCTCCCTCATATATTTAAAAATAAAAAAATAAATTAATAATAAATACTATATTCTAAAAAATTAATTAAAAAATACATATTCAAAAATAAAGATTAAATAATAAATCTTATTATGTAAAATCCTGAAAAACAATCAATCCAAGAAAATCTTAAAATATAAAATCCTCATAATTTATTTTTAAAATTTATTAACAATACTGGATTTCTACCAAAATATTTCTAAATCTTACAAAGTAACTGTACTTGTTAAAAGTGTTTCGTTTCTGCACTTAAAGCCAGTCTGTTAAATGAAATATGTTATAAATTTAATCAAAGCAATGACCATTCAGGTAATTCTAACTTTTAAATCAATTTAACTTCAGAGGCTTAGGTAGTATTTATGTCGACTCTAAAAGAAGATCAAGACCTAGAAGATTCACTTGCTACATCTTCTTATATATTACCTCAAGTGATTTTAAATCAGCTCAAACCTATTATTTATTCTCACAAACTTGTTTTATTTCTTGATATTGATGGAACCATTTCTGAATTCCACCCAGATCCAGCAAAAAGTATAATTAAGAGCGGAACCTTAAATACCTTAAAAGAGTTACAACAATATATTCAGCTAATATTAGTGACCGGTCGCTCAATTGCACAAGCCCAAAAAATTATTTATCCATTTGACTGGAATATTGCCGGTTCTCACGGTTTTGAATTAAGCTATCAATCGCGTTTAAGCAAGTTAATTGATTTAAATCCTGAACAGTTTGAATTATTAAAAAATTATATTACAGAACATAGTAATAATATTCCTCAGATTCGAATAGAAATTAAAGACTATTCAGTCGCCCTGCATTTTCGTGAACATCCCCATTTAGAGCATCAAGTGCATGCATTTGCCTTGAATTGTCTCACTCATTTTCAGGATTTTGAACTTAAGGCTGGAAAGTTTGTATTTGAACTGGTGCCCAAAGGGGCAAATAAAGGTTCAGCCATCCAACAAATTATGCAGCAATATCACTTAAGTGATCATTACCCCATTTTTATCGGAGATGACCTGACCGACGAAGCCGGTTTTCAAGTCATCAACACATTCAAAGGCTGCTCTATCAAAGTCGGTACAGGCAACACCGTGGCACAACATCGCCTCGAAAACGTGACTCAAGTACAGGCTTTTCTAGCGGAATTTTTAGAAATACTGAAAGCACAACAACAATTATTATTGGAGAAATTACATGTCGAAACTCATAGTGTTATCAAATCGTGTAAATCTACCTAAGTCAGACAATACACAGGCAGGTGGATTAGCGGTGGCATTGCAGGATGCTTTGCAGGATATAGGCGGTATCTGGGTTGGCTGGAATGGATCCCGAGTTGACCAGACGAAAGAGCAGAAGTTTCAAATCCTGAAGCATCAAAATGTTGAATATCACACGAGTCCATTGACTGAATCCCAATATCAAGGCTTTTATTGTGGTTTTGCCAACAATGCATTGTGGCCGCTGATGCACGACCAGCATCAACTTGTAGATTATCAGCCGCAGGATTTTAAGATCTATCAGGATGTCAATTTACGCTTTGCCAAGCACCTGAAACAGGTAGCATCTCCACATGATATTATCTGGATCCATGATTATCATTTTTTAAGCGTGGCGCATTATTGCCGTAAACTGGGCATGCGTAACCGTATTGGCTTTTTCCTGCATATTCCCTTTCCTGAACTAAGGCTCTGGCAGACTTTAGCCGCTCATCGCGATCTGGCACATCATTTGGCCAACTACGATGTACTGGGTTTGCAGACCTCTCGCGATCAGGAAAACTGTTTAAATTTCCTTGAACAGACCTTAAAAGTGCAGCATCGTCACAATGAAATCCTGAATTATCAATCTCGAAAGATTCATGTGAAATGCTATCCGATTGGTGTGCATCCTGTGCAACTACAAAATCAGGCCTCAGATAGTCATCCAGAAAAGCTTCCGTTTGATCTGAATACAGTGCAGCCTTATAAAACCATCATTTCAGTTGACCGGATTGATTATAGTAAAGGCTTATTGGAAAAAATCGGATCTTTGCAGAGCTTACTGGAAGATCAGCCAGAGTTTAAAAATCAATTCCAGCAATTACAAATTGCCTGTCCATGCCGACTGGATGTAAAGACCTATAAGAACCTGTATATGCAATTTAAATCTGCCGTGCATGAACTTAATAGCCAGCATGGCACAGCGGACTGGTTACCTTTCGATTGCAGCTATGATACTTTGGGCCATGAGGCATTGATGCAACTGTATCGTAAGGCAGATATTTGCTGGGTAAATTCGATCCGGGATGGTATGAATCTGGTCGCCAAGGAATATATTGCTGCACAGGATCCTTTAGATCCGGGTGTCTTGATTCTATCTAAATATGCCGGTGCTGCTGAACAAATGAAAGAAGCCTTACTGGTCGATCCTTATGAGCATGACAGTATGGCTAAAGCTTTGAAGAAGGCGCTGCGCATGTCTAAATCAGAACGTTTAGAGCGCTATCGTTATTTAAGCCAAGGCTTGAAAAATTTCGATATTATTCGCTGGCGTGATCAGTTTATCACTGACCTGAAAAACTCACAAAGCCTGCGGATCTATCGTCCGGTGGCTGCAGGAGCTTCAAACCAGTTCAGTGTACATGCCTAAATTTTTAAGTAAAAAAACACCAGCATTAAGCTGGTGTTTCATTTTGAAGAGGAGCCACAATCTCTTCGCTTTGTTGTACTTCGCTTGGGTCTGCAGTGAGATGATTCAAAATCACAATACTCAATAGACCAATCGCAATGACGCTAAATACCAGACTCAATCCGATGATTTCACTACCAAAGCCGACCAATGCTGGCCCAATCAACGAACCTGTATAAGCAAATACCGATACATAAGACAATGCCACATGTGAAGCCAAAGTTTTCTGACGTCCTGCACGGGAAAACATCAGCGGTACAATGTTGGCACTACCTAAACCTAAAATCGCATAGCCGACCAACACCACTTGCCAGACTGGCGCAAAGACTACGGTTAATAAACCGGTTGCAGCCAATAGTGCGCTTAACAGAATCGTATTTTTTTCACCAAACTGCTGAATAATCAGGTGTCCACTAAAACGTCCCAGTACCATCAAACCAGCAAAGAAACTATAAGCTAAACCGGTTTGCGCCGCAGGCAGGCTGAACTCAGTAGCAAGATAAATACCACTCCAGTCCATGGCGGCACCTTCCGAAAGAAAAGCCACAAAACAGATCAGACCAATACCTAAAATTGCCCAGGTCGGTGCTGCTTTTTTTACCGGTTGTTCTGGTGATGTTTCTTCTACCGCTGTTTTTGGCTCAGCACCCAAACTTAAAGGAACAGCGAATAAGGCAATAAGCAGCAAAATTACACTGACAATCACCGCACCGGTTAAAGGCGCCAAGCCAAGTCCCATTAACATGGTCATGCCCAGTACGCCTGCCAGACCACCTAAACTACACACTCCATGAAAACCCGACATTAAACTTTTACCGAGTTTTTTCTCAATCTGTGCAGCCTGGATATTGACAGTCACGCCCAAAGCACCGGCACTGGCACCAAAGAAAAACAGGCTGATTGCCATCATTAAATGATTCGGACTATAAGCCAGAGCAGGCAAAATAAATAAAAATGCACTGAGAATTACGGCCAAAACAGCACGGCAACCCAAGGCATTGGCCAGTCGACCGGCCAGCGGCATCGCCAGCATTGAACCGATTCCGGCACACAGCAATAACAGGCCAAAATCAGCATGATTTAATAACAGGCGCTGCTGTGCATATGGAATTAAGGGTGCCCAAGCCGCAGTACTAAAGCCCAAGCTAAAGAAGCACAACGCAGTCGCTATTTTCTGCCATAGATATGGTGATGGAGACTGAATTCGAGAAAGCAGTGTTTGATTGAACATTGTATTACCACAAAAGAAGGCTCAGGCATCCATTACCGTTCATCCATAGAAAAACCCCACAGACTTATAGTTGAAATATATAAGTATGCGGGGCTGAATTTGCGTGAATTATAAACAGAATAAATTTAAATGGAATAGTTTTTAGAACCAAATTTTAAGATTTTTTACAAGTATCTGATTGTATAAAATTTATAGTTTTATGCTTTTATTTGCATAGACTGATCGGTTTTTTCGCGGCCTGCTTAAGCTCAAGTTTTTGCAGAAAATGGGCAAAACCTGCGGCAATTTTTGAGTTAAGACGACTGCTGGTGGTAACTCTCAGTTGATTCGACCAGACAATCTGCGCGCCGGCTTTTTCTAAACGACGGATGAAATCAACATCCTCATGACAGTCCAGTTGCTGAAACCCATTGACCTGTATATAAGCCGAAGCTTTAAAACACAGGTTTGCGCCATGAATATGCCGATGTCCCATGCTGTCCTGATAATGTCGGAGATAAGCCTGACGGGTTTTCCGGCTTAAATGATCCCATTGATCCAGCTCGACTACACCACAAATCGCATCGGTGGGTTGATGCTGTAACATCACCTGAAACCAATCGTACTGTACGAATGAATCGGCATCGGTACAGCAAATCCAGTCACAGCCTTGCTCGATCATTTGCTGAATGCCTACATGGCGTGCCTTACCGACATTTCGGAAGTCGCAACTGATAGCTGGAATGTTCATTTGCTGAACTTTAAGTGCAGTGCTATCGGTACAATGGTCCAAGACCACGAGAATATGAATCTCGGGAAAATTTTCTATTGTTTTAAAATATTGAAAAAAATAAGTTTGTGCTGATTTTAAGGCCAACAGGCAGCGTTCAATATAGGCTTCTTCATTACAGGCCGGAATCACCACACCGATTTTTTTCATCTTAAGCCCTCCTGCTCTGCTACGGATTGTGCTGAATTCAGCCACAGATCTACCAAAAAATCGGAGTCCTGCAAACTTAAACGATGTGCATAGTTCAAATGCGCTTTGAGATACTGATGGACATCTTCACCATTTAGGCTAAATCCCGAGATCGACGCGCGCCAATGACAACTCAAGATACATCCACCCGGTTCGAGTGCAGTATGCAACCATGTCAGCACCTGTTGCAGAGCAATCGGATTTAGATAATATAAAATCTCGCTGACGACAATGAGCTGAAATTTCTGTTTAGGCAACTCATCTGGCACGATCCGCTGTAGCACCTGCACATGCGGATACACTTGTAAACGCTGCTGTGCCAACTGGATCGCAGTATCATTGGCATCCAGACACATTAAGCTATCTGTCCGCTGCGCTAGTTCCTGACTGAATATGCCGTTACTGCAACCAATTTCAATCGCGGAGTCAAACTGCAAGCGTGGCAAGACCGCCAGACAAATCTGCCGTTTGCGCTGTTCATACCAACGCTGTTCATATTGCCAGGGATCTCCCTGATTCAGGGCATACAAGGCATCGAAATATTCCTGATCATAGGCTGCTTTACTGTTCATACAGATACACCTCCCAGGGCTGTAAAATACGTTGTAATGCCTGCTCTGGCAGAATCGGTGATTGATCTATCGTCGGATCAAGTTCGATCTGGCTCTTAAAACACCGCGCAGCTCGAGACTTATATTGTAATTCTTCCTCAGTTAATTTGAGTTGATGAGCGACGGTCCAGGGAATTCTGGTATCTCCAGGTGTTGCCCAATGCCATGCCCAAATCAAGACCTGAATACAGGGCAAATGAAGTTCAGTGGCCAGCTGCTGTGTGACCTGCCCCGTAATTTCATGATCTGGATGTCCATCATGAACAAATGTGCTAATTAACACATCATTCGGTTGCAGATAAGATTGCAGATGCTGTTGCAACACATCCCGCTGTTCGGCCACCTTGCCATCTTGAATATCTAAAGCGATCCGCAAGATATTCTGTTTTAAAGGTAACGCTTCTAAAGCTGCTCGCGTTTCAGCAGGACGAATCTGGTTCAACTCTTCGGGAGTATATAGACTAGAGCCGGGATGACTGGCTGTCCCATTGGTAACGGCAAAAAGTATGATCTGATAGCCAAGTTTGTCCAGACGCTGAATCAGGCCTCCACAGCCCAAAATTTCATCATCAGGATGAGGGGCAATGATGCAGACTCTGGCATCTAGAGGAATAATCTTAGGAATATCAAATTCCGGCATCTGTTGCAGGATCTGACAGGAACGCCATTCTTCAAGTCTTGTGCCTTCACCATGGATGACACGATCCCCTACAATCTCATGTCTTATAACGTCCATAATTGTTCCTCCTGTGCAGTCAGCTCGCCAATCCGCTCCAAGTCAAATGCAGCATGACTTTGACGAATAAATACCGGAAGATCTGCTGCAAGCCGAGCGAAATGCGGATGCTCACAATACGGCCCAGCACCAAGTGCCTTACCTACATGAGTTAGTACATTTAAGGCAGTCGCTTCCACCTGAGCACGTAGGCTACGAATCTTTAACTCATGTGCGTGTTGCGGTTGCTGATCAATCAATGCAGCAACTTGATAAAATAAGGACTGTGTCGCTAAAAGCTCCCGACTAATTTCACCGAGATACATGGCCTTATAGGCATGCGGTTTTAACAATACTGCCTGTCTTAAATATTCAGCCAAACGCACGGTTGCGCCATACCAGCACGCGGCCACACCTGCGGCGCCATGCCAGAATCCGGGCCGATCCAGATAGGCATTTGGAGCTGCGACTTTTTCCGCCTTAACCTGATCCAGTTCAAGCCGGGCAGTCAAGGTATGCTGCATGCCCACTGCCTGCCAGGCATCCTGATGATGCTGAATGCCTTCTTGTGACAAATCTAGAATCAGTAATTGGGATTGTTGCTGCTCATCACGGTAAGTCAGCAGACCGTGTTGCACCCAGACCGATGCAGAACACCAGGGCTTAATTCCGCTTAGCTTTCCTGCTTGCAATGTTAAAGGTTTGGGACCGCCTTCTGCCGCCCATACTGCCCATAAGCCTTTTTGTTCTACCGGAATATTCAGTTCATGCAGAATAGCTAAAGCATCTAAATGCGATTCATACAGTTTGCCCAGGCTCAAATTGCTTGCCGAAACCTGACTAAGCATCTGCCAGCGTTTTAAGGTCGCTCCGGAAGCGGGATAAGGCACCTGAGCGGAAATCTCTACCAGCTCCATTAAAGTGTGGTGAATTTTTTCTTGTAGCTCCAGAGGAGAAGTTTCAAATCTTTGTAATATTGAACCGAGGTTCATGCATGCGGTTCCTCATAAAATACGGATAATGTTGTTGTGTTTGTAAAGTCAGTTAATGAGAAAGCTTGCGCATTTGTTTTAAACGTGTGGTCAGCCCTAATACCTTACGGCGTGCATTAATCTCTTCTTCATTGAAACAAAGTTGCTGCATCAGTTCAGCTAAAGGCAAATGATTATGTTCAATCAGATAAATATCCTGCTCTCTGCTCCATTTGGCTTGCTGTGCTTGCGCTAACAACTTTTTGACGTCCGGTCTCACCATCTCTTCATCCATTTTAAAACCATGAGGATAGAAGCCGGAGCCTCTATCCTCTAAAACATAAATTGGATCGTTTAGGCAGGAATTGCTTCCGCAATCGCTTCACGCGCCCAGACACGATGGTTCAGGATCAAAGTCTTGAAGCTATCTTGTACTGCTTCAAACTGTCCGTTTGCCAGAGTTCCTTCATCGCTAACCAAGCGCAGATCCTCAATCAGCTTGCCTTTATCGCCCAGGAACACGATTGGTTTTAAATGCTTGTAAGCTTCCAGCAGATAATGAGTCGCCACACCATCTTTCATCACCACATCGTAATTGTCACCGTCAGCAATCACCACAGCATCATAGGCAATGGATGGTTCTGCTTTTTGCATACCATCGGAAGGAATCACCTCGCCTTGCTGACCCAGTACCGGGCCCGGTTTTGGGGTCAGTACATCGACCACAGCCCCTTCTGATTCTGCCCAAGCTTGAACAGCTTTGATACTGGCCTCATTGGCCTTGTCGTGCACCAATAGCGCAATTTTGCGTGCCTTAATATCTTCAGGTTTAAATGCCTCAAAAGATAAACGTGGTGAAACCTGCACCTCTGGCAATTTTGCCGCCTTTTTCTCTGCCGGAATTTCAATACCCAATTGGTCAGCAACCTGCTGTGCCAAGTCCAGATCGATATTGCAGAGCACTTCAAGTACTTCACGTTCACGAATATATTTGCGCTCCACCTTGCTCAGCTCGAAGACATAGGCATCGACAATATGCTTCTGTTCATGCGGCGTCTGGCTGCGGTAGAAAAGACGGGGCTGACTAAAGTGATCACTGAAAGATTCGCTACGCTGACGGATCTTGTGTCCATCAATACGTTCCTGATAACTTTCAAAACCACCGCCTTGTGCTGCGGGCGGAGTTTCAGCCGGCCAGTTATTGTCAATCGAATTAGGCTCATAACTGGCTTGACCGGTATGTACAATACGCTGATGTAAACCGTCACGCTGGTTATTGTGGAATGGACAAACCGGCTTGTTAATTGGGATCTGGTGGAAGTTTGGACCACCTAAACGGCTAAGCTGAGTATCGGTATAGGAGAACAGACGTGCTTGTAATAATGGATCATTGGTAAAATCTAGTCCTGGCACAATATGTCCCGGACAGAATGCCACCTGCTCGGTTTCACCGAAGAAATAATCAACATTACGGTTCAGCACCATTCTGCCAATCGGCGTCACCGGCACCAGTTCTTCCGGAATAATTTTGGTTGGGTCCAGCAAGTCGAAGTCGTACTTCATCTCATCTTCTTCTGGAATGACCTGTACACCCAACTCCCATTCCGGATAGTTACCGGAGGCAATCGCTTCATATAAGTCACGACGATGGAAATCCGGATCTTTACCCGCCAGTTTTTGTGCTTCATCCCAGACCAGTTGGGCGAGACCCTGTTTTGGCGTCCAGTGGAATTTAACAAAAACCGCTTTATTCTCGGCATTGATAAAACGGAAAGTATGTACACCAAAGCCTTGAATGGCTCTTAAATTACGCGGAATACCCCGATCCGACATGGCCCACATCACCGCATGTGCAGATTCAGGCACTAAGGAAACAAAATCCCAAAAAGTATCATGTGCAGATGCACCGGTAGGAATCTCGGTCTGTGGTTCAGGCTTGACTGCATGTACAAAATCCGGGAACTTGATCCCATCCTGAATAAAGAATACCGGCGCATCATTCGCTACCAGATCGAAGTTACCTTCATCCGTATAAAACTTGGTCGCAAAACCACGAATATCACGTACCGTATCTGCTGAACCACGCGGGCCCTGTACGGTAGAAAAACGCACAAATACTGGCGTTTGCACATTGGTATTGGTCAGGAAGCCTGCCTTGGTCAGTTTTTCATTACCCGGATAAGCCTCAAAATAGCCATGTGCGCCGACACCACGGGCATGCACAATACGTTCTGGAATTCGCTCATGGTCAAAATGGGTAATTTTTTCCCGGAGAATAAAATCTTCGATCAAGGTTGCACCGCGAACGCCTGCCTTGAGACTGTTCTGGTTATCGGAAATTTTAACCCCTTGATTGGTAGTGAGTGCCTGTTCGGTCGCATCACTGCGATATGCGTCGAGCTGTTCACTTTTTTTATTGGTATTTTGTTTGTCTAAACCGTCTTTACCAGTCGCAGGGCTATTGGCCTTAATTTTCATGATGTATTCCTTGCTGAGCTTGAGTTTAGTTCAGATATTTTTGGTCTATCTCAAAGTCGCTTGAGCTTATATATTGCATGGCTTACCGAATCAAAATCATCCCGCAAGTCAATCTGCTACAGCCGATCCTGTATCAGCCTCACATTTCTTCTGAATATGCTGACTCGAAGCATTTTTGCTCTTCTGGGAATATTGTTATTGGTTTCGCCTGTGTCCTAACATAACTGCATTTGAGAAAGAGATTTATTATTGTTTGTAGTGCCTTGTTTAATTAAGGCAGCATTGTGTTATTTTTTATAAATTTCGGGTTTATTTATGATTTAAATTTTTATCTAAGTTATTTATTTAAAATAAAATATTAAAATTTCACAGAGATATTTCGAAATAAAGATTCAGTATGGTGATATGTGATCTTGCTCACAAATAAGCGTCATAACCCAAAACGATGTTTCAATCCTGAAATGATTAGGACTTTTTAGAAGTTCAATTTGCTATGAGAAATTAACGTGCTACCGCTGAAGTATAGTCAAAATTTGACAGATTTAAATAGTTACAATCTCGCGTCCTGCTTATACATAATGACTAAACTTCCTGCCTTTATATTGAACTAATATCTATAACTTATAACCACTTAAATCTCTTAGCCTGTTAGATCAAATACAAAGTCATAGAGATCATTTCATCTCTTGGCTCGGGCTTCAGATACATCCGACTTTATTTTAATACACAGTATCGCGTTAATTTTGAAGGAGTAAGAGCATGGCCTCTTCTAAAAAAGAATCTAAAGCAATGAAAATTGATATCGGGATTTCGCATGATGATCGCGCCAAAATTGTCGATGGTTTATCCAGACTTTTAGCAGACAGTTATACCCTGTATTTGATGACCCATAATTTCCACTGGAATGTCACCGGCCCCCAGTTCAACAGCCTGCACAACATGTTTATGACTCAATATACCGAGCAATGGAATGCGTTGGACATCATTGCTGAACGTATTCGTGCTCTAGGTTTTGCAGCACCCGGCACTTATAAACAGTTTGTAAAACTCACCTCCATTAAAGAAGTCGAAGGTGTACCTAAAGCTGAAGAAATGATACGTTTACTGGTAGATGCACATGAAACTGTGGCACGTACCGCCAGAAGTATTTTTTCGATCATTGAAGAAGCCAATGATCAGCCGACTGCTGACATTCTCACGCAAAGACTGGAAGTACACGAAAAAACTGCCTGGATGCTGAGAAGTAATCTGGAATAATAAAACCGGATCAAATCTTTGAGAGCAGGCTACCCACAGGATGAAGCGGAAACTTGCGGTAGTGCCATTAAAGTTCGGCTTCATCCTGACGCTTTGATTAGATATGATTTACCGGTGCTCAATGGTTAGATCAAGCTAAAAAACAGAATCATTAAAATTAAACCGTCAAAATTTAAGGATGTAGGCAATCGCCTACATCCTTTTTTAACAAACAGATTGTTTACAGATTATTTCAATCTCATATATGGCTATCATTTTTTGAAAGCTATAAATCTGAAATATCTTTTCGATCGCTTCAAAAAATTAGCCCTCCTGGCTCCTTACAGTACAGCTTAATCTTGAGGAGAATTGCTCGAATCACTTTCAATCCGGCCATCGACCAGATTGATGGTACGATCACAAGTGGCAGACAGGCGCGGATCATGCGTGACTAAAAGTACGGCGCAGTCGCGTTCACGATGCACTTTACGAAACAGTTCAAACATATCAGCCGCGGTCTGGGTATCCAGATTACCTGTCGGTTCATCGGCCAATAATAATGCCGGCTCAGTAATCAAGGCCCGAGCAATGGCCACCCGCTGCTGCTGTCCTCCGGACAATTCATTCGGTTTACGCTCGGCAAATTTTTCCAGTCCCACTGCCGCTAGTAAATCACGTGCGCGTTGCATTGCCTGCTGATTCGGTTTGCCATGCGCCATCATTAAAGGCATGAGAATATTATCCAGTGCACTAAATGCCTGAATCAGATGGTGAAACTGAAATACAAATCCGATGCTGTTGCCGCGCAGCGCCGTACGGCCGGTATCATCCATCGCACTGGTAGGTTGTCCCAACAAATACAGCTCGCCACTCGTTGGTTTATCCAGCAGTCCCAGAATATTCAGTAAGGTACTTTTTCCAGAACCGGAAGGGCCAATAAGTGCAGCAAAGTCGTTGCGATCAATGCGCAGGTCAATGCCATGCAAAACCTCAACTTCATTGGGCTGTCCAATGTTATAAGACTTGCGTAGCGCTTCCAGACGCAGAACTTCCTGAGATTGCTCAGACATGACGAATCGCCTCCACTGGATCGAGTGCCGCGGCCCGACGTGATGGCACCGCTGCAGCCAGTACGCCTGTTAATGTCGCCAACAATAATGCCAAAATCACCAGTTCAATCGATATCGGAATATAGAATAATCCCGGACCAAAATTATTAAATACCCACACCAGGCCATAACTGACTATGCTGCCCAGCACTGAACCAAGTAAGCCAAAGATTGCGCCCTGAAACAGAAAAACTCGCAGGATTTGCGATTGGGTTGCACCTGTCGCCCGCAAAATACCAATTTCCCGGGTGCGCTGCACCACACTAACTGACATGACGCTGGCAATCCCGAAAGCCACCGAAATTGCGACAAAGACAATAATCATATTGGTGGACAGGCTTTGTGCGGTAATGGCATTCATCAGTTGGGCATTGGTTTCAATCCAGCTTTCGGCTTTTAATGAGGTCAGGCGTCCGACTTGTGCGGCAACCTGGTCTGCTTCAAAAATATTGGCAATGGTTAGGTCAATCACCGTTACCCCGCCTGGCAGGCCGAGTAAGGACTGTGCCTGCTTGAGATCCAGATAGACATAACGCGCATCCAGTTCGCGCACACCCAGTTCAAAAATACCGGCAATATTCACCAAAGCACTATTTTGTTGACCAGTATCCAGTCGCAACTTGCTGCCGACCTGAACACCGAGGTCTTTGGCCAGTTGACTGCCAATCAGCACATCATCCGCGCCGACCCGCAACTGACCACTGATTAAATATTCTTTTAATGGAATGATCTGCTGATAACGCTCCAGATTCATCCCGACCAAGGCCACGGATTCAATCGCATCACCGCGTTGTACAAAGGCCGGTCCAGACACCACCGGCGAGACAGCTGTCAGTACGGGTAACTGGTCCAGCGTTTCGGTAATCTGCTGCCAATTGTTGATCGAACGCAACCGCTGTGCCCGTTTATCTTCCTGCAATAATTGCACGGTCCCGGCGGGAGACGGCACAATCTGGTTAACTTCATCGGGTGACAACAGGCGAATATGCGCCTGTGTGCCTAAGGTTCGTTCGACAATATTGGCTTGTAGCCCCTGAATCAAAGCGGTGATAAAGACGATCACTGCCACGCCCACGGCGACTCCGATGGTGATCATGATGGATTGCGCGCGACCCTCGCGCAAAAAACTGACCGCGATTTTCCATTCGATCCAGAGCCGCCCGAATAAATTTTTCAATCGAAGTTCACCGGTAATTCATTTTTGCTATTGGCCATATCAGCAGAATTCTGCAATGAACTCTGTTGTGATTTTAAGCGAACTCTGGTGCCATCCTCCAATGAAGATTCGCCATCTGCCAGCACCTGATCGCCCTCGCTCAGGCCGGATTTCACTTCTGACATGGCCAGGCCACGCAAGCCTAAAGTAATCTGCTGACGCTGTATTTTTCCATCACGTCCCATGAAGACCACGGCTTTATCTCCCTTAATACTGCTTAAAGCATCATTCGGAATCGCCAGTGCCCGTGCTCGTTTGGCCGTCTCGACATTCACCGATACCGTCATGTCCTGACGCAAAAAATCTGGCACGGGATTGACAGTAAGTCTGACTTCTACCGTACCTCGCTGTGGGTCGATACTTGGTGCAATAAAGTTAATCCGGGCCGGGAAAGACTGATCCGGATAGGCATCGCTAATCACGGTAGCATTTTGCTGTAAGGCCAGTTGCGGTAAATTCCGCTCATCCAGCGGTACCCGGATTTCTGTGTTCCCCGTTAATGCAATGGTAAATAAAGTCTGTCCTGGCTGAACCAGATCACCCGGTTCGACATCGCGTGTCAGCACTGTACCGGCGACTGCAGCCCGAATCTTAGTTTTGGCCAGTTGAGCCTGTGCCACCGCCAGCTGTTCCCGAAGCGATGCTTCTTCGACTTGACCCGCAGCCAATGCTGTTGCTTTTACCCGGGCTGTCTCATAATTATTGCGCGCGACTCTTTCTGCTTCCACAGCCTGTTCGACTTCTTCCCTCGACAGGATACCGGCTTCTGCATTACGTCGACGTGTAGCTTCTCGGCTGGCTTGCTCCAGCTGGGCTTTGGCACTGGCCAGTTCTGCTGCAGCCTGTGGCCGTCGGCTGCTTGCCAATTCGGTCAATGCCAGCTCGGCCTGTCTGACTTGGGCCAGCAATTCATCCGATTTCAATACCACCAGCAGATCACCCGGTTTAACCTGATCGCCTTCCTGCACCAGACGTTGCAGAACCACACCACTAATTTCACTGCCTACCTGGGCACGTGAAACTGTCGCAACACGTCCGGTCGCAACAACATTTTGTACCAGCGGCATGGCACTCAGCGTATAACTAGGCACCACTGGCCCCTGCCACCAACGAAATAGAGCAAACCCTACTGCCAGTAGCAATACGATAATGAGCAAAATTTTATAGCGGGCAGCGCGCAATGAGAATCTCCGGTTGATTCTTCTAATTTAAAATAAGAAAGTCAAAACTGTATTTGTTTTTCTCCTAAGGTTTAATTTACAACAAGTTTCTAATTGGAATTATAGGTATTTTGTTGAGTTTGAAAAGAATATTGAATTCCTGTCCGCTTTTTTTAGCTAGCCCTGTTTGATATCAGACTAGTCCATCTTTGGCAGATTCAGACGCGGGATCAGGTACCAGAAAATTATATTGAGTTTAAGGAAATGAAGATGTGATCAAAAAAACAGGCTTGATCGTGATGGATCTAGCCTGTTCAATCGTTTGGGTGTTAATTGGATATTAGTTAAATGTTAAACAGTACGACGCAATGGCTGATCACGTTGCGCCAGACTTTCGCCCATCGGCACGAGTCGTCTATCAGGATCAATCTTTTGCCAAGGCAGGTCATTCGGGTCTGCTTTCATGGCTTCAGGCGCTTTCGCGACTAAAATGGCAGCAGCCATGTCCTGAAAATCTGCACGAAAATGTACCGAGCTTTTCACCACGATGATCGATTTATCTTGAGGCACAACACCAAAAATTCTAAACATATTACGATCGAGCAACTGGGCTTTGTAGGAACTGACTGCAATTTCAATACCATCTATTTCCAGTAATACACTCGGGCCGATATCCGCCTCAACGCCATGCATCATGGGCCCGCCATAGCTGAATTTCCCATCGCTATAGGCTTTGATTTTAAATTCAGCGCTAAATAGAGTATCCCCCGCAATACCTGATGTTCCGCCCAATTTCGCATAAAAATGCTGACCAAGCTCAAGCTGATAGGCTTGTTGCACCACCGCAGGATCAACAATAAGCCCAATCAGTGCATTTTTAACCTGATGCCGATGTAGCGCCGATAGCACCCCGGTCGTATTCGAATCACCACCGGCTCCCGGATTATCCTGAGTATCTGCAATCACCACGGGTCTGGTCGAATGATGCTGTTGATAAAGTTGAAGTGCCTGCAGCACGGCATGATCTGGTGATAAAAAATCCATATTCCAATGCGTTTCTTGTTGCAGCACATGGGCGATATAGCGTTGCATGGCCTGATCTAACTGCTCAGCGTTTTCACTATAACCCCAGATACAACCACCACATTCCTCAAAATCTGCCGCCGGAAAACCCGGCGTGAAATTCATCTGGACAGAATTATTTTGCTCTAGCTGTTCCAGTAAATTCATGCATGATTGGGTAGGTTCCAGCTCGGTACATTGTGCATTCAGCGCAATCAAAAACGGCAGCTTATACATTTGCTTATGCAGCTTTTTACCCCGGAATATTTGATCTAGCAGTTGGGCACAGCGTTGTCCGGTTTGAGCCATATCTACATGCGGATAGGTCCGATAGCAAATCAATGCATCACTATGAGCAAACATCGCTTGCGTGACATTGGCATGGAAATCCAGACTGGCAATTACCGGAATATCCGACCCGACTGCTTCACGAACCCGTCTTAACAATTCCCCTTCACCATCATCCACCTGTTCACTAACCATGGCACCATGCAGATCTAGATATACCGCATCTGCCGGATGCTGCTGGATGCTCGCGATAATTTCATCACAGATCCGCTGGTAAGTGCCCTGCTCTACATGTGCTGAAGGTGAAGTGCCCGCCCAGATTACCGGTAAAAGTTGATAACAGAATTGTTCTGCTTGCTGAATAAAACCGCCAATCGGAATGTTCTGTTCCCGAAATTTCAGGATATCTGCGCCGCGGCTGAGCGGCGGAAATCCCCCGCCCTGGACAAAATCCGCGTAGTTTGCTTTGGTCGGGGCAAAGGTATTGGTTTCATGTTGAAAGCCCGCAATGATGATTTTCTTCATATCTTGAATCCTTCCTATGCTGCATGATTGATTATTTATCGACGATTAGAGCAGTGTGTGTTGTTTGCTGAGGCGCAGCTTGCTTTTTCAGTCTGAAGGTATAAATTAGGAAAGTGCCTCCGAGCATCATGATCACAGCAATCGTGAACCAGCCTGCCAGCATGGAACCGGTCATTGACTGCGCCATGCCCATAATATTTGGACTGACAAAACCACCGAGTAATCCGATACTGTTAATCAGGGCAATTCCGCCTGCTGCCGCACTACCGCTTAAGTATTTCGATGGAATCGACCAGAAAATGGTATAGGCACTAAACATAAAGGCCGTTGCGGTACAGATCGCAATAAAGGACAGCAGGAAATTCGCACTGATCACCGACAACATCAAGCTGACTCCGGCCAATACCGTAGGCACTACACAATGCCATTTCCGTTCCTGCCATTTGTCCGAGCTGCGGGCAAAAATGATCATGAAAATTGCGCCGCATAAATATGGGATCGCCACCAGCCAGCCAATCATCTGCAAATTTTGGATACCGCCCGATTTCAATAAAGATGGCAGCCAGAAGCCAATCGCATAGATCCCACAGATAATGGTGAAATAGGCCAAGGCCATGAAATAAATCCAGGGATCTTTCAACACCGCTTTAAAATTGCTATGACCGCTTGCAGACTGATGCTGGGAAATTTCTTTCACCAATAAGGCTTTGTCCTCTTGGGACAGCCATTTTGCTTGTGAAGGATGATCGGTTAAATAAAAGTATGCTACGCAGCCCAACAGCACGGTCGGCACAGCTTCTAATAAAAATAACCATTGCCAGCCAGAAAGATTATAAATCTGATGAAAAGTACTCATAATTTGTGTCGATAACGGCGCATCTAACATGCCAGCCAGTGGCCCGGCCAGCATGACAATCACCATCACGCGTGCCATGCGTGCACCAGCATACCAATAGGTCAGATAGAAAATCATGCCTGGGGCAAAACCGGCTTCGAATACACCTAGTAAAAAGCGCAAGACATAGAACATCTGCGGGGTGGTGACAAATAGCATCGACATGGAGGTCAGGCCCCACAAAATCATGATGCGGGTAATGGTTTTTCTGGCGCCGACTTTTTCAAAATACAGGTTGGTTGGCACTTCAAACAGTACATAACCTAAAAAGAATATGCCGGCTGCCATGCCATAAATTGCATCGTTAAAGCCCAGCTCCTGCTGCATTTGTAACTTGGCAAATCCGATATTGATCCGGTCCAGATAAGCAAAGAAATAACACAGCAATAAAAATGGCAGTAGCCGCCAGCTTACTTTCTTGTAAATCTGGTCTAACCGTTGTTGACGGGAGGTCATTAAATCCATCTAAAACTCCTTTTTATCTAGATCTTCTTATTGTTCAAAATCCATGTAAGCATGCTCCTGACTTGATAACAATGTAATTTATTCGGCATACTGATGCTTTTAAGGCATCAGAGTTTTTATGGACAGAAACTTGCAATTCCTTGCGCCACTGAACGGAATCAATGAAAAGCGTTTGCGTTATTTCTATACGGTGATGATGTTCGGTTCGATGCGCAAAGCGGCAGATATCCTGAATATTGAACAGTCCGCCATGAGCCGACAAATTCAACTCTTTGAATCTGAACTAAAAATAAACCCCTTCAAACGTAAGGGGCGGCATATTATTCCGACTGAAGCCGTCTATCTGGTACTTGAGTATTTCAAGGAAAATAAGAATCGTGAAAATGAATTATTTGACAGTTTATTTCAGCTGCAATCTTCTCAACTTGGCAAAGTGAACATTGTTTCAAGTGAAAGTTATATGCAACACATGATTTATGATGTACTTCGACATGTGCATCATAAATATCCAAATCTTGAAATCCAGTTAGAATTAATGAGTGCCCAGCATGTGGTACGACATATCGTGGACAGTTTGGCGCATATCGGACTGGCGTATAATCCTCCATTTCATACAGACATCAGCACCATTGCCCATAAAACAGAACCTTTTATTCTGGCTGTTCCTGCCGGTCATCCTCTTGCCAAGCTCAAGCATCGCATTTGCCTCTCTGAAATTTCAGCCTATAAATTTGCCTTAATGCCTGTGGGGCATGGTTTTCGCCAATTACTTGACAGTGAAATGGTGCGCTTACAAGTAAACCTGAATATTGGCCTGACCACCAATTCTATTTATGCCCTTAAAAATTATGTGGTGGCTGGACATGGGATTTCGGCCATGCGCTATGCAGATATCGCAGATGCAGTAAAAGAAGGTCAGGCCGTTGCCTTAACCATTGATTCCGAACTGTGCAACACGGCTCAGACCCAATTGATGGTTCGTAAAAACACCCATTTGTCAGAGTCGAAGCATTTATTGATTGAGCGTATTCGTTCTAGTTTTGATTTGATCTTTTAAATCGCTTATAAAATTTAGGCAATAAAAAAGCCACTTAAATAAGCGTCTGATTTATAGCAAAAATTTTGGTGGAGGTGGCGTCAATTGAACTCAAAACCTAACTCATTAATTTTAAAGCTCTTTTATTGAATAAAAAAATTCATTGACCCAATTTTGACCCAAATTAGATTTAGTGCATTGAATCACTTTAAAATATTGTTCAAATCCTGAATTCGGATTTGAAGTGGCGTACGGCATTATAGCAGCAAATTACACCTAGAAATAAATGTAATGTTATAACATTTCAATTAGCTCATTATTATATTAATAATCACATCAACTCCAGTACAGTTCAATTTTTTAATTTGTACTTTTGCTTAGGACTCTTAGGCTTATCAGGAAGGGTACGTTCAATCACACCTGCTTCTAATGCTGGAGTTAAATAATTTTTTTGGAATGTGGCTCGATGGGACAAGTCCAATAGAGCCATAAGCTCAGTTAAGCTATATTCTTTCTGCTCCATATTCTGGATGAGACGTTTAACTTGATCGCTAACTTGTACGCTAGCTTGAGCGGTATCTTGATCGCTGGCATCAGAACTAAGTATTGCATCTAGAATCATCTGCAAAATAAATTCAATAAAAGGTGCAGAATCTGAACGATCTGTGCTCGCTTGCAATGCATCGTAATAAGCTTTTTGGTTTTGATAAATCAAGCTTTCTACAGGGATGTTGAGAAAAATAGGATTCCACTGGCTTAAGATTAAAGTTTGCCATAAACGCCCCATCCGCCCATTGCCATCAGCAAATGGATGTATAAACTCAAATTCATAATGAAATACTGAACTCTGAATTAATGGGTGCTCATTACCTTCAGCCAACCACTGTAATAACTCTCTCATTAAACGCTGGACTTGATTTGCAGGCGGAGCCATATGCACGACTCGATCCCCTGACATCACACCAACACCGCCATGACGATACTGTCCAATTTCATCAATCAGTCCTGTCATCAATATTTGATGTGCTTTCAGCAAATGCGATTCTTGATCAGGATTCCAATCTTGAATTTCTTCATATGCCTTTAGGGCATTACGTACCTCTTGAACTTCTTTAGGTGGAGCGATAATGGTCTTGCCATTCAGGATCGCTGTGATTTGCTCTGTACTCAAGGTATTTCCTTCTATCGCTAAAGACCCTTGAATCGTTCGAATACGATTGGCTTTTCGCAATTTAAGGCTATCTTGGATTTGAGTTAATGCAGTCAAACGCCCTATTGATTCACTAATTTGTGCAATCAAGTGAATAATTTTAGAGGTGATCGTATAAGGCGGTTGATATTTCATGCCATTCCTCATTGATGTAAAAACAAAGCACAGTTGATTAAACTCTAAAATATTAATATTTCATAGCTTAGTGAGTAATATCTGCTATCAACATGCTTATCTTTTCTGAAACAGTGAGCTCACTAATCGCTATTTCTTTTAAAATAAACCTGTGCATTCTCGTTAAAATACGTAGGTTTCTTCATTACAGGACAACATTATGTTTATTCATGCCGACTTCTCACAACCCGTCATCATCAAGCCAGAGGATTACCATTGGGTAAAATCTCCAGGAGGTGAAGTCGATAGAATGATGCTTGATCGTATTGGCGATGAGAAAGCACGTGCAACTAGTCTTGTGAAATACGCACCAGAATCTGCCTTTCCTGAACATCAACATCCTTTGGGTGAAGAAGTCCTCATATTGTCAGGCATTTTTACCGAGAATGCTGAAGATGATTATCCGGCAGGCTGGTATTTACGTAATCCCCATCATTCAACTCATCAGGTTTCCAGTAAAGCTGGTTGTTTAATCTTTGTGAAACTGATGCAAATGACCGAACATGAGATAGAGCCCACCCGAATTAATACCAATGATCCAGCGAATTGGAAGCTTACTAAACATCGGATGAGATGCCCGTTGTTTCAATCGGAACATGAACAGACCTATTTAGAAAAGCTAAAACCTGCTCAGATTTTCGAAGAGAAATCAGAACAAGGGATTGAAGTGCTAATTATCAAAGGTCAATTATTTTGCGGCACTGAAATATATCCCGCAGGTTCATGGGTCCGTCTTCCCATCAATAGTGCGGCTAAATTTCAGGCAGGTCTATCAGGCGCAACGCTTTATGTCAAAACTGGTCATCTACAGCATGCAATGGGCGTATGGGGAAATGAACAATAATGGGTTTTCAAAATGAGGCTGTCTCGTGTCTAGAATATTGAAAGCCATCCAATTACTACTTTTATAATCAATACAAAATGTAATGATATATCACTACATTTCTGATATTTCTTTTTTCATGTATGATCGACTAAGATAAATTCAGGGATAAGGTTATGTTTGAAACTATTGATGATTTAAAGAAAAAATTAGATCAACATCGCCCTCTTTCTCCATCAATTGTTAAAAATTTACAAGAAGATCTTATTGTCCGCTGGACCTATCATTCGAATGCAATTGAAGGCAATACACTCACCCTGCTAGAAACTAAAGTAGTACTCGAAGGTATTACTGTTGGCGGAAAGGCATTAAGAGAACACTTCGAAGCGATCAACCATAGAAATGCAATTTACTATGTTGAGGATATCATTCAGAAAGAGGAACAATTTTCTGAATGGCAAATTCGCAATATCCATCAACTCATTTTAAAAAATATTGATGATGATAATGCTGGCCGCTATCGCCAACAAAATGTCTTAATCTCTGGTGCAACGTCTACCCCGCCTGATTACACGTTATTAAATGACAAGATGGCTCAATTCGTAGACTGGTATAATAGTGAAGCACATAAGCTGCATCCAATTGAACGTGCAGCCAAAGTACATGCTGATTTTGTAGGTATCCATCCATTCATTGATGGCAATGGCCGTACATCACGTCTATTGATGAACCTCGAATTGATTAAAGCTGGTTATCCACCTTGTGTCATCACAGTTGAAAATCGTTTGGCTTATTATGAAGCTCTTGATCAGTGGATGGCTTACGGAAAAACTGAAGCTTTTATTCAATTGGTTTCGGATGCTGTACTTGAAGGATTTAAACCATATCAAGTGGTTTTAGGTCTTTAACTTACAATTTTATAAATAAAATTTAGATATTAATTTTCATATATCCATTGAGCATTCGGCCATTTTTTCTCATCAATAGATTGCTCAACACAACCAATAATTTCGCGTGAAATGATCCTAATATGCTTGGGAATATTTCTTGTAGAGTGCGTTGCTAAAGTAATCACACGAGAAAATGAAGGGTCTAAAATTGGAGTAACTTTAATTAATTCTGCCCTAAACTCATTTATTACAGAAACTAGGGGTAAGATTGTATAACCAAAGTCCTGGATAACTAGCTGTTTTTGTATATTCAAATCATCCAACGCTAAAAAAGCCCCATCGAACCTTTACGGCTGAATTTAAACATCAACTTATTCAGCAATGCCAGCAGCGGGACGAAAGAACTGGCTATTTGCAGGTTCACTGCGCAGTGGTCAACGAGCTGCAAACATCATGACCCTGATCCAGTCAGCAAAGCTGAATTGCTTGGACCCGTATGCCTATTTAAGTGATGTTCTGAAAAAGCTGCCGACACATAAAGTGACCCAGATTGAAGAATTATTGCCACACCGCTGGAAATCCGACCAAAATTAAAAAATAGGCATGGGATTCAGCGGACGCTTACCAGTGAAATCAGCTTATTAAAAAAATTAAAGGTATAGGTTTTCCCCAAGTTACCCGAACATCTATCCAAAAAAAATTCTGCAGATTTTTTTGAACATATAGAAATATATATACTTTCTGAACAGATCAATCACTAAAGTCATCATACTGTTTTAAATTAAGTTTATACAATTTATCCCAATCCATTTCTTGAGTTGGTAAAGGCTTTACTTGAAACGAGTTATAGCCTTTATGATGGGTAGCTTTATAGTTTTTAACAATATCGCGTTGGCTATTATAGTCCAAATGAATGTGCCCATTTTTTATGTTGTTCTTCGGTGTCGTAGAGTGAGGTAAAAGAGATGAGTAACACTCCCAACAATTACTAAAGCCCAAAATTTCCTGATTAATCTCATTAAGATGGATACGTTGATTTTCATCAAAGTCAACTAATTGAATGGTCAAGCGCTTGGTTTCAGGCTCCCTAGCTATCCAGATAGACATATTTGAAATATCAAAATGTTGATGCTTGCCTATATCAATATAAGAGTCACTAGGCAATCTGTTTAAACGTTTGATAAGAATGTTGCCCTGATCACGAATCATCAGATTTGAATATCGTTCAATTCGTGTAATGCCGTCATGACCTTGCTGTAGGTGTTCATAATCAATTTGAAAATGTTCAGCAGCGCGCGCGAAAGGTTTGGGAATGCATAGAATAATCAATACTAAACCGAATACGAACTGGCATTTATTATTCATGGTGGCTTTGTTGCACAAAGCTGTTCGTAAGGTCTAATTCAGCAATATAATTTCCGAATGAAGAAGCCTCCACCTAATATCTACCGTACAATCAACTGGTCCAAATACAATCAAGCCTTAATTAATCGAGGAAACATTTCGATTTGGTTTGATCCCAAGACTCAATGGTACGCTCAACCCAAAGGTAAACATGGTCGAAATCAAACTTATTCAGATACAGCCATCCAATGCTGTTTAATGATTAAATCCTTATTTCGACTCTCTTTACGTATGGTCACTGGCTTTGTGAAAAGTCTCATTAAGCTTTGTGGTTTAGATTGGACAGCGCCAGATTATTCCACCATTTGCAGAAGACAAAAGCATATTGATCTTGTAATTGGCTATCAAAAAAGTAGTGATGGACTACATCTACTTGTGGACTCTACTGGTTTAAAGTTTTTAGGTGAAGGTGAATGGAAACGCAAGAAACATCAGCCTGAATATCGTCGCCAATGGCGAAAACTTCATATCGGTATAGATGCTGAAACCCTACAAATACGATCAGTTCAACTCACGACCAACAATGTGAGTGATTCGCAAGTCCTTGGTGATTTACTAAATCAAATCCCATTGGATGAACAGATTGATTCAGTCTATACAGATGGGGCTTATGACACAAAACAATGCCGTCAGGTCATTGCAGATCGGCAAGCGCATGCAGTGATTCCACCTAGGAAAAATGCGAGACCTTGGAAAGATACAAAAGTTCATTCGCGAGAGCGAAATGAATTACTTCGAACAGTTAAGCATTTAGGAAGAATAATATGGAAAAAATGGTCAGGTTACCATCGGCGCAGTTTGGTTGAAACCAAGATGCATTGCATCAAATTATTGGGGGATAAACTCAGTGCGAGAAACTTTCAAAGCCAAGTCAATGAGATTCATGCACGTGTGGCAGTATTAAATAAATTTACGGAATTAGGCCGACCTCATACCCGAGTTGTGTCTTAAATTTGACTAGCTCAGAGTAGCTTTAATTTTAAATCTTTGTGCAACAAAGCCACTAAAAACCAAAAATAACAGAAAAAAAAATGCCAATTTACACTATTTTTTACTGAAATTGTTACTAATAATTTACAATACTGATCACGCTTTTGAAAAACTATTATCTTAATAAGTAAAGCAAGGATGGCGTGCTATATGAACAGTAATTTCAATCATGATACTAAGGATTACTTATTTAATCTGATTGGCCAATATACAGACATTAATGTATTCTTTGAAACTATCCTTGAGTGGCTTGAATATCAGCTGTCTGAATCATTAATTACTATAAATATCAATTCAAAATTTTATCAGCAGTTAGAATTTAAAAATGGTAGACAAAATTTCTCTCAACAGTTTTGTAAATTGACCAAATATTTGAAAGTGAAAAAAAATCAAGTAATAGATACATCTAGTAGCTTTATACATAACTCAATTATAAATTTCAATTTAATTGATGATCCAAATTGCTTTTCTTATCATATATTGATTAAACCTAAAAGCATGATTAGTTGGTGGTCTATGCCAATTATCAATGCTAAAGGCACTATATATGGGGCTTTTGTAATATATTATCGACCTCCTAAAAAAATATCAGAAAAAAATATTAGAAATTTACAACAGGTTGGAGCATTAATAGCTTTAGCTCTTGAAATAGAAAATGAACGTCAACAAAAAATAGCAATTAATGAAAAATATAGCTCTTTCTATAATTACCATCCTGATGCAATTTTTGAACTAGATACACAGGGCTTCGTACTAAATACCAATATTGCTTGCAAAGAAATTACAGGTTTTTCAGAAGACCAAGTTAAAGGAAAGCATTACTGGGCCCTTATTCCTAAACAATATCATGAGTTAGTGAATACTGCTTTTGAAGAAGCTTTAAAAGGTAAAGCCAAGCATTACGAAATTCCAGCATTTCATGTATCAGGTAAAATTATATGGCTAGATCTTACAAATCTACCGATTATTCAGAACCAGAAAATTACCGGTATGTTTGCTATAGCAAACGACATTACTTCAAGGCATGAAAATAGAGAACGCTTAAGACTATTAGAACGTGGCGTGAATGCAAGTTCAAATGGCATTTTTATTACCGATGCAACTGAAAAGATGCTTATAGTTTATGTCAATCCTGCATTCTTAAAACTTACAGGTTATTCTGAAGAAGATGTTTTAGGTCAAAATTGTTCTTTTTTACAAGGTTCCGATACCGATCCATATCAAGTTGCTGTATTGAAGAAAGCAGTTCTAGAACAAAAAGAAGTTACTGTTACTGTGAAAAATTATTGTAAAGATGGAAGCTGGTTCTGGTGTCGCTTAATGTTGGGTCCAGTATTTGACAATGAAGGTATCTGTACCCACTTTCTAGGCATTCATGAAGATATTACTCAGCAATGTCTTCATGAAGAATATATCAATTATCAAAATAGTCATGATCATTTAACTGGTTTACCGAATCAGACCACTTTTGATCAGCTGCTAGAAACAAATTTTTTAGAAAAACGTAACTCTTTAGTTCATCTTTACTTACTTTATATTGATCTTGATGATTTTAGCTCAATGAATGAAAGTTTAGGATATTTAATAGGAGATAAAATCCTTAGACATGTGGCAAAACGTCTTAAGGAATTTTTAAAACCCGAAGCAATTCTATGCCGTTATATTGAAGATGAATTCGCTTTGCTATTAACTGGCCAATATACGCATACAGAAATAACAGAGATCGCCCAAATAATTCTAGAATTAACTACACAAAATTTCCAGATTGAGAGTCAAACTTTACATTTAAGTGCAAGTATTGGTATAGCAAGTACAAATACTAGTGCAAGGAATTCTTCAGAACTATTACATCACTCTATTAAAGCAATGAAACAAGCAAAGAAACAAGGCCGAAACACCTGGTATTGGTATGAAGAGAGTAATTGTAAAAATACTTTAGAAAATAATTATGCATACCTTCGCTTAGAACTTATGGCCGCAGTTAAATCTCAACAATTTGAACTTTTTTACCAACCTTTAGTTCAGCCTCTGACTGGTAACGTTAAAGGTGTGGAAGCACTTATTAGATGGCATCATCCTCAACAAGGATATATCTTTCCTGATGTGTTTATTCCTTTAGCAGAAAGAACTGGACAGATAATACTTATTAGTCAATGGGTATTAAAAAAAGCTTGCATAGATATTGCAACGTTCAACAGGTTAAATAGGAGCCGTATCAGTGTGTCAGTAAATATTTCGCCTCTACAATTTGGTAGAGCAGATTTCTTAGAAGAACTTAGAAATGCATTAAATATAAGCCAATTACCACCAGAACTACTTAAAATTGAAATTACTGAGGGAGTGATTATTAATGGAGCAGATCGAGCTGTAGAAATTTTAAAATTAGTCCGTGCTTTAGGGGTTCAAGTAGCAATCGATGATTTTGGTACAGGTTATTCCAGCCTGAGTTACCTCCGTCAACTGCCTATCAATCAAATAAAATTAGATAAAAGCTTTATTGATAATCTCACTACTAATCAACAAGATGAGGCTATCACCACATCAATTATTCATTTGGCTCAACAACTTAATTTGGAAGTTGTGGCCGAAGGCGTAGAAACTGTTGAACAGGCCATTCTGCTCTATCAACATAAATGTGATCTCTTACAAGGTTACTTTTATGCAAGACCTGCAATTTTAGAGAACTTACAACTAAAATATACTCCTTCAGTAGAAACAAGAATAGATTTAAAAATATCACTATAGTAACCATGTTTCTGAAAGTGAACCGTACCGGGTTTGTCGGAGACAGTTTATTTAAGTTAAGCAACCTGATCTAAGGATTGCATCTTTTCATAATACGTTGACGTTGCTTCAAACTTAAATAGCGAAACATATCCAATCGTACTATGCAGCCGTTTTTTGTTAAACCTATCTACGTAGTTCAAGTGCATCCAGAACCATATCTGTATTCATCCGTGTCGATACCTTCCAACCTACAATTGCCCGTGAAAATACATCAATAACAAATGCAGTATAGACTCAACCTGAATTCGTCTGAATATATGTGAAGTCAGTAACCCATAGGTGGTTTGGTTGCTTTGCACTGAAATCACGTTTCAACAGATCATCAGCTCGTTTTTGATTTAATGGTTGAGCAGTCACCAACGGGTGAGCTTGAAGTCTGGCAAGGTAAATCAGCTACTACCTTTGCAGGCAACTGGAAATTACAGAATGAAAATGGTTTAGATAGTTATAACGTTAGTACAGGGCACTACCATGATAGGAACATCATAAATTAGACAATCATTATCATGTTAAACCTCTCATTGCATTTTGATGCCAAAATACAGAGACTTTTCCTGTTGTGATAACAGCTCTTTTAATATTGTCTTAATTTTAGCTGTGCTATCATCCTCAATTGTATTGTTGCTACTATGGGTAATGTTTTGACCATTACTTCCTACAATTGGCAATATACCTGGAAGAGCCCATTGCTGGGTATAAGCGGGATACATATCATTAATCACTACATTGCTTAATGCCATACTGCCAGTATTTTTCACCATAATCCGGTAAATCAGACATTGATTCGGTTTCAGGTTTTCATTTTGTACGGTATACGTTGCATTGATCACTGCCGCGGCATTTGCCATACTGCAATTTTCAACTTTGAATTGCGATTTCATAATTTTTAACTGATTCGGACTGACCGTAATCAAGTTCGTATTACTTAAATCAGCTAATGTCATGTCTTTCCCTACATTATCCGGCTTGGCAATCAGCTTAACTTGACTACTCATACCATTGTTGGCCGTTGATGGGGCTTCAACTTTAATCAATAAAGTGACCGATTTATTCGGTTCAATGATATTGCTTAATTCTGTCTCTGTGCCGGATAGCAAAGTATCACCTGCATCTAGCGTGTCATTGCCATTTTGATCCAAAAACAGGGTGTATAAAAAGCCATCGGCACGATTGACTGGGTTAAGATTGACTTTTACTTTAGTTTCATTTTCCACGCCATAATTGGTCAGACGGTGCAAGAACACATAGCTTCCCCCGATCCCCACCTGTGCACTTTGATCATTGCTTAATTCCAATGCACGTTTCTGAGGCTGGGGAATCACGGCATCCAGAATAATGTCAGCCAAGCCCGATTGAAGTGACTCAATTGCAAACCAGATATTGGTGGTCGTTGTCACAGAAGAATAAACGGTCACGACTGCGCAGAGCTGTGTAGTGTTATTGGCGGCAACATTCAGTTGAGTAATCTGCTGAGCACTTATACCCGTTTTACACTGTGCAAGATCTGCCTTATAAAATTCAATTTTTAAACCAGAACTAAAGGGAGTAATACTATTTTTAACCAAGGTTGAATAGTCACCCGTCCCCAGTGTTGGTTCAATTTTGCTACTAGAGGCATACAGTTGATAATCCTGTGCCAAATTGCCGTAATTCTGAATATTGAGCGGGAAATAAACTTTGGTGTTACTGTCTGATTTTTGAGTCCAAAGTGGTGTGGAACCGGTTCTACCCTCTTTTCCAATTACAAACATGCCAATACCTGTTTCTGTTACGGGTGCACCTGTTTTGTTATTGGACAGATCAGTTTTGGTAGCCATCATTGTTTTTACAGTGGATGTATTATTGCTCGAGTCAATATCAGTTGAAGTGGTTGTCACTAGTGCATTATTCACTACATAACCAGTATATTCTCCTGTTGCATCTTCCTTGGCTTTTAGCTTATTTAGAGTAAATTTATACTTGGCGAGCCCTTTGATAGTACCCAGATTTAATCCACCAGATGAAAATAATTTAGTTACTGCATCATTAGGTAAAGTCGGGCAAGTTGATGTTGTTCCTTCATTAGTTATAGCTTCACAGCTTAAAGTTGCCGCATTTACACCCGCTGTTTCATAAGCTAAATTAGCAAGAATATTATCTTTTAAAATAACTTCATCAGCATCCACTTTAGTCTTGTTGGTTAATTCCAGCGTGTAAGCAAGATATTGGTCTTTATACACTTTAGATAATGATTCTGAAGTTAAGCTCTTAATTATTTCTAGATCGGTATCATCCTCCTCAATAGTAAAATTTAAAGAATTGTTTAGAGAAGCCTGGCTACAAGTGTCCAATGCAACGGGGATGACACTTGCCATCGTGGCAAATTTAATAGGTAAAGTTTTATTTCCTAAGGATTGCTTATTATCTTTAAACTCTAGGACCAAACCATTAAATTCCACACCCTGTTCATAATTTAAACCTGAGTTATAATCAGGTTTATAAGAAAAAGTAACTTCCCCGGTACTTGTATTATAATTTAGTCCATCATCTACAGTCAGTTCTGTAAAAGTCGTCCCCGTCGCACCATTACGCTTCTTTAGAACATAATCAACATTATAGATTGCTCGTTCCACCATAGGAACACTATCTGCATAAGCAATATTAAATTTCAAGGTCGGCATTGCAGTTGATGTTACATTCCCCACCATTTTAAACAATAAAGGCACTGTCCCAGTTGCATTTTCAAAGGCACTTCCATTATTAGCACTAAATTCAACCACAGGTTTTAAATCTGTAATCGTAATATCATCAAGGAAGTTTCCTTGTGTGCCAGATGTGAGAGCCTGAAAACCCAAAGAATAAACACCTGAGGCTTGGCTGACTTTAATAGTGCCCGAATATGGCTTCCATGAATATAAAGAACTACCTGAAGTTGTTGCTATATTCTGTTTGCTTGTATAGCTACGCGCAGCATTTGTGGTTGTATCCGTGACAATACCTATCGAAAAACTTGCCTGCTCACTCGTACTAATACGGCGAGTATGCTTAAAAGAATAATTAAAACTTTCATCCTGAATTAAACAGACATTTTGATATAAGGTTGATGATTCTTCAGCATTGAGTTCTGCATATTGATTTGCTGAACTCGATGTATAATCACCTCCATTGGCAACTTGCCATGTTGAATTAGCATATGCTCCTTGACCACGCCAAATTTCAATCAATCGGCCTGCCTGCCAAAAATTATCAGCCGTCATAACTCTATGCGTTGTTTTCCAGCCTGTAACCAATTGTTCTGGGAGCGCTACATTTTTGGCACCACTACCAGACTTACCATTTTGCTGATAATTAACATAAATATTCGGCTGACTGAAATCTAAATTTAAAAAACTACGTTGAATTAGGTTTGGATCTGTGGTTGTTGTTAGCTGTTTATCCGCCGCTGCATAAACTTGCGCCATACCGCCGAGCAATAAAACTGTAGATGCCAAAACATGAGGTAAATATCGCTTGATCATACTGTTATTTCACCTTCACTTTTTGCTGTCTTGACTATTTGTAAATCTTGCCACTGCGGTAGATATTTAATTTCAACCCCATGTGCATCTGCAACCTGCAGAACCACCCGACGGCTTTTAGCTTCAGCTTTTTTCATTTCTGTATCAGTTTGAAAATCAACTGTACCCTTGGCTTCAGTCGTAATATTTGCAATATCCATACCCTGTACTATAAGATAATCTTGCACTGACTGAACACGGCGCTGTGCCAGCTGTATGTTATAGCTCGGGCTTGCATGCCGATCGGTATAACCCTTTAAAACAACAGACAATTGTGGATATTGTTTCAATTGGGCTACCCATTGTTGCAGAATCGTCTGACTGGCTGGGCTTAAATCTGCACTGTCCCGGGCAAAATGTACAATATTATTGATCTTTAAACTATTAGACTGTTGATTTAATTGTACTTTAGCTAGAGGCCAAAATTTAGAATTTACCCCCTGACAGCCCTCTTCATTGAGCTGCTGCACTGAAGGCAACTGCTCTGGCTGCCATCTGATATCGGTGCGCTGTACACCTGTAGATTCAACCACCTGATATAAAGCCTGTTGCACCGCATTAAAAGGTTCTTGGGAATGTCTCCAGCCCAACTCGCAATATTCTGCTGCAGCCCAAACCAGCATTACTTCTGCATGTGCCAGACTTTCGGGCGCTTTATCAATGGCACCCTGCTGTTTCAAGTACTCCACTTGCCACCATAAATCCCGACGCATGACTTGTGACACGCTTAAGATTGGCGTGGTTAAACTCAAATTTTGCTTGGACTGCAATCCACTGACAATACTTTGGGCCTGTTGCAAAGCTTCCTGCCCTGCAACGGTTAAACTGCGTTCGGATTGTTGATTGACTGCATAACTTAACCACATTTTTGCCTTGTAAGCGTGATAGCGCGTCAGTGCATCAGCATCAACATCAGTATATTGTTGTAAAGTAATGGATAAGGTATCTATTTGACGTTGAGCATCAGCAGCTGAAAAGGGTTCAGCATACACCAAGCTGTTCCCTAAAAATAAAGCTGCAAGTAGTCCAGTAAGTTGTTTCATGTTCTATCGTCCCTGTTCTGGCTCTAAAGCAAAGTTTGTGTTTGCCGAACGGCGACCAAACAGATCTTCATCAAACTTGAATCTGAATCTTAAATACGCACCTTCACCGGTTGAACTGGTATTTGCCAGTTCATCATCCTGATACCCCATAAAGTTATAACCTGCCGAGACCCAAAGATTGGTTGCCAGTAAATAGCCCAATTCTGCCCCGACCAAATAGCGTGTACCTGCACCGCGGTTAGCCCACAAAGTGCCCGCTTGTACGCTCATGTCCCAACGTTCATTGATGTCATAAATTACCCGACCGCTGAACAATTGCGTTAGAGCATTGCTAGTAATATGATCTTCATCGAGCTCAGACCATTTTGCGGCATATTGACCCGATAAAGTCAGACGGCGCTGTGGATGATAATTCGCATGTACAGAAGTCACATAGGCTTCACGCTTGTATTCTGCTTCTAAATCAGTGGCATTATTTTCATAGTAATATTCAATTTTCGACAAGATATCGAGTTTATTTTGATCATAATCGCGCCATGCATAACCGAGCTGGAAACGGTTGCGTAAGTGATCACCCTGATTTGCTGCTTTATTATCGACAAAGTTCAGCGTGTTTTTAGTCAGTACGGTGGCATCATCGGAGAGCTTATAGGCATAACCAATGGTATTGATCAGGGTATCTGAAGTGTCAGAGCGGCGGCCTTCCAAACGGGTGGTCGCTTTCCAATTCTCATGAACTAAATATTCAAGCCCAAGACTCAGTGCAGTGGCATCGTTCTTGGTATTGTCTTCATTTTTAGATAAAGACTGGATACGCTCAAAACTGCTACTGACATAGACACGCGGTTTTAACTGCCAGCGGTTACGCAATCCCAATGCTGCTTCAGCTTCACGGTCACTGATGCCATCCGCAACACGATATTCACTGAATGCTGAACCATCTTTCATATAGTTGCTGGAAATACCAAACACCGTGCTGTTGGTTTCTTCCGTGCTATTCATGGAATACAGGCCATCAATTGCTGAAATTACTTCGTGGCGGGCATAAATTTCAGTATTCGGTAAAACTTTTGCCGTTCCCCCCACCGATAAAACCTGTTTGTCGGAATTGGATAAATCCTGTTCGTATTCAATAAAAGCCGATGCGCCTTTCCAAGGCAGATTACCAGTAAATTTGATACGCCCAGTCGTGCCATTATATGGACCCAGATTTTCTGTCGCTAAAGTTGCCGCAGCACTGGTTTCATCATAATGACGCAGCCCTAATTCGACCGCGAGAATTTTAAAGAAATTACGTTCCAGACTTGTAGACAATCCGGTACGAACGCCGTTATTTTCTTGATCTTCAGTACGAATTGCTTCAATACGAGCCAGGCCCAGTTTTGCAATGGGTGCTGAAGCCTTGATGCCACTTTCTTTACGTCCTGCACTAATGGTTGCCGCATCATTCTGGAAACCTTCTTCGGCTTGCTGGTGATAGGCACGAACATGGGCAAAGCTCGGTGCATATTCAAATTCGACCCGTGCAGCAGTACCTTGGTCTTTGTCACGATTTGAATCACTATTGATCTGAGTACTCTGATCTGCCGTAGAGTCGGTATTTTTAGACTGTGCCACTTCGGCAATGAATTTACCGTATTGCCCAACTTTCACCACGGTATTTAAACTGGCAATCTGTTCCTGATTTAATGGATCATTACTTTGCACAAATGAACCACCCATTTTCAGATGGCTCTTCATGGCATAACTAAAACTCATCCCGCCGACTTGATATTCTTCACCAATTTCATCCGCTTCCACCGTAATACGGATAAAGTTTGGATTCAGGTCTTGATCGACACTGGCGATAGCCTGTTTTAGGTAAATACTGTTGCTATAGGTGTCGACTTCATAATCGCTAAAACGGGTAAGGATTTGTTTGGCAATAATCAACCCCGGATTATTACGATCGCGGGTCAGAATCTCGACTTTTTCACTATTGTCTAAAATAAGTTCACTTGAAATTGAACCCAGACTGTAGGGACCAGAAATACCCAGTGCACGATTTTCTGTCACCACTTGACGCGATTTGGTTTCAGCCACAAATGCTGATGCCTGAAACTTATCTCCTTCATGTCCCACTTTCAGACCAGTCAATGAACGGTTATATTGCCCTAAAGCCAGACCTTCATCTTTTTCTGTACGGGTCACATAGTCGCCATACATCGCATATGAACGGCCTTTGTCTAAGCGTACATACAATTTGCTGGTCGATTGGGCTTCAAAGCCTTTTGCCGCTGCATCACCATATACCGGATAATATTCATCAGGTTGAATATCGCGGAACAGGCGCTGCTTGGAACTTTTATTAGAATCATAAGCCAGGGTTAACAGATAATCGCCTCGGACTTTTCCTTTCAGGAACATTGCAGTGCGACCGGTCAATGAGGTGTCATCACCCCACTCGGCAATTTCATTCAGCTCATCTTCAAAACCATCATTACGATTCACACTATGCAACTGTGTATTATCAAAATTATTAAAGTTAATTGAACCTTCAATTAAACCTACGGCAATCAGCGGACGTAAATCCGCCTGAAACTGAATGTCGATTTCTTCTTTGATTAAACCACTGCTAACGCGTAGTTTTCCACGTGCAGGCGCATTCGGTGCAAGAATCGGAATAATCATCTCGCCGCCATCAATGAAGCTTTGAATGCCCGGTTCATTTGGATTTAAATCTGGAAGATCAATAATCCCAATATCACTTTCTAGAGTGATCGAGGTACGGGTGGCCACCTTGATGCCTTGTTTGTCTTGCAACTGAACGCGCAGCTGCATCACATCACGGCCATTGGCCATGACCGGGATTGGCGCTTGCTGTAATTTCAGCTGATGAATTTCATCTGGAACAATGACTTGAATGTGGTGGCTTTCACGAACATTACCAGCAAAATCTAATTGTTCAGCACGAATGCTGTTTTTACCGACTTTTAATGCCACTCCGACATATTCAACGCCTTGCTTACGATGCTCATCCAGGATGGCTAATTTACCCCGTTGTTTATCTGCCACCACCACGTCATTGACTAAAACACGCTGTGTCGCACCTGCTGCACCTTGAACCTGAATCGTCGTTTGTGCATGAGGTAGAACCTGTCCTTCTTTTAAGTTTAAAATTTCTAAAGCGTTGTTGTCGCTACGCTTTAAATATTCTTCAAGATTCACTAAAACAGGCGGTTTTACCGGATCAATCAACAATTGCGGTTGTTTTTGTGCAGCAAAATCACCCCGATTCAATAAGCAATTCTGATCATTGTCATTTGCCAAACAGCCTTGGGTGTTTTCTGAACGGGTGCTGCTTTCCAGATAGCTCGGTACATCAATAGAAAGTTGCTTGTTAATCGCTTTTTCAAGATTTAAATTGCTGCTGTTAATTTTTTCCTGACGCTGTTTGATTGCATCCGTTAAGGGTGCAGAACAGGCCTCTACCTGATTCGCCATGGCGAAATCAGCACGATGCAATTCGCCACGTTTGACATCGACAAAGCGGCTGGATGGATCACCAGCATTTCGGTTGGACTGAGTCAGCAACTCTACGCCTGCAGGTAAGGTGGTGCGGTCAATTTTAAGCACATGGGTTTTTGCTGACACGCCGTAAAAGTCATATTTACCTTCACGGTCCGTGATGACATAACTGCCATCTTCCATGTAGAGACGGACACCCGGCACACCCAACTCGCCTTTATCCTGTATGCCATTACGGTTACAGTCGGTATAAACTTTACCTACCACAAATGCATCGGCACTAAATGCACCCGGACGAACTTTAACTTTAGCCTGTGCTTCATTTGAACTGAGACCAGAACCATCTACTGCACGAGCCCGGTTAATCCCATCTCCATTTAAAGCATTGGGTCCGACTAGAACACGGTATTCAATTTTGGCGCTGGCATTGACTGCAAGATCACCCAAACCCAGCGTTAAATAAGGGCCTTTGCCACCTTCAGGGTCTGCCACGGGTTTGCCATCAATACGCATGGTATTTGGCACATAGCTAAAACCACGCGGTAAACTGTCTTGCAATTTAACATCACGTGCAAGTACATCACCTTTATTACTCACGGTAATGCTGTAATTGGTGAAATCACCCAATTCGATACTGCTATCACGTGCAGTTTTTTGTACCATCAAACCCGATTGGCTTAATAGCGGGTCAATCGGAATATCGATATTCAATGCCGGACTGCTGGATGTCAGGGTAAATATGCCGCCATAAGAATATTGCGAATGTACCGCCATGCCGTTAAATGAGCTGATCGGATAAACCACCTGATCACTAACAAAACTATATTGATGAGTAGCAATTGTTGAGGTATCGACTAACAATTTATAGTTACCCGGAATCACTTGCGGATAAACAAACTCACCTGTCGCAGACGTTACCTGTTTTGCAGGAATTGAACGTAAAGCCCCCGTGGTACGGTCAACTTCAAAAGCCACATTATTACCGACCGGCTGATCATTTTCATCCACCAGTATAACGGTTGCCCCAGCCACAGGCTTTTTCGTTTTTGCATCGAAAATAATGCCGTATGGATCAATTAATATCTGCGTTGAAATATCATTAATCGGTGTAGTGGCCTGACCTTGCTCGTCGACGCATTCAACCAGACTCGCTGTAACCTCATCACGTTTAAGCGTTTGTAAAACAGCATCATTCAGATTTTTTTCTGCATTTTCTTCAGTAGCTAAACTAAATTGGAACAGACCAGTATTTTCACCACTTTCCATGGCGGAAATAATAACAATATCACCCGTCAATTTAGACTGAATACGAATGCGTGCCTGCTCTTTGCTAAAACGGTTGGCATTACAAACCGCGGCATTGGTTTTTAAATAAATTGGTTCATTAACTTTGCCGGTATACAAGCTGATTTTAAAATCATTTGTGGTGCTATTTAAAGTTGGCTGACCTACAACCTTGGTTTCAACTTTATTGGACAAGGTTTTTTGATTCACTTGTCCTTTTTGATGCAGAACATAAGCTCCATTCACCAATGTGGTATAGCTAATGGTCGGTTGAGTTTTAACCTTTAACTTAATCTCGCTTTTTTGACCGGCCGCAAATGGTTTTTTATAAGCAACGACGGCATAGCCAATTTGGCTTTTATCCTGAGGTAAATGACTTGAATATTGTCCTTCTGCCAACTTATGCAAAACCAGTGTATTAGAAGCCAGATCTGAAACCTGAATATCTTCAAAAACAGTATTTGCCGGCAAAGGATCTTCAACAATCACCCATGATTGTTCCTGTCCATCCACCGTGACTGTTGCAGGTGATACCGGTAATGATGCCGAGTTGGTTACCGTCAAAGTATAATTCAGGGTTTGTGCCTGCTGAGTTATGCTAAGCAGTTGTTGGTCTACGGCTTTTTCTATTTTTAACTTTGCTTCAAAGACCTGTACAGGGTCTTGCACTGTTTTTTGTTGTTGCGGTTCTTCACGAATCTGTGCGGTTAAAGGAAGCTCTAACTTGGACTGATCGGGAGTTTGTAATGAGGTATCTGCCACGACCCATAAGTGTACAGTTTGATTGGGTTGTAATTCTAATCCATCTTTAACCAGGGTATCTGAAATATCCAGGACACCATCTTGATTGGCATCTAAATAGATTTTTAAATTGGATAAATGGTTAATAGCCGCGGTTTTAAAATCAAACCACGCATTTGTATTACTGGTATTGGTCACCTGATTTAACCAGATGACTTTTGAACCCGCTTCTACTTGCTGGAGCTGATCTGGAAATAGTTCAAGACCATAGAACTTTGCAATTTCGATATTGACTGCATTGGATTGAGTTGTTCGCAGTAATTGTCCACCTTTCAAATCACTAACTTCAAAACTTGCATAAGCAATATTCTGAATCATTTGTCCAGCCATAGGCATCGCAGCATGACCGTGCTGTGCAAAGAACAAAGCAGATGCAAGTGCAGACAAAGATAATGTCTCCACTTTCTTATTCATTGCTTTTTTCATTGCCACACCCCAAAACCGAAAATACGAAAATACAAATAATTAGAACAAACGAATCGAGTCCCTCTTTTCGAAAAAAGAGGGAGAAGAGTTTTTAAAGATTATGGAGTGGTTACGCTGTCATCAATTTTTACAGCAAACTCTAAAGTTGCTGATGTTGCCGGAGTCAAGGTATTCACGGTAGAACTCACCTGACCATTGGTTTGAGTTGCAGACGATGGCTTCAATGATCCTGGAAATAGCTTGGTATAACTTGGTACCATATCGGAAATCACGATATTGGTTGCATTTGCATTACCATCATTGGTGGCTACAATTTTGTAGTACACACATTGACCTGGTTTTGCCTGTAAATCAGTTGTTCCATAAACTGTTGGAGTCGTTGTACAGTCTGCTACAGCCTGAGTCTTAACCAACCGGATCTGACCTAAGTTAATCACCGTGCGGTCCGTTACAATCACATCCGCAGGCTTGTTACTTCCTGTAGGCTTGAACGTCACAATCGTAGTATCCGCCTCACCCGCTGTTGCCGTGGCAGGTGCTTCTACCTTGACCAAAATTGTGACTGACTCATTTTGTGATAAACCAGCCCCATTGGTTTGTGCTAATAAAGCAGTCAAAGAGGCATTACGCTCTGCAGCAGTCGCACCTATCACCAGTTCATTGGCATCAACCATGCCATTCTTATTCAGGTCAACGTAAACTGAGGTATTCATACCTGATAAAGTAGAAGACCAGTTAATTTCGACTGGATATTTGGTTTCACCTTCCAGTACATTTCCCGTATTGGTTAATGTGTGGCTGTATACTGTTGTACCACCTGGTGCAATTTGACCTTGACGGTCTGGAGTAAAGGTCAGTTGACGTTGTTCAGCCACTTTGACATTAAAGGTAATATCATCCTTCGTACCTGTAGCAGGCGAAGAAATCTCGACCTTAATATCTTTACCAGTAACTATATCTGCAGGCGTTCCGGCAGGAGGCGTCACGATTAAACAGAAACTTTTTGCAGCCCCATTGGCAATGTTGCCAGAATTGGTCACTTTAGTTGCAGTACAGTTGCCTAAGCCATCTTTTTCAAAAACTTCAGCAGTCCAGCCTGTAGGGATATTTGGAACATTAATAATATAATTATCCGGAATGTTGCCGGTATTTTTGATCGTAATATCAAAAGTTGCTGGGATTGCCGGTGGTGTAGTTACAGTTTTTACAGATGTTGAATTACCCGGACCCGTACCCAGTTCTGTCGTTGAATCAGGTTTGCTAACCAAGTCCACCGTATTTGCCTGTAAGCTGGAAACAACTAGAGTTAAATTGTCTGTACCTTTGTTCGCATCAGAAGTACTGGTCAAAATAATTTGATTATTATTGACTACTGCGCCGTTCTGGAAAGTGACGCGAACGATATATTTCTCATAGCTACCAGCTGCAATTGGACCGGTATTATTCGACGTTACAGGCGTTTTCCCGTCCGCTTTAAGAATTTCAACAATACTGCCTGCTGGCAAACTTGTTTTATCTACAGTAAGCGTATAAGAATCTGCTGTGTTGCCCCGGTTATGTACAACAATCATATTACCTTCTGTTGTACTGTCACCAAATATAACAGGAACACCTTGTTTACCTGCCAAGGTAATAAGGTCATCCACTGGAGCACCTGGAATAGTGCCATCTTTAAAGTTGTTTAATACAGAGTCATTAATCGAACCATCAAATTTTCCTGTTACAGTCACAATCGATGGATTCGATGGAACAGTCGTAGGATCAGTCGGTGTGGTATCCGGCACATCGGTGATCACTAATGGAATATTCGGTCCACCAGAAGTACCGGGTTTACCATCCGGATCGACATAGGCAGTATTTTTGATATCTCCCGCACTGGTGCTATCTAAAACTTTAACTTTAAAAGTCAACTTGCCTGAGGTATTTGCTGCAACACTGTCAATATTAAAAAGGAATTTATTTCCGCTGACTTCAAACTTGTCTAAAGCATCTTTTGCATCGGTGAGTGCCACTGAACTGCCATTATAACGTGCAGATCCAGCAACAAATTGCACAGTAGCGGGCAATACGTCAAAGATTGCCACATTGGTTGCAGCTGCATTACCTGTATTTTTAAAAGTTAAAGTATATTCAACTTCCTGCCCTGCTTGAGTCACACTTACACTGGCAGCTTTGGTAATTTGCATTACTGCACCAGTGGTAATGGTCGTAGTGTCGATATTACTTTTCGTTACAGCACTTGAATCATATAAAGCAACTGACTGAGCTGTCACTGATACCTGTAACTTATCAAGCTGGTTAGCAAGCGCCGTGCTTGGTGTGGTTGCTACCACGACTAAACCCACAGATTCCCCTGCTGCAAGTTCAATCCGGTCAGCAGCTGTTAATGCGACTTTACTGTCCGCAACCCCATCTTTATTGCGGTCAATATATATTGCAAACTTGCCATTTTCGAAATCAAATGTTGTGGTTGCGTCATCTATATCGGTAAGCGAAATCGCAAATTTATCCGATCCGTTACCGGTATTGGTTAAGATATGTGAAAAAGTTACCTGACCATTTGCTGTTGTCTGCGCAGCACGGTTAGCTTCAAGTGTAAAACTACCGACTTGAGCGACCAGCGTTTTTACTTCATTAGACGTTACCACACGTTCTGTACCGGTATTGTCAGTATAAGATGCAGTTGCAACGTTACTGATATTCGTACCAGCTAAAGGTGCAGCAGCTATAGCTTGACTACCCAGCAGCGATACTCCACCCATTACTACCAGAGATGCAGCAATTTTAGTTAATTGAAAATTATTTTTCATAAAGAACCCAACAATAAAGCCGATATTGACCAATTAAAAATTTTATTTAGATGTATTAACTTGGACTTGAGCAGAAACAGTAATTTTCTGTTTTGGTTTTAACTCACTCACATTCCATTGCAAAAAGCGATACTCAGCCAGTGGAACATTCACTTTTTTTCCATTTTCCATACGAGTAAGTGGTGCTCTAGAAAAAATTTTGCCATCTATAGAAGCATAAGTATCTTTGGGAAAACTTTGCCCTGTATAAGTTACATCTGTAGGCAATGGAAGATTTAACTTTAAATTTTTTAGGCTTTGACTAGATGTATTTGAATATTCAACCTTGTATTCGAGTAATGCCTGCGGCTTTACCTGATCTGTTGCTTTTAATTCTTTTTTTACTTTTTGGTTTGCCTCTAGTTGAAACACTTTCATATCTGCAATTAGAGCTTGACTATTCGCAAAAGAATAGGTCGTCAATCCTGAGATTAATAACAAGCATAGAGGACTCAAACTCAATTTTATTTCGGATTTAAACATTTTTGATATACTTCTAAATATAATGCCATTGCATTTTCACATTAACAAACAAAAAAATATACATAAACATGACACTCATCACATTTTTTTTTGTAAACAGTATACTTATGTCTTTATATTAAAATTATTTTCACTTACTGACATTTTTTGTTACAAAAAATACTGACAATTAATTTAAGGTATAATCAATTAAGTCGGTTAGTTATTCAGTGTTGCTCTGATGATCAAATTTCTGTTCCGCCTTTCTTTGTATGATTACAAGCTTTGCTCAAAGTCTCATTAAACTTTGTGGATTAGATTGGACAACTGGACTGCTCCAAGTATCCTAGACAAATTTAGTCTATTCTTTGGACTGCCACCACTCTCCTAGACAAATATCGTCTATTCTTGGACTGCCACTATTTCTCTATGACATTATTATATTTATTAATTTTTATTTTTTGACATCAACACTCAAACAGAGATGGTGGCAATTTAACTCACTTAAAAATTCTTTATTTATAATAAGTTTACATTTTAAAATACTTGTGATTAACCCTATTTTTACCCTTATATAAAAGAAAGTGGCAATGCCACTCTCTTTTATTCCAAACTTAATCAATATAAGCCATAAAACCATCAACATCTTTTGCTTTTATATAGTGTACAGGCTTAGCTATATCTAAGGCTAATGCAGCAAAATGTTGCTCACCACATTTGATCTTTGCTCCTTCCTGATGGCGTAAATCATCCCACCATGTACTTGATTTAGTTTCTACAACGAAAAAGAGTTTTTCCTCTCCTTCATCATCAACAACAATTGCCCAGTCAGGATTATAAGTGCCTAATGGCGTTGGAACTTTAAACCAGGAAGGTAACTTGGCATAGATCTTAATCTTTTCATTTTTCTCTAGATCAAGTGCAAAATTTTGTTCCACCCCTGCTGAATCATAGACTACATGGGTATACACAGACTTTTGTGCTTCAATCATATCTTTTAGATAACCGCTCAATTCAGTCTGCTCAAATAACTCTTGCGCGTAATAATGTTCATTACCTACCTTCGTATATTTGATACCATCGACCAATGCCAAACGTTTCGTTCTAATAATGGCTTCAGCACAATAATCCATGAACTGCTGGGGATTGCGCTTAAAGTCTTCTAAACGTTTACTATCCTTCAAGATACGCACAATACTTTTACGAGTAAGCTGCGTTCTATCTTGTAAATCAGTCAATATATCTGGTAATTCAATATTTGTTTCATGAACAGTCGTGAAACCAGATTTGGATGTTTCATTTGCCAAAACCCCACCCTTACTAATCTCTAACTCTGCTTTTCTAAATTGAGCCCTTGTCTTAGTGATAGGTGGACAAGCAAAGATTGCCTCTGCACAGTCTTTAATTAACTTCTCATTATCAAAATCAACTCTATAAGTTGTTTTGAATTTAATTCGATCCCAAAGTGCTTTAAATTCTTCTGAAGCTAGAATTGCTTTTCTAGTCGCGATAGGTGTGCGTTCATCTGCATTTTTAACATCCAAACGACCAGCGAGTTTTTTAAGTAATTTGGTAATGCTTGCCCCAATCTCCTTAGATTGTAGCTCTCCATAATTGGTTTTAAGGTTCTCAACTATTTCATCGCTCAACTTGAAGGTTTCATCTTTGAGATGCTTTCTTAAAGAGTCTTGAATTTTACCTTTATTATCAATAAATTCGGAATCTTTTAGAAAGTCCCAGATCACTTCCGAGTCTTCAATTCCAAGTAGTACAACTTCACCTGCTGTATTCACAGTTTGAATAGTGGCAAATTGATGTGTTTCCACAATACCAAAGCGGATACCTGTATCAGCCTCAATTTCACGTTGTAGATTTTCTGCAAATTGCTCATAACTTTCTGTTGCGATGACTGTCAGTGTATTTACACCATAATCACGACCTCTAATCCGAGTTCCGCTTTGATCTACACAGAGCCTTAAACCACGACCGATTGTTTGTCTACGTTCACGTTCAGTACCCATATCTCTTAACGTACAGATTTGGAAAACGTTAGGATTATCCCAACCTTCTTTTAGTGCAGAATGCGAAAAAATAAATTTTAATTTGGTGTCAAAACTTAATAACTTTTCCTTATCTTTCATGATGAGATTATAAGCACGTTCAGAATCATCACGCCCTGCTTGGTTATTTTCTGCTGTATTGACGAGTTTGCCTTTTTTATCAATTGAGAAGTAACCATTATGAACTTCACTTGCATCCGTACTAACGTCAACTTCATTAAATAAACTATTAAACTTCGGTGATTTAGCAAGCTTTTGATATTCTTCCTCAAACATCGAAGCATACTTACCTTTAACAACATTACCGCTTTCATCGTATTGGCGATAATGTTCTACACTATCAATAAAGAATAAGCTCAAGACTTTAATCTTTTGACCATTCGCAGCAAAGCGCAATTCTTTTTCAAAATGTTCTTGTATGGTACGACGAATCATTAAGCGTTTCTGATCATCAGGATCTAAGCCACCGATATTTTCACCCGGTGTCAAAACACGGTCGTATCCTGCCCCTTTAACCTCTATCGACTCCTGCTTACCACAAGTAATAGTACCGATTTGCATATTTGCATAGATTGCACGATTTGTGATTTGTTCTAGATCATCACCATCTTCAACCGTTAATACTTCACGTCTTATATTTTTTCCACGTTGAACATCAAGCTCAACCTTTGCAGTAATAGAGCCTTTCGAGTTTTTGGTTGATTCGAGCTTGATATAAGGCTTGTTATAACCGCTATCAACTTCTAATGAGGCAACTTCAATCTGCTTCACCAAGCCTTTTTCATAAGCATCCACAGCATCCAGACGATACACCATGTTAAATTTATCAACATGGGTCGCTGAATAACGTAAAGTACACAGCGGATTCATTGCATCTAACGCTTTCTTACCCGCACCGTTTAAGCCGCCATCTACACTTTGTGGCTCATCAACAATAATGATTGGATGAGTTGCCTGAATAAAATCAATTGGCTTTTCATCGTTAAAATCTTCACTTGGCTTATATAAGTTATTAATGTCTTTTTTGTTGATTGCACCAACTGTGGTGACCATTATTTGAATATTAGAGCTCGTGGCAAAGTTTCTTACTTGACCTGGTTTATTTGAATCATAGAGGAAGTATTCATACCCTTTAGCTTTAGGATATAAGCCCTCAAAATGTTCTTGCGTGATTTGTAAGGTTTTATAGACACCTTCTTTAATGGCAATTGAAGGAACAACAATGATAAATTTAGTAAAACCATATTCTTTGTTCAACTCGAATATGGTACGCAAATAAACGTATGTCTTTCCTGTACCCGTTTCCATCTCTACAGTAAAATCGTTACTCGCTAGACTTTCAACAGGTTTGAGCCCATTTTTAAGTTGAATACTTTTAATATTATCCTCAATCTCTTCATCTAATAAAAGTTTTCTGTTTCCGATACCGAGCTGAGTATCTTCAAACAATGCCAAGTTTACATCGTCATTATTACGGTAAGTCACAGAGAATTCACTACGTGTGATTTCCTGTCCTTTAAATAAGTTCACTACCGCATCAATTGCTGCACGTTGGTAATCTAGGTTATCTTCAAACTGTAATTTCATTGTCGCCATTATAGCCCCCAGTTTTCTTTAAATACGTTAAGCAGAGCATTTTGTCTTTTTAAAATAACGTCTGGCGTCCATTGAAGCTCATTGAGTACTTGAGTCGTCAAGACATAAGAGGATACTGCCTTAGTACCTGCAAAATAAGCTGACTTTTTCTTATCAAAATCATAATTTTGAGCTTTCGAATTTCGACGCTTATTCAGAGGAACCAAATTCGCTAATTTATGCGTCCATGCTTTTCTCACATCTTCATTTGGCCATAACTCTGACCATTCACTTCCCTCATGCACTGTTTGAGGCAGGACATGCTCAATGGTTAAGATCGATGAATCATAGCTTGCTGCACCATCTGATAAGAATGAATCTAATCTCAAAATAATGTGATTACGACGGCGAGCTGTTAGGCTATAAATATCACTCTGAAGTACATTCAGCATTTGAATTTTTTCATCATTGCTTAATTCAACTGTACTTACAGGTGATGCTAAAGAATGCTCTTGCTCCAATGCAAGTAGAACTAATTTATAGCGCTCAATTCGCTCATTAATATTCAGCCCACAAATATGCATGTAAGCAGCCAGTCGCTCTAACTTCTCAAAGAACCACAGCATATATTCTGAATCACTCTTATGCTGGATCACGAACTGAATTGCGGCCGGCACCCAATCTGAATTATCAATTCGGTTGAGCCACTTCAAGTGATTATTGATTTTTTCAGCATTCGCTGTTGCTGTGTATGAACTTGTTTTTACAATGTCATACGCATCGACATAAGGGTCTAATATTTGATCTACAAAGACTTTTGGATCAGTGATAATCGATAAGACATAGCCTTTAAACTCTTCTAAAAGATTACGTTTTGCTTTTTCTTTAGAAAAAATCATGCGTATATGGCTAAATAGATTATTAAAATCCTCTCGACCTATACTTTCTTCAAGGTCTTCCCATTTTTTACTATAAATTTCTCTGTCAGTTTCTGCGCTCAATGCACCAATCACATCAGCTTTAATAATATCCGTTGGCTGTAAGTCTAAGCCACGACTATTCATTACTGAGAACACACGGAAAGCTGTATTCTGGCTTGGTGTGGTTACAGCAACAATAAAACATCTTTGAACAAGAAACTTAATAAACTCTTTTAGGCTTTGTGCATCATGATCAAAGGTCGTTTTTACTTTGTCATACAGCACTTTACTATTTTTCTTAATATGCAATTTAGCTTCGTTTTCTAATTGCTCATTATCGAGTTTGAAAAGCGCTTCAAATTTTAACTCTTGAACATACTGTTTAAAGTAATCTTTATCCCGTTCACGTAAGGTTAAACGGGGTTGAGGACTAATACCTTCAAACTCATTACCAGGTTCAAAAATATACTTATAAAGTGGTCCATTGATCCCACCTTGATCTAAAGCCGCAAACACAGCAAATAGTATTGTTAGTGTGGTTAAACGTTGCTGACCATCAATCACTTCAGCAAAAGGTTTACCTTCTTGTTTGATTAAAACAATACTACCTAAAAAATACTCATCTTCTTTTTCAGTTTGGAAGAAGTTATAGAGATCATCAAAAAGTACTGAAGCATGCTGTTCTTCCCACGTATAAGGACGTTGGTACGATGGGATAACATACTGAAAGTCCGAACTAAAGATTTTCGCTAGTGGGTACTCTGCACCACTAATTTTTTTACTCATGCTGTCTCCCCTTATAGACTGCGTACATGCTTTAAGCCATTCTGTTCTAGAATAGCTGCGAGATTAGTTTTTACAACATCATCTTGGAATGCGCTGTCTTTAAAGAAAATATGTGTGTCGTTTGAAGGGGCTAATTCTTTATGCCATTCAATAATGGCAGATGTGATAACATCCAGATCAGAAGCTAAAATCGAATCATCTAAACACGCAAACACTGCACCATAGCCAATGCTATACAGGGTTTTTGAATTAATTTCACGCTTTTCAATTGGTGTTGCTAAATCAATCCCACGCTTAAGGAGTAGTTCATACAGTACGTCTAATTCAGTACGACCTTTGATAAGATGATCTTCGTTTAAATCCAAAGTATTTTCTAAATCATCTGTATGCACATTCCAAGCCTGAATGTTTGATTGTGCCAACTTGAAAGTCTTGAATCCCTTATTTATAGAAGACTCTTTCCATTGTAAAGAAACTCTCTTAATGCGTTCTTTACTAATCTCTGAAATTGTCTTATAGCCCTGTTTATATTCTTGAGAATTAACATTGAGAATTTCTGGTAGCTGCACACAAATAAATCTTGCTGCTTTACTCATTTCATTAGAATAATCTAAAACAGCATGTCCTGTCGTGCCCGAACCAGCAAAAAAATCTAATACTATTTCATTATCGCTCACTGAACATAAATTCATTAAATATTTGACTAGCATACTCGGTTTAGGAAAATCGAATGGAATATCCAATTTTTTTAACTCTGATGAAGCATGTCTACTTTCAAACTTAGCTAAAATATTCCCTGGTACTTGTCCTTCTTCCAAACGATCATTTAACCAAATTTTATAGTAAATATTCCATTTGGCAGGCTCACCATTTTGATCCACCAAAGAAGTCTGCTTACTTTGAATAAATTCGATATTACCTGCTAGTTTTTCCTCATGATATCTCTTATAGGTCCATCTCCATACTCCATCCCCATCCATTGGTGTTACTTGTTCACCTTCTAAAATTTGTTTAGGAAATGTTTTTCCTGGAGGAATTACAAGTGTTCCATCTGGACATTCTATGTAGTATCGCTGGTTAGCTCTTTTATCTAGCATTGCTTGATACAGCCCCATAGAGCGATATTTTTCTCCAGCTCTTGGTCCGTCTATCTCAGTTTTTGTGTAAACTTTATCAATAACATTTTGACTTAATTCTTCTCTAAATGATTTTAATTCATTTATATTTTTCGCATAACAAAGAATATAGTCTACACATGGTGAAAAATGTATTCCTTTTTGTCCACCCGTTTTAACAACTCGCGAACAAACAGTAATAAAATTTTCTTCACCGAAAATTTCATCACAAATTTCTTTTAGGTTTCCTAACTCATCTTCTCCAATAGATATAAATATTGCACCATTCTTACTAAGTAATTGTTTAGCCAAAAACAATCTTGGATAGATCATATTTAACCAACTTGCATGCTTTCTTCCTTTTGACTCAACATCTGATGTGTTACTCAAACCCTCATCATTAATTTGACCAGTCAATACTAAATAGTTATGTAGACTATCTTTAAAATCATCATTATAAATAAACTCATTACCCGTATTATAAGGAGGATCGATATAGATCATTTTGACTTTATTGGCATAACTCTTTTGCAAAAGCTTTAAAACTTCTAAGTTATCACCTTCAATAAATAGATTTTGAGTCGTATCCCAATCCACACTTTCTTCTGGACATGGCAACAGCGTCCCAAGTGACGGTGTAAAGGCATTTTGACGGGCTTTCTTTTTCCCATGCCAATTTAATCCAAATTTTTCTTCACCTTCTTCAAGAACACCTAAGTCCCCGAAGACTTGACGGAACACATCAAAATTAACTTTTCTATCTCGTACGAGCTCAGGAAATAACTGGTGAAGTGCTTCAATATTTTCTTGTTGAATATCTAAAGACTGACCGTCTTGCAATGTAACTTTCACAGCGTTTTCCCTTATAAACTACGTACGTGGTCTAAGCCATTTTGTTGAAGAATAGCGGCGATATTGGTTTTCACTACATCATTTTCGAAAGCACTATCTCGGAAGAAAATATATGGTTTATTTCCTGGCGCTAATTCCTGATACCAATCGATGATGAGTTGAGCAATAGACTCAATGTTACCTGCTTGAATATGTTCATCCAAACATGCAAACGTCGCTCCATAGCCAATGCTATACACTGTTTTTTCAGCAACTTTACGTTCTGCGATTGGTGTTGCAAGATCAATACCACGCTTCAGCAGTAGTTCATACAGAATATCTTGTTCTGTACGACCTTCGATTAAGTGGTTTTCACTCTCTAAGAGTGTTGCCTCTAAATCTGTAGGATCTGGATTCCAAAGTTGGATATTGGATTGAGCGAGTTTAAATACTTTAAAGCCTAGGTCTAATGACTGATCCACATCTGTTTCTTCTAGCTTTTCTTTAACTAGCTTTAATCTTAATTTAGTAATTTCACATATATTCAGTGGAAGAGAGCGTTCATTTAAATACTTAATCGAATTAAGAATAATCTTCTTGGATAAACCTGTTGCCGTCTTAGCCATAGCTTCTAAACTTTCAGGCAACTGCACTAGAATATATTTAACTCGATGAGCATTCAGAACATTATGAAGCATTACAGCATGTCCTGTCGTTCCAGAACCCGCAAAGAAATCTAAAACAACATCATTTTCCTTTATATTTAATGCTTTAAAAAAATCTACCAATAATTCTTCATCTTTGGGATTAGTAAAAATATTTTCACCAAATAAAGCTCTTAATCTTTTAGATGCAACACGACCATCTTTGAAACGCAAACTTGTTAGACTTTTCATCTCAGTATTTTTCAAATACGTCTTTAAACAAGGTACTGTCGTTTCATTTATACCAAAATGTATTCCCCCACTTGCAATTAGCTCATCCATTGTAGATTTCGGACAGAACCAACCTCTAGAAGGTTTTTTAACATTCTTCTTAGTTACAGGATGTTCAACCTCATATACATATTGTCCAACATTTGGTCCTGAAATATTGTCAGGGAAATAAACGCCCTTTTCATCCATCCAACTGTAGTGCTTACTATCAATAATCGGATTAGAGTCAGGAAAAGTCTTATACCAATCTAAAGCTGCTTGATGGATTGCTTTCCAATCATTACCATGCTCATTTTTGAATTTTTCGAAAGCTTTATAAATTTCATCAATGCCCTCTTTTTTCTCGAGCCATTCACCTTTATTTACCGATTTATTTTTTGTGAAAAAAACAAAATATTCATGCTGTATAGAAATATAATCTTGATCATTTTTACTACTATTCTTCCAAACAATCTCTCCACAGTAGTTTTCTTCACCAAAAATTTCTTGTGCAATTTTGACTAAATTGACATGCTCATTTTCATCAATAGAGATTACTAAAACGCCATCATCCTTTAAAAGAGATCTCGCCAATAAAAGGCGTGAATACATCATATTCAACCAATTGGAATGCTTACGACCCGCTTTTTCTTTCGCTGATGTTAAAGTGTTACCTTCTTCATCTTTTTGCCCTGTATAAAGAAGATAAGTATCTAAATTTTCTTGAAAATTATCTGGATAAATAAACTCGCTACCAGTGTTGTAGGGAGGATCAATATAGATAAGTTTAACCTTATTGGTATAGCTCTTTTGCAGAAGCTTTAACACTTCTAAGTTATCACCTTCAATAAATAAGTTTTGCGTGTTATCCCAATCTACACTTTCTTCAGGGCACGGTAATAATGTTCCAAGTGAAGGCATCAATGCCGCTTGACGGGCTTTCTTTTTCCCATGCCAGTTCAAGCCATACTTTTCTTCACCTTCATCCAAAACCTTCTGATCACCCAAAAGCTGACGTAAGGTTTCAAAATTGACTTTACCTTCAGAGAAAACTTCAGGAAAAATCTGCTTTAGATGTTCAATATTTTGCTGAACCAAATTTTCACTTTGGTTTTCTTCAAGACTTATTTTCTGCATAACCATTACTTCAAAGTTTAAAAATTGGGATGACTCGAAATCTATATACGACGAACAATCGACTGAATTTCATCTTTCAGCTTATGTAGCTGAACATTAAGCTCAACCTGTCGACCTAGCTGCTTTTCTTTCTTTAATTTATTGGAGATTTCTACTTGTCTTTTTTCCAATTCAATTAAATTTTTCAAAGCACTCTCACGACTCTCTGTGGAGAGATGATCATCCTGTGATGAAAGCTCAAAAGAGCCACTATATCTTGCACATTCTAAGGCAATTAGGCGTGCTTTTATCGAATCATAAAAATGATAAAAGCTTTGGAATGATAACTGAGATAGTTGCATGCTTACTAAAAATTTCTGCTCCACTACCGACAATTGTCCTGAATTCAGCCAAGATGAAATAACACTTTCTTCAAGTACCCATTTTTCTTTATCAGACTGATTGGTACGCTTATGGATTACACCAAAACTGAGGCAATCCTCTTCTTCATTTTTAAAATGAAATAAGAGCACTAATGGATAAGGAATACAACGATTAAAAAACTGCTGAATCCTTTCTATGTTCTTTTTATCCTCGACTTCCACCAGTAAGACCGCGACTTCTAAATATTCACGAATTTCAGTTTGGTACACAGGAATGTTGAGCGTGCTCGGTTTAAAACTATATAACCACGTAATTTTGGATATATCCTTTTTTAAACATTCTCTATCTTTTGCATCTAAAATATTTTTATGACCATCATTTGCCTGTTCAAATAGTTTCTTAAAGACGGTCTTATCTACTTTGCATTTTTCAGGGATATTTAACTGATTCAAAAAATCATCGAGTAAACTCATTTTTATTCCCACTCTTAATCCGTAATAACCAAATAGGACACCACTGTAAAATCTTCCAGGTTTTGACTACCTGAGGCGGATAGCACAGTTCCTCCTTTATGGAATAAGCTTTCGATTCCTTTCTCCTCACTTTTCCCTTCTATACTCTCAATTGCTTTGACCAGCATTTTTTTAAATAAAGTCGTATCTTGTCCCTGTTTAGTCATTAAATTAACCTGTTGGTACGCCGTTTGATCGACTTGAACTTTAGCTAAAGATGCTAATTTAAAAATATCTAGAATCTGCTTGAGTTGTGTATATTGATGAACAATGTCTAAATCAAAACTAACATGCACTAAAAAGTAAGGATGCAAAGGATAGTGGTCACTAATTTGCAAAGCATCTTTCCCTGTTTTTAAACTTTTCAAGCAGAAAATAATTCCTTTCGGAATATCATAGCTCTCTTTAAATTGTCGAAGGGATACAGCTGAGAACAATCCAAAAGGCATTGCCTCTAACGTTTGTAAGTTATTTTGCGTATTAAGGTAATTTGATAGATCTAAGCGGAAATCATTTAAAGTTAAATCAGTAAGAGAAATCCCACCTGCCATATCTTCTAAATCGACAACTGCATCTTTAAGTTGCTGTAGTTGCTTTTTTCTGTATTCCAAATCATTCATTTCAACATTATTTGGATCAATTACATTTTCTTCACCCGTTGCTGAAATATCTAATAACACCATACGCCCTGAAACTTTCGCTTCAAGATTGATGTATTCATCCAACTCCATATTGGGCCAAAAATTAATTAATTGTATTTGTGTGTTCTTAGAGCCTAAACGATCAATACGTCCAAATCGTTGGATGATTCGGACTGGATTCCAATGAATATCGTAGTTAATCAAAGTGTCACAATCTTGTAAGTTCTGTCCTTCACTAATACAGTCAGTTGCGATCAGTAAATCTATTTCTTTTTCATCTGAAATATTTGTTTTATCACGTTCTTTAGATATTGGTGAAAACCCAGTAAGTAATGTATTAAGATCAGCACCTAAACCTTTTAATGTTGTTTTATTCGATCCACTACCAGTAATAAGAGCACTATGAATCCCTAACGCACTCACACCCCAAGATGAGAGTTCTTTATAAAGATATTCAGCAGTATCTGCAAAAGCGGTAAAGACGATTAGTTTTTTGTTATCCGCATTAATAGGATTTTGGACTTTAAATAGAATTTCCTGTTTAAGCTTATGAAGCTTAGCATCTCTTGAAATATCAATTTCTTGTGCTATCTGCAGAATAGAGGTTAAGAATATTTGATCTGCAGCCAAATCTTGCTTGAAACGGATCAAATCCATATCTTGCAAAAGCACTTTGGTTTTATTGCCAATCAAATAGGGTTCAAGTTCAGCTGATTCAAACTCTATATCTTGAATATCTTCTATATTTAAAGCTTCAATGTCGCCATGTTGTAGTTTCTCTATTTTATCGAGAAGGCCTGTGACTTGATTAACGAGCTTTGCAACAGTAAGCGTGAACGAATGAATCGAACTTTCCATACGCTTAAGTAGATTCACACGCATTAAATGAATTAAGCTTTCTTCACGATCAATCTGTTTAAAGACCCCTTTACCGCCCCCAACGGCTTTATCATACTTACGAGAATATTCATCTTTTTTGTCATTTCTGACGTATTTCAATGGCGAGTATCCAGCTAACGTCAATCGTCTGATGGTTTTATTAACTTCTTTGAGTGGCGGAAATTCCTCTTTTAAATCTAAATCAGCATAAATATTTTTAGGTTTTAAACGTTCTGGAAATTTACCGATATCCTCAACACCATAATACTTTTCAATATGCTTTCTAGACCGTGCAATTGTGACAATATCCAAGAGTTTAAAGTAATCAAAGCTCATACTGTCTAATAAATTTGCCGTCGTTCGCTCATCTACGGGTAACTTCACCCATTGATTGAATTGCTTCTGGGCCAACATTAAAGTTCTTTCTATACTTTTAATGCCCTGATCTATAAATGCAACATCTCGCCCTTCCGTAATGAATGCAATTTGATTTTTTAAATCATTCATTCTGTTATTGACTGGAGTTGCTGAAAGCATCAACACTTTCGTTTTTACGCCAGCTCTCAATACGTCATTTAACAATTTTTCATATCGGCTATTGCCAGTCACTTTCGTAGGCGTATTTCTAAAATTATGGGATTCATCAATCACCACAAGATCATAATTAGCCCAATTTAAGGTTTCTAAATTTATCTCACTCGAAAAACCTTTAGTACGTGTTAGATCTGTGTGATTTAAAACGTCATAATTGAAACGATCTTCAGCTAGGATATTGCGCTTATCATTAATAGTGTACATCGTCCAGTTATCACGTAATTTTTTAGGACAGAGAACTAAAACTCGATCATTACGCAATTCATAGTACTTAATCACCGCTAATGCTTCGAATGTTTTCCCTAAACCTACGCTATCAGCAATAATACAACCATTGAATTTTTCAAGTTTTTCAATGGCTCCAACAACACCATCCTTTTGGAATTTAAAAAGCTTATTCCAGACAATCGAATCCTTAAAGCCAGTTTTACTTCTCAGTAATTTTTCTTGATCAAGATCACCCAGAAAGTTACTAAAAATATTAAATAACGTGAGTAAATAGATACTCTCTAGAGGCTGATCCTCCGTGAGTGTTTCAATCCTTTTGACAATTTCTTTCTTTATATGAACTAGATTTTCCTGATCATCCCAAAGATTTTTAAACCATTCTAAGACTCTACACGCAACTAAAGCATCATCCGTGTAAGTAATCATTTGCTGCTTTAGAGGAGGTATTTCACCCAATCCTTCTGGACTAAAAGAAGCATCTCCATAAATTGCAGATAAAGCATCGCCCTTTTCTATACAAATGATATTATTAGATTCTGCAGCACGTGAATGAGTAGCGATCTCGACATGACTCTTATTCAGCCACTCCAAACACTTCAAAGCTATTCTTTTTTGTCCTAATTGATTTATAAGACTGGTATCTTTCTCACAACCTACCAATGATTGCATGTCCCAGTGTGATTGAGAAAGCAATATTCTTGATTTTTTTATAGTAGTTAATTCTTTTCTTAAAGCATCAAAGGCATAGATCGTGAATTTATTTGACTGCATCGATAAAGTCGCATCAGTATTATCAATTTGCTTCAGTTTTTCACTTACCGTTTCGGTTTTATTGTCAATTAAAAGCACGATTCCCCCAATAATTATTCTAAATAACTCTTTCATTATATTTATTTTAATGAATTTTTCGTCTTCTAATTTATAAGACTTTAGCTATTTATCACATTCCATTTAACATATTTATTTTCATTAGCTTGCCGATAAGCCCACTCTGCAACCTTATGTGACCGTTCTTTATCCGTTAGAAACCCCAACACAGAAATTCGATCCACAATAATCAAATCTTGATCTTCATTTCGATCTTTCCACTTATGCAAAAACTCATCAGATGCGAGTAGATTACTTTTCTTAGAATTACAGGTTAAATCAGCCAAAACAAAGTTATGCCCTGTGTCCGATGGATACATAGACCATGGAATGAAATGATCGACTGCATAATTACCCTTTTTCATTGGTTTATTACAGTAGAAGCATTTGCAGTCTTGTAGCTCGACTAAGACATTCGCTACAGCATTTAACTGATTTCGACTCGGCTCAAACATGAATTGTTCAAGATTTGGAAGCTTATTTAAAATAGGTGCATTAGTGCTGTTCTTACGAATGTAATCAATCCAACGTTTCTGACAAAGCTCTTCAATAATCTCGCTGAATTGGCGTAAGCAATACATGACTTGAGGCAAAAGAATGAGTTGCTTTCCACACTGATTAAGCTGATATAAAAACTCAAAATTTTGACCATTGATGTTTTGCAAATAACACACTGGCATGTCTTTGACCGTTCTTGCCACATCCTTTACTAGCTTCAACCACACTAGTGAATCTCGCCTTAGAAGCCCAAGAGATGAGTAGCTCTGCCGAAGTTTAATAATGCGATTCACAATAGCGGCTTGCTTACCATTGTTCTGATTTAAGATCAGTTGCCCTTCATCATTAAAGGTATATGGCACAGCCTGCTTCCAATACAGCTCAACAAACTTCTCCGCAATATCTATATACTCAAGTGTCAGACCGGTGCCTGTATCTTCACCTTTTTCAATCGCCAATCGACTCAGGCTAATCAGCAATGCAAATTTATAGGTACTGCTAAAACTACCCGACTGCAAAATCAGCTGAATATTTTTTAGGAATTTAAGCTGTTCCTGCGCCGTAGGAATAAAGTCAGACATGTTTTTTCCAAAGTAGATTGAGCCATTTTTCTTGTCGTTCAGGTCGCTGATCTATTGTGACCCACTGTTTGATCTGTTGAACATGATTAAACTGTTTTCGCAAAGCCTCTGCTTGTTCTTCATTCAAATCTGTAAACTGCCGACCATCCTTTTCTCGATCACTATCCCCATATTTGAAAGACATATAAAGCACACCATTTGGCTTGAGCGCACTCAGCAGTTTTCCAATCACCTCTTTTAAACGAGTACGCTCACAATGCAACAACGATGCGCAGGCCCAAATTCCATCATAAGTTTCATAGTCATCAACCTCATAAAAGCTCTTCCACTTAATAGGAATACCTGTAAGTAGAGATGCTTTTTTAACGAGTTCTTCGGAATAGTCTATTGCATCGACCTGATAGCCTTTATTTTTAAAAGCCAGAGTATCTCGTCCTGAGCCACAGCCAACGTCAAGAATCTTGGCACCTTCCTGCAGCTCAGCTAAAAATGGCTGATATAGGCTTTCCATATCAACTTCAAACGTTGAAGCTGTAAATTCTTCTGCCTGCTCATTGTAGTAGTCTATTGTTTTCATTACGGACACTTAGGCTAAAAGACATTTTTAGTCTACAAGAAAACAAAAAAATAAGGGAGCTAAGAGCATCCCTTATTCTCGACTCGCCAACTTACTTTCAATCCATTGATGGATCTCATAAGCTGACCAGCCGATACGATTTTGAGTAATTTTAACTTTCTTTGGAAAGGTTGGATCATAGTAAGGTGAGTCCTCATCCATCATCTCGTAGATGGTAGAACGCCCCACACCGACAAATTCTACGACCTGCTTAATGCTGATGAGTTGATTCATTTGAAATGTTTGACCGATAAACGCATTCATGAGGCTAGCTCCTAATCATTGATGCGAGCGGCTATTCGCTCAAATAATAGAGCTGGTCTGTAAAATTTAACGTTAGCTATCTTCTCTCTTCTCGCTTAATTCACAGCTCTTACACTTTGCTGCAACCCCTGCTGAATATCCTTTACAAACTCTTCAAGCGAAGCTTGTTGCTCCATCGCCCGGTTTTGTTCTTGTTCAGGGTAATATTCTTCCAGCACATCCAATCCTTCCTCTATATCTGTTTCAAATCGCGCATTCGCAAAACCCTTCCTTGCCGTAAAGTCCAAAGCCTCCTGATAAAATCCTGCCTGCTTGCTCTGTTCATCAATTTGCTTGGCTTGAGTAATGGCATCATTGAGACTAATCCCATCCCTTAAAGTTAGATCCACGTAATACACCGGCTGACGATAGCTTTGCGTGGTGCTTTTGCCTCTTAAAGTCAGTTGCAAAGGCAGACAAGACAATAAGCCTCCCGAAGCTGCATGGTAATAACTCAGCCGTGCAGCCAAAGTCCGAATACTGTTAAAGCCGGTGGTTCTAAAGATGAAGGTGCCAAATTCATCCGAATCATCTAAATTCACATGCAAACGCCCATATAGCTTGCAGTTACCTCCTTGAGCCAACTGACATAAATCTGGAGATGGACATGGATGCTGTTCCACCCCTTGATTGGTTAACCGCTGGCAGGTTTCACCATTGCCGACACAGACTGGCCGTCCGGTCTGACGGTCAAATAGGCTGTATTCTGCACGTAGGTTTAAGTCAGGATCATTGAAGATCATTCGGACGGGTATAGTTCTGAGTTTTTGATTAGGCGTATTGGCTCGAAGCTGTTCATCCAGGGGATGCTTAATCCATCCCTCTTTGCTTTGGATCTGGGAAGTAATGGTGAACTGATCATCCTTTTCAGGTAGGCGTTTGCCATTCTTTTCAACCATACGACCAATACTGATACGTCCCAGAGTCGGTGGTGTAATCGCTAAACCTTTAATCATTTTATTTTCCTCAATTTGATTTTTTACAGATCATCCAGCTTTGATGTAGATCACCTGATTCAATAAATATATATAGCTCGCTACAAAAGCCGCGACCGTATTGCCCTCTATTCCTAGCGAATGGAGGGCGGAGAATGGTTTTTGTGCATCGCTATTTAAATGGGCTGAAACAAGCTAGTCGGTATAGATGTTGAATCGACGACTGCCCTGCTTTTGAAGTGGGTAAAGTTCAATGAGTTCAGGCTGATGCTGAAGTAATGCTTTGGTATTCAGACTGATGGAATCCTTGGCTTTCTTCCAGACCACCGAGCCATGAGCAAAGGTGGCTCGTTCAGCGTCTTTCATCAGCATTTGGATGTGATGCTTCAACTGGTCAAAGCGTTCCTGCTTATGCTGAATCTCTTCCTTCATTTTGATGAGCTGATCGAACATCAAATTGGCATTTTCATTTTGTGAAAGATCTTCAACGCTTAGTGGGATATGCGCTGGATAGAGTTGCAGAATCGCTTTGGCTGCGGATTCACTGGCATCCACAGATGGTGGAGTATCATTTTCTACACACTCCCAGAAATAACGCTCTGCCTGAATGATGTGTTGAATGACTGATTCAGAACGGCTGACTTTAAAAATCTTGGTTTCATGCCCACAGATCAGAACACAGACATGCGCTGCCTGTTTACCTGTGACTGCAAGTTGATGCTGCACCTGACACAGTACGTATAAAGGTACTCCATCACGCCATAGTCGGGCACCATGTTCCCCAGCAGTTTTACACTCCAGGATCTGTACGTCATCACTACCCACCACGGCATAATCCAAGTTGGCCAACATAAAAGACTTATCTGGATCGGGATGCTGAAGCACGGCATTGATTCTGCGTACCTTGTTATTGGTATGTATGCTGTAGTATTCAGCTACCAATGGCTCTAGCTGCTTGCCCCAATAGAGTGGAGCGATACCTGAACTTTCATCTTCAATCGATTGTTTGACTCGCCCTGTCTTGATCATCCAAAGTTCGAGCATCGACATATAGGGGTTCAATCCACAGGCTGCTGCACAATCACTACTGCCAATGCCTTGTCTTCTGACTTCAAGCCAGTCAGATTGAGTCATATTTTTGGTATTGACCAAGCGTTTTGCTGTAAACAGTTTTGGGGCATTAAAGGGTTTGCTGGCTTGTTGAATGGATGGGTTTAATATTGCTGTATTCATAGCTTGCTTCCTCATTTTATATGGATGGTGGCAAATAAAGGGCATAAAAAAACCACACCCGAAGATGTGGTTTAATTATTTTTAAAATGTAAATTTATCTTTAGAATCGAAAGGATAGATCTAACTTTCCATTGCAAAAACTTAACCTTCTACGCTATGACACCATGCGTAAAGCCTGTTCTAGTCCACGTTGCTTGATCGCTGCTCCTGCACCAAACCAAGCTGAATCGAGTCGATGATCTGTACTCATGGCACGACGCTCGTGATCAATAAACTCCGTAATCGAACAGAGTAATCCGTAAGCGGTATCCTTAGACGATGAAAGTGTTGCACCACGCCCCTGACCATTAAACATCTCCATTGCTTTAGTCATCGCCTTGGCATTTGGCTCAGCTTTTTCCTTGGCATTTGCCTGTGCTGCCTGAGTTGCAACATCACGGTAGAACTGAATAATATTTTCTTCCTGATCTGCAATGCTCATTGTGGTGTTATTAAATACCGCATCAAAGTAGGCTGCGGCTTCAGACTGGGTAACTTTACGTTGACTGAGCTGTTTCATCTCATACATGTGTTCATCCCATGCACGAACTGAAATACCCAATTGCTGTTTGACCTTATCTGCATCAAACTTGGTGCTATGCGGAACTTTCACTACACCTGCACTACTGTTCTGACCACGTAAAGCAATCGCCAAAGTGTTGTTGCAGACGACACGAATAGAAGTAAATTGTGCTGTTGTGGCAAGCGTACCGTCACATGCAGTTGCAAGAAGAATATAGCCATTACTGACATCCTTTCCCTTGAGTGCTGAACTTTGTCCTGTCCGTGCCAATGCCCAAAATTTCTTGCCGCCTTTAAGCACACCTGCGGTTTCCAACTCAAAGCCTGATTGTTCAGTTAGATCACGATAGAACTCCAAAATCTCGCGAGGTTGGACTTCCTGAAAACGTTGACTGACAACTGATAAGGGTGCATGGGTATCAGAACGGTACAGTACGCGCTGTTCTTCATACGGCATGATGATGCTTTGCCCACGTTCATTCTGTGCCATATAACTGACATTAGATGACTCGATACGCCAGTCCATTCCTGCCTGCTGTGCCCAGACTTCAATCGGTTGGTTTTGACTCAGTTGATTCCCTAGTCCATGCCAAGGGGTTTCACCGACATAAGCCATTTGTTCAAGTTGATGTGCCATGGTTTTATTCCTTTTTAAAATAATGTTAAAAATTGGATCTGTTCTTAATTCAAATATTGAATGGGGAACTTTTGGTAGCAGTTATGACAGAAGCACAAACTTTTCTGCGAAGGTGTGCTTTGCTCTGTAAATGAATTAAACAAACCACCGAGTACAGTCCCTGCAATTCCTCCAATGATGGGAGGCAAGTTCAATGACTTCGCAACAGTTGTGCCTAAGGCACCTAATGCTGCGGGTGATGCAAAATTTGATAATGTTGAATTTGCTTGTTGTATGTTTGCTTCAACAATCATGATGTCGGTTGAATGACAAAAAGGGCAATTCAAGCTCATGACTCGACTCCTAAATTCAGGGCATAAAAAAGCCTGCACGATGGCAGGCTTTAATTTCATATTTTCATGTGTACTCAAAAGAGCTTCATGATTCTCATTAGGATGTTATATACTTGAAATAATTTAGAATAGGATTCAATTTAATCGTTGATTTGTTATATAAAATCAGTACGATAAAAAAATACAAAATTGGCTTTAAAATTATGACACACATTCGAATTTCAGATTTTTGTGAAAAATATGGCTTCTCTTCACATCAAATCAGACATGTCACTCGTTCAGGAAAATTAGCTAAAATTACCGATGGCGTCATTGATGAAGAACAAGCTCTACAAGCCTTAGCAAACACTCAACCAAAAATGAAGGGGGTAATTACACTACAAAATGAAGTAACTGAATTAAAAAAACAATTGCAGAGTACACTTGATCTGAAAAACTATTATGAGGCAGAGCTTAATAAGCTTGGGATATTTCCAGCACAAATAGCTAAAATTTCACTTCACCCTGAAACGATGAAAGATTCAAGTGATCATCCAACTTTGTCTCAGGAGTGGATGAAAGATCAAATGCAACAAATACCTGAATCTGAAAGAATGTTTAAAGCCCGTAAAGTACCGATTCCTCCAGAGGCTTTTACTTCTAGCCTTCCAGATAAAAATAATAGTTTTTGATTCAATCATAATGCCGTGGTGATCAGGTAATTGAAGCTTAAATGATTACAGATCAAGGCAATGTGAATTTGTCATTTTGATATCAGATTTCACAATATAGAGAACACATCTAATGTATTGTGTTCTCTATTGAAAATTCAATATTTATAAACCTCTTCGATTTTTCGAATTAACTACTCCCTTACCAAAACTACGCATATTGGCTGAATCCTTTACTCTCGGATGTTGCTGCTCTTTTTCACCATTCACCAGATAAGGGACAACATAGTTAAGAAAGTTATAGACTTCACTGGCATTGTTACGATGAATCATACCAATTCCTAATGTTCCCATTGCTTCATAGATGGCTTTATAGTCGGAATGGTTACAGTTAAAAATATAACCATATCCGTGTGTAATCTGCTTCCAGCACTCACCTACCCACTGCCCCATTTCAAAACCACATTGATGCATATTTCCATCGTACATAAGCAAAAGATGGCAATGGTAGCCCTTACTAACCCCATGCTCTAATGCCCATGCATAACCATATAACCCACTAAAACAAGTATCTTGATCGGCTATACGCCGAAGCAATATGTCTAAAGCTTCATTAAATGCATGAATATTGTATAAGGCTTGATATTCCTGAAGAATGGATAAATCCACTCGAACCACCAACGTTCTCGCATAATGATGAATGAGTGTGGATGTATAATCAAAAAGGCTAAGTTGGTTCTTTAATTCACGTTGTTGATAATCGATCAGTTGCTGTTTTACACAGCCTGATAATGACTGGATGTAAGTCAAAATATGCCAGACAGTCATCTCATCAAAATACACAATAGAATCATAATCTGTCTGTTGAATCTGTCTGAGTGTGTAATCAATGGTCTTCACAACCTCAATGAATATCAATACTGAATTACAATAGGAAAAATCCGCATTATAGATTGGCTTAAATGACGGAATTAGTTTTTGTAGGTCTATCATCAGGTTTTGATGATATAAATTATAACTACCCAAGCAAACCTCTTGAATGAAATGGTCTACTCCTGCCAATACTTCTGCTTCATGATAAAGCTCACCATATTGAATATTTTGATATGGAACTTTTTGGTACATTTAGGTTCTCACTGAAACATAAGGTTCATATCTAAGTGAGAGATGTAAAATTTTACTGATCATGACTCTGTAGCAGGATGTTGTAGTCATCCTGCTTAGCTGAATAGGTTCATAGACTTTGAAACATACTATAGGGTTAGTTCTGAATATTTTAACACTGTGTCATTGATACATGATGTATAGCCCATTTGAGTATGGGCTATACTGTGCTAAGTGAATCACATACTCACTTAACTAGATAAGATATTGTTTATGTTTAATATATTATTTATATTTAATAATATATATTACCTGTTAAGCAAGTCACTCTGAACTAACCATTGCACCGCAGTTCCATACAGCGAGAACAACAGAAATATGGGAATGTTGCAGAAGCTAAACTTATGCCTTAGCTTTGGTTTTAACTTTAGATTTAACTGTCGTTTTAGTCACACTGCCCTTCACTAAAACTTTAGGGACTCGTACAGTAGCTTGTCGCTCATACAGCTCAATAAAACTATAATAATTTACCAATACTTCAAAGACCTGCTTTCGCCTTGACTGATCACCGATCTCAAGTAAAAAAGATTGCTGATTCATCTCAGGAACAGATGACATCAATGGAACAATGTTGAATGATGTTTTGTACCCATCCTGCTGAACAGAATCCATTTGGCTTTTCCACATCTCCCCAAATAAACGATCCATATCTTTCAGCTCCTCATACTTCCTCGCATCAAAAACTAAAATGAGATCCAGATAAGTATGCTGTCCACCATCTTCCCGCCATGCTCCAAAATATCCTGTCATACTGGATATGGGTTTCCGTCTGCGGTTACGTAAAAACATTTCAGTGATGTTTTTTGAAAAAATCTGCTGATTGACTTCCGCCCCATTTGCCCCCAGTCCAAAATGAACTCGATAGAGAGTACATTCTCTTTTCAGTAAACTTTTAACGTACGTCTGCAAGCTTTTCAGTCTGAGTTCACACTTCTTATAACAGGCTTCAATATGATCATTTGTAGCAATGACCTCATCACCCACATTAACAGCTTGGACATAGTCCACATATTCGACAGCTTCAACGACCGTTCCATTGCTATTTGTTGTTGGCACGTCCAAGTTCACTGTTACTGAATGCCGCACCTGTTTCCAGATTTTCACATTCAGCTTAGACTGCCTGATATTCGAGCGGTAATCCCGTCGAAGTTGTTTAACCAGCGCATTAAATCGTTCAGCACCTTGCTTACTGGTTTTTGCAGCCAATTGTTGCTCTACCTGCCAAAGATTCGCATTCTTTAAAAAGAACTGCACGTTGATATTCAACCGAGATAAGTAAGGGCTCGCACTTAACAAGTGTAAGTCAGGCAAGTTACTGAATATCCATAACAACTGATGACCTATACGTGTTATTGAACGCTCGATTTCTTCAGCAGACAACTCAACATTTCCTAGTCGTATTGGTAGATTAAATGCACCGACTGTAGTATCCATCACAGTCGCCATAAACATTTCTATATTTTGAATGAGACCTATAAAATTTGGAAAATCATCTAGCTGAATTGATAACTCACGATTAAAAATTTGCGAAATCTTAAGTCTATTTTTTGCTATGACTGGTAGATGACGAACACTCCATATTTTATCATCCTCATAGCACACCAAATCCTGAAAAGATTTTCTCCCCATCATAGTCAGGTCAACAGGAAAATTACGTTCATCTAAAAGCCCAGAGGAATACCAGTATTGATTGATATTGTAATTTTGATTATTGAGGATATATTGAAATTGAATGACTTCATCTACATTCTGAAAAAAACTCAGAATCCAATATTTAAAATCCTTTATTTTTCGTTTATCTGTTGATTTCATTACTCCATCAATTGCATCTTTTTTCAACTCCTGAGCCAGCTGTTTCCCCCAGTGATGAATATGAAAAGGGCGACCAATTAAAAGCTTTTTCAACTCGGATTCAAATTTCTGAATGATTCTCTCAGCCAACTGCTCTTTTTTATTACTCAATATGAGAACAACATTGAGGTTCAATCCTGATACTAAGTCATGTTCCGTCTTGGTCATCATAAACAAGAGACCCGCAGTACCTGTTATCACCTGCTGTAACTGTGGGATACGCATCAATCGATCTTGAATAAACCCATGATCGTCAACCATTTCACTTGACTTGAATGGAAGCTGAATATTTAAGGACAGGCAATAAAGTGATTGATATCTTTCCAGCAAGGTATCAAAAAGCTGCTCCGTTGTGACTTGAGGTGGTAGCGCTGGAATAACATAATTCGGAAGAAAGCTGGTTGTACTTAAATATTGCTTCAACCACAGTACAACGTTTAAATACGTATGATGCTGAAGATGTGTACCGCTACTGACTGCTGTTGACGGTAGCAAAGTCACATTTGTATTTAAAGGTGAATACAGGTACGGCTGATGATCATTTAAATATGATGGCGATTGATTCAGAGCATTCAGCATAAACCAAACTAAATACAGTTCATTGCCAATTTTAAGATAGGGCATCATCAGTGCATTCAGATCACAACTTAAACCTTCGATCTCTTGTCTGGCACACACCCAACTTGTTGCCGTACTGTTCATTAAATTGTTCTTAAACTGATCCAAAGTCAAAAAAGAATTTTGCTCAACCAAACACCATAAATACTGCAACTTTTCTAACTCATCCAGCAGATGTTTAGCCTGCTCAACACCACTCACACCTTCCTCATAAGAAACAATCATTTTTATTTTTTTAAATTTTAATACATGAAATATATCTGCAACATTAATTTTCAATTTATTCCAGCTAAAAGTGTCTAAAATGCTTATGTATCGCTGTTGTTTCATAATTTTTAAATGTATTATTACACGTATTAATTAAATTATATCTCGTTATCAAGAGATAAAAATACAATTAAAAAATATTATTTGTATTCTATAGATTCAATAATCCTCTTTATTTTTATAAAAATACAACTTTTAGATATATTAATTTTCATTCATTATCGACAAAAAAAAGCAGAAGCCTATGCTCCTGCTTTTAAAATATTATCCTGCCTCAAGCCCTACCTTTAATCCTGAATTTTCACCACAATAAAATTCACTACCAAACCCAGCAAGTCATGGATTAAAGATACGACTTCGAAGCCATCTCACCCGATGTATAAACTCCTTCCTAAAAAAACAGCCTCAGAAAATATCCTTTCTTAATATTTCCAATAAGATTTCGGGTTGATTTCTAAGCTCATGAATGATCGTTTCATCCATATAGTCAATATTTTTATATGATATTTCGCAACCAAATGCCCTTAATACAACTGAGGGTTTTGCGATTCAAGAATATAATTCAGCTTTGTAAGCTCATATTGTGTAGAAGATATCCCTTCTATTATTGTGAGTAATCAAAATCCTAATGGTGTACCAAAAAGCATCTTGAATTTTCATAAAAATCTAAGAGCCATGAATAAACATCAAGTCCATCCTGTCTTATCTGACGAAAAAAAGGATAACTAGTACTAATCATTCAGCCATGAATTTACTATATTTCCATACCACTCCATCAACCTTACTCGTTCATCCCAGTACTGAGCTCGGTTATAGGCCGAACGAATTCTATTCTGGGGAACATGAGCAAGCTGGCGCTCAATGGCATCTGGATTAAACAGATTAGATTCGTTTACGACTGTACTGAATAGAGATCTAAAACCATGTGTGGTCATCCGACCAGCATAGCCCGAACGCTTGATCACAGCTAAAATAGACTCGCTACGCATAGATTCTTTGTTATTTAAACGATGTGGAAAAAGCAGTTCCTGATTATGAGTAAGTCTCAATGCCTGAAGCTCAGCAATCATCATTTCCGTCAACGGTACACGATGCGGAAGTCTGTTCTTCATTCGTTCTTCAGGGATATCCCACTTACGCCCTTCCAGATCAAATTCTTTCCAGCGCGCTTGCAGCAACTCACTAACCCGAACGCCTGTCAGCATGATCAGAATAATGGCATGATGTGTTTGAGCATCACTTGGATATGCTCTTATCTTCCTTAAAAATTCAGGCATTTCAGAGGCAGTAAGCGAAGCCAGGTTTTTGACTCTTTTGTTCTTGAGAGCATAAACAAGATCACCTGCCGGATTATCATAGCGGTATCCATGGGCAATGGCATACTTCATGACCATGCCACAGCGAGACAAGGTACGTTTTGCAATTTCAAGCGAACCTCTTGCCTCAATCTTCTTAATGATTTGCAGAATCTCAGGAGCCTGAATCTGATTAATACGCTTATTAGCAAGAGCAATATAAAGCTCATCCAATGAAGCTCGTACATTACTGATATGTTTGGATGACCAGGTTTCTTTTTGATTATTAAACCAATCTTCTGCAACTTCTTTGAAATAGGGCTTTAAGTCTTCATGCAATACTGAACGTGAGTATCTATGCTTAAGCTCATATGCAAGTTCCCTTGCCTTTTTTAAACTTAAATCCGGATATGGGCCAAGCGATTCAGACTTACGTTCACCATGGACAGTGACGCGCACATTCCAATATTTTTGACCTTTGGTGGTAATGATTAGAGATAAACCATGTGAATCTGAAAGACGATACTGTTTGTCTTTCGGCTGTGCTTTTCTGCATTCAGTATCTGTAAGTGGCATGTCGATTACCCATAATTGATGTATTAATTTCTGGGTAAATTTTCCCAATATTTACCCACAAAGAGCAAATATGGGGTCAAATGAGATCAGACAATATCGGACAAACAGGCATAAAAAAAAGCCTCTAAACGTTGAGTTTAAAGGCTTTTTTATATTCCGACGGATTACTTCGGAAAGAATTTTGGTGGAGGTGGCGGGAGTTGAACCCGCGTCCGCCAGCACTACACTCGAGAATACTACATGCTTAGATATCGTCTATTGTTTTAACTCTTTGTGACCCGACGAACAGGGTACAAATCGCGATCCTCTTAATTTAGTACAAAGCCCCGAGGCTTGGCTTTATACGGACTTGTGTGCGTGCGCTTCAGTCGGACTCTCTAACCACAAGTATTCGGAGAGGCGGACAAGCTGCCCTTAGGCAGCTAGAGCGTATGATTCGTCGTTTGCGACTAAAAAATGCAAATTTGATTTACGAGAGAAAATGCGCTCTCGGCATGCATCTATGAGTTTCATCACCAGCGTCGAAGCCAGAAACACCCCCAAAGTACAAGGCAATCATAGCATAAATGTCAAAAATTACGATGTATTTTCTGAACATTTACACAACTTGATGCGCTTAATTACATTATTGCGCTAATATTTTACTTTTCAAGCCAAATAACAGAAAAATTATGAGCTATTTACTGGCACTAGATCAGGGAACTACGTCAAGTCGGGCCATTATTTTTAATGAACATGGACAAGTTCAGGCAACGGCTCAACGTGAAACGCATATCCACACCCCACATTCGGGCTGGGTGGAACAGGATGCTCAAGAAATCTGGAGCTCACAGATTGCCGTGGTACAACAAGCTTTGGCGACTGCAGGTATTCTGGCAAAAGATATTAAAGCCCTTGGCCTGACTAACCAGCGCGAAACGACCGTAGTCTGGGATCGTAGAAACGGCAAACCGCTCGCTCCGGCAATCGTCTGGCAGGACCGTCGTACATCTGACTGGTGTAACCGGCTGATTGAACAAGGCCTGATGTCCAAAATTCAGCAAAAAACCGGCCTACGGATTGATCCTTATTTTAGTGCGGGAAAATTAGTCTGGTTTTTAGAGCATGTTGAGGGAATACGGCCACTCGCTGAACAAGGCCATGTGGCATTTGGTACTATCGATAGCTGGCTGATCTGGAATCTGACCCAAGGCGCAGAGCACGTCATTGAAGCCAGTAACGCTTCTCGTACCATGTTGATGAATCTGCAGCAACAGTCGTGGGATGAAGAGCTACTCGAGCTGTTTAATATCCCTGCTTCGGTCTTGCCGAAAATTATCTCTTCTGATTGTTATGTCGCTGACACTGCTTCTGGCTTACTTGGGGCCAATATTCCCATTACCGGAATTTTGGGGGATCAGCAGTCTGCACTCTTTGGCCAGTCCTGTTTTGAGGTGGGCAGTGCTAAAAACACCTATGGTACTGGCTGCTTTATGCTGTTCAATACCGGACATAACATTCAGCTTAGCCAGAACAAGCTGCTTTCTACTCTCGCCTGGCAAGCCCAGGGCCAAACTACCTATGCGCTCGAAGGCAGCGTATTTATGGCTGGTGCTGTAGTGCAATGGTTACGCGATGGCCTCGGAATTATTCAAAAAAGCAGTGATGTGGAAAAACTGGCGCATCAGGTCGAGCATAGTGACGGCGTGGTTCTGGTTCCCGCATTTACCGGACTGGGCGCGCCGCATTGGGATAGTGAAGCACGTGCCTTACTCTGTGGCATGTCACGCGGTACGACCAAAGCGCATATCGCTCGTGCCGCATTAGAATCAATCGCCTTTCAGGTATCGGATGTGCTCAGTGCGATGCAATCTGATATTGCACATCCCCTTAAAGAACTGCGGGTTGATGGTGGTGCCAGCAGCAATGACATGCTGATGCAATTTCAGGCCGATATTCTGAATGTACCGGTACTGCGTCCGAAAATGCTGGAAGCTACTGCTTGGGGCGCGGCCGCTATGGCCGGATTAAAAGCTGGCGTATTTTCAAACCTGGATGAAATTTCCCAGTCCTGGCAGCTGGACCGTGCTTTTGAACCCAAAATGCAAAATGACGAAAAAGAAATGCATTTAGCCAAATGGCAAAATGCCTTGAAACGGGCTAAATCTGATCTCTAAATCCTCTAGGTTCATATTTGATCATTATAAAAAAAGCACTGTTAAACAGTGCTTTTTAACTTTCTCAATTCACGATTTCATTAATAGGCATAAGACGCAATCGCTGTTGCAATCGCTTTATCTTCATCATTGACCATGGTCATGCGCATGGTGCAGCCCTTACGCCCCAAACGTAAGGTTTCTGCACGTGCAATAAAATATTTGCCACGTCCAGGCGCCAGATAATCCACCCGCATATCGACCGTCGCCAGACGCGATACCTTTTTAATAGTCTCGGCAATGGTTTCCGGTTCGGCTTTTTTATACAGTTCGCCCATAGCCACAATACCACCGACACTATCCAGTACAGTTGCAGCCAGACCGCCATGCAGAATCTGGAAAGCCACATTACCAATCATGAAATCCTGCATTTCAACATAGGCCTCAATCTGGCCCTCGACCACCCGCATGGTCATGCCGTTATAGTTAAAAAAAGGAGAGCTATTAAAAGCATGTACCAGCTGGTTCAGGACTACATCAATATCCACTTTCGAGCCCGGATGTATATTACCTGTCCAGTTTCTCTCTGTCTTACTCATCACTCTGCCCGAATCCACCACAATAAAAACCGCTAATTTATGCCCAAAAATTTGAGTTAGGGCTACAATAGAGGCCTAGTTTAATACTGATTACTGAGATTTTTATGACTTATACGTTCAATCGTCCCGCATTTCCTGCAACTCGCATGCGTCGTATTCGTAAAAATGAACATTTACGTTCGATGGTTCGTGAAACCCATCTCGCGGCAGATCATCTCATTTATCCAGTATTTGTCCTGCCAGGACAAAACCAGACCCAAGATATTCCAAGTATGCCGAATATCCAGCGCCTGTCAGCGGACTTGTTGTTAAAAAAATCAGAACGTCTGCTGGAACTCGGTGTCAATAAACTGGCGCTATTCCCCGTCACCCCACAAGAAGATAAAAGCCTGACTGCAGAAGCTGCGTGGCGTGAAGATGGTCTGGTACAAAACACCTTGCGTTTATTGAAAAAAGAACTGCCAGAAATGGTGCTGATTACTGACGGCGCATTAGACCCGTATACCACACATGGTCAGGATGGCATTATTGATGAGAACGGTTATGTCTTAAATGATGAAACGGTCGAGTGCCTGATTAAACAGGGCTTGAGCCATGCCGAAGCCGGTGCAGATGTGTTTGCTCCAAGTGACATGATGGATGGCCGGATCGGTGCGATTCGTCAGGCCTTTGAAAAAAATGGTCATATCTATACCTCCATCATGGCCTATTCAGCCAAATATGCATCAAGTTTCTATGGTCCGTTCCGTGATGCAGTCGGTTCTGCCAGCAATTTAAAAGGCGGCAATAAATACAATTACCAGATGGATGTCGGTAACCGTGCTGAAGCCCTGCATGAAATTGCGCTGGATATTCAGGAAGGTGCAGACATGGTGATTGTTAAACCGGGCATGCCTTATCTGGATATCGTCCGCGAAGTCAAAGACACTTTTGGCGTACCAACCTTTGTCTATCAGGTCAGTGGCGAATACGCGATGCTGGCTGCGGCAATTCAAAATGGCTGGTTATCTGATAGCGTCATTTTAGAATCATTGATGAGCTGTCGTCGTGCCGGTGCAGATGGTATCTGGACCTATTTTGCTGAAGAAGCTGCGCTTAAACTGAAAGACATGAAGTAAAAGGATTTCGGCGCAATGCATATTGCCATTGTCGGCGCTGGCATCACCGGTTTGATGTCGGCGCTGGAACTGCTTGAACAGGGATGTTCTGTTACCCTTTTTGATCAACAGGCCGCCGGACAGGCTGCATCCTGGGCTGGAGGAGGAATCCTTTCCCCGATGTATCCGTGGCGTTATCCCGCTGCTGTAAATGCTCTGGCTCGACATGCCAAACCCATGTATCAGGACTGGAATCAAAAACTGCAACCTTTCACTGGCATCGATTTCCAGATTCATGAAACAGGTATGCTGATTTTTGATGAATCCGATTTTGAAATCGGTTTAAGTTATGCCAAAACACATCAGGATCCGCAGCAACAGGCAGAATTGCTTGATCAGGCTAAACTGCAACAGATCAATCCAAGAATTAATCAGAGCAAATTCAAGCAGGCGATTTATTTCCCTGAACTGGCCAATATCCGTAATCCGCGACTGTTACAGTCGCTCATCAGTTACTTAAAGCAGCATCCGCGTGTCACCTGGCAAGAAAACTGTAAAATCACGCGCCTCAATATCCAGCAAAGCTGTGTAAAAAGTATTGTAGATAAAAATGGCCAGGTTTTTCAGGCGGACCAGTTTGTGATCGCCACCGGAGCATGGTCGCAACACTGGTCACAGCAACTTGGTTTGGAAATTCCGGTACAGCCGGTTCAGGGCCAGATGCTGCTGTTTAAAACGCCAGAAAACTGGCTGCCGACCATGTGCATGCATAAGGTGATGTACCTGATTCCACGTCAGGATGGACATGTTTTATGTGGTTCCAGTATGCGTCAGGTCGGTTTTAACACCTCGCCTTCTAGCGAAATCCGGCAGGATATTTTACAGGCGTGTATCGAGATGGTACCGGAACTGGCAGATTTTCCGCTGGTCAAGCAATGGGCCGGATTAAGACCCAGCTCACCCGATGGTATTCCCTATATTGGCAAAATTCCCAAGCTACACAATGCTTGGGCCAATTTTGGACATTTCCGGAATGGTTTATGCATGGGGCCGGCATCAGGCAAACTACTCGCTCAACTCATCCTTAAACAAATGCCAATCGTTGATCCAGCTCCTTATGATCCTGTCCGTTTATTAGAGCCCAGTCGTTTAGTGCTTTAGAATATTGCTCAGTGCTTCTTTCAGGGTTGGATAATGAAACTGGAATCCAGCCTCCTGCAAGGCTTTGGGCTGTACATACTGACCGTTTAATACCAGTTGTGACTGTTCTCCCAGCATCATTTTCAGACTGCATGCGGGTAGTGGAAGTAAGGGTTTGCGCTTCAGAATCTGGGCCGCAGTTCGTGCAAACTGGGCCTGACTGCTTTTTTCTGGCGCGACCACATTAAAGATCTGCTTGGTTGTATCCTCAAGCATCAAGAATTCAATCGCACGCAGCACATCCTCTAGATGCACCCAGGTCACTGGCTGACGTCCATGACCAATCCGTCCAAACAGATTCAGCTTAATCGGCAATAGCATCTGCGGAAGAATCCCACCACCTTTGCCAAACACCACCGCAAAGCGAACAATCTTGGTGTTCTGGTTAGTATAGGACAAGGCCAGCTGCTCCCACTTCGCACAGAGTTCGGACATAAAAATATCTTGTGGCGGACTTTGCTCCGTGCAGACCTGTTCCCAACGCTCTGTCGGATCAATGCCATAATAACCAACGGCCGATGTTGAAATAATCCGTTTCGGCCTAAGCTGATTTTTTTCTAAATAATCAAATAACTTTTTGGTAATGTCTAAACGGCTATCTAGCAATTTCTTTTTACGCGCTGCCGTCCAGCGGCCTTGCCCAATGCTTTCGCCAGCCAGATTGACCACATAATCAATCTGATGCTGTTTTAATTCATCCAGCTGATTGATCCAATGGAAGTCCGGATGTGGTTCATGTTTATTTTTCTGACGGGTCAGACCAATCACCCGATAATCCCGTTCCAGTAAAAAATGCACGAGATGACTGCCAATAAAACCACTCGCTCCCGTCACCAGCACTACAGGTTTATACATTAGTCATTCTTCGCCTTATTATTTTCTTGGTTTAAATTATACGCCACTCATCTTCAGCTTTTTAAACCAAGAAGATCTTTGTAGTGGAGAATTTGTATCTTTCATCATTCAATTAATTTATGAAGATCGGGTCACAAAATGATTCATCTATATTCACTGAGGCGAATGGCCAAACATTTTCTCTGCCATACGCTGGGCCTGCTTGCCATAAAACCAGTACGTCAGTAGATATAGTGGAATTGCGATCATCAGGAACATGATCAGCACAATACTCATAAATTGTGGCTGCTGTAGATACAGCAAGAAGTCCTGCCAGGCATTCGGATTGGAACGGGTGGCGATGACAATACCGAGCAACAGAAATAATAAATTATAGCCCCAGTAAATCAGGCTAAAACCGAGGGTGAATTTTTTACGCTCTGCCTGGGTCGGCGCACGTTTTTGCTGTTTTAGAAATTTAAAAAGCACCCAAATCATGGCCACCAGATACGGAACAATCGTCAAGACTGCACCCATGCCCATCGGCAGCAAGGCTGCCAGTACACCGCAAATACAAGTAAAAATAAAACATATAACGAAAAACCAGATAAAATAACGACTTAGCGGCAACATATGCATGACTCAGTGATCTTCAACAAGCTAGTATAAAAAAAATCAGGTTTTTTTTCATTTTATTGTCAACCATCCACTATAGGGTGACGTTATATAGGGTACAAGGTACAAAAATTTGGACTGGCATCCACGAATTTTTGCTGACCTTTAGAGCTAAAGCAATAAGTCCAGTGTACAGGGAAATTTTGAATAGCAGCCAAAATCTTCATGTAACACAAATTTGACCGACGATTTCATCATCACTCGAATCGTCGGTTTTTATTTTTTAAAATTCCTATTTTTTTAAAAGCCTGATGGATTGCATGACTTTTCGATGTCTGATGATTTGGATGCGATCATCCAGTAATTTCCATACTGATCAAAATAAATTCAGCTTAAACATCACCAACAATTCGCTGAAATATCGTTTTACAAGTAGATTTTTACCTGTGCTTTTTCCTATAGTAGCAAGGCAGATATCTTGGGGTTCATTACATGGCAGTTCATTTTCTTCACACTTCCGATTGGCATCTGGGACAATTTTTCCATAACCATGACCGTGAATTTGAACATGCACAGTTTTTGACTTGGCTACTTGAGCAAATTAAAACAAAGCAGCCGCATGCTCTGCTGATTGCCGGCGATATTTTTGATGTGATCAATCCAGCTTCCAGTGCGCAAAGACAACTATACCAGTTTCTGGCCGACGCCCACGACCTGGCGCCACATATGCAGACCCTGATGATTGCAGGCAATCATGATTCCGGTTATCGGATTGAACAGGTTGAACCCTTGCTGGCCAAATTCAATGCCAAAGCTGTGGGAATGGTAGGCCGCACTGCAGAAAATACCCTGAACCTGGATCGTCTACTTATTCCTATTTATGATCGGGATAAAAATATCATCGCCTGGTGTCTGACCCTACCCTATTTACGCAGTGCCGAAATTACCGGACTGAATGAACATACCAGCAATAACCAGAACGCGATCAGTTATCTGCATCAACAACTGATTGCCGAAGCCAAAGCCCGCAAACAGCCACATCAGGCACTGATTTTAATGTCACATGCGCACATGCAAGGTGGTGAGACCTCGGACTCCGAGCGTCCGATTATTGTCGGCAATGAAGAAGCCCTGTCGACGGCGCTGTTTGATGACGTGATTGATTATGTCGCGCTGGGGCATTTGCATAAACCACAAAAAGTCGGTCAGCCGCATATTCGCTATAGTGGCTCTCCGATTCCGCTGTCATTTAGTGAGATTAATTATAAGCATCAAATAGTTGAAGTCAGGATTGATCCCGAACAAAACCCGGAAAACCGCTTTCAGTACGATGCCTTAAGCATTCCGCGTACTGTCGAGCTGTTCCGCATTCGTGAAAAGCTGGAAAATTTAATTACTACAATTCAGGCCTTGCCTGCCGGAGAAATCGAGCAGCTTTCTGCACGGCATTTTCTGGAGGTGGAATACAACACTGATGCGCCGCCTCCGGTGGACCTGCGTCAGCAAATAGAACAGGCCCTACCTGCTAACCGTTACCGACTGCTGCGCATCAGCCGGATTTATCAGCAACAGGCCGACCTTAGTTCAAGCCAGTCTAAAATTGATCTGGCACCCCTACCCCGGAATCGCTATTTTTCAATATCTGGAAAAAAATGGGCTATGAGCAGGATCATTCGGTACAAAGGGATTTTCAGGAATTACTGAATGAAGCCCAACACGAACTTGCACAAAAACAACAAGCCTAGGATGAGCCATGAAAATTTTACGTCTAAGTCTTCATAATCTGGCCTCCCTCACCGGCACTCATCATATTGATTTTGAATCGAGTCCTTTGGCTCATGCCGGGCTGATTGCCATCACCGGCAAAACTGGTGCCGGGAAATCCACCCTGCTCGATGCCATGTGCCTGGCGCTATATAATGAAATCCCCCGCCTAAAAGGTGCCACAGGCAGCCTCAAAGATACTGGCGGTCAGGATGTGTCCATCAAGGATTCCAAGAATATTCTGCGCCGTGGCTGCGTGCATGGTTTTGCCGAACTGGAATTTATTGCACTCGACAGCAAACGCTATATGGCACGCTGGGAAATTAAACGGGCACGCCAGAAAGTCGATGGCAATCTAAAAGTAGACCGCTACGTCAAATGTCTGGATGATGACACGACACTGACGCAAAAAATATCGGAAGTCACCCCCCTCATTGAAAAACTGGTGGGCTTAAGTTTTGAGCAGTTTACCCGCGCAGTTTTATTGGCACAGTCGGAAGTTGGTGCCTTTCTTAAAGCCAAAGATAATGAACGCGCAGACTTGCTGGAATATCTCACCAATTCACAGATTTTCAGTCTGGTTAGTCAGAAAGCTGCAGAGAAATTCAGCGAAGTCAAAAACAAGCGCAACGATCTGGAAAAGCTGATCGGGCATATTGAAATTCTGTCTGAAGAAGACATCAGCGCTTTACAACAGCAGCAGAGCTCTTTGTCTTTACAACTTCAGAATTTGCAGCAATCAGAAAAACTACTGGAAAATGAGAAACAATGGCATCTGGACCGACATAAACTCTATGCAGAAGTCCATGCAAAAAAAGAAGTCTACGAAGTACAGCAGGATGCAGTAAATAAGTCTGCAGGACAGCAACAGCTACTGGAGCAACTAGATGAATTCCAGTCGATCCGGGATCAGTTTGTCAGTCGTACCCGTCTAGCCCCTCAAAAAGAGCAGATTCAGCACCAGCACACCCAATTTACGCTGGAATTTGAAAAACTTAAGCAGAGCTTTGTAGCAGAAGAAGCCAAACTCACCGCCTTACAACAACAGCAACAACAGTTTCAGCAGAACTTCAAAGGCCTGAAACCGCATCTGGAAGCAGGTTTAAGACTGGATCATGCAATTGATACGGTATCAGAGCAGTACAAAAAACTGCATGCAGAGCAAAGCCAGTTTCAAACCCTTCGTCTACAGCCTTTAGAAGAACAACTGCAACAGCAACAACAGACTTTGAATCAACTACAAGCTCGGCAAGAAAAGGTTGCACAGCAATTGGCTGAATCTGGCTTTTTAAATGTGCTCGATCTGGAACCGCAAAGTACCTTGCAACGCATACAAGACTTTATGCGTCAGTATCAGCAACTGCAGCAACAGAATCCGGATAGCCTGAAGCAGCCTTTGCCTGAACTAAAAAAAACCGTTACAGCACTTTCAGGAAATCTGAACCAGTGGATACAACAGCATCATAGTCTGGAACAGCTGGAAGAGCAGCTCAAAACCATTCAGGAAGTGCGTCAGCAACGTCAAGCGGAACAGCGTCAGCTCGACCTGCTGCAACAGCAGGTACAACAAATCGTTCAACAATCACAAGAATTTGAACAACTGCAATCTGCTGTACATAGCCAACAGCAGCAACTGAAAATGCAGCAAGAGGCCGAACAGGGGCGGCATCAGCAGATTCAGGCTGGACAACAGGCCTATGAACACCTAGAACAAATACTAGCCCAGCAACGTTTATTGCATGCGCAAAGTGTGCAGGATCTTCGTGTCCAGTTAAAACCGGATGAGCCATGCATGGTCTGTGGAAGCCCAGCCCATCCTTTTGTCGATGCCGCCCATGAACGTCTGGAACAGAGCCTGAGCCAGTTACAGGAGCAACAGTTACGACAGGCAAAACAGCAGCTCGATCAGCAACTGCAATCTCAGCAGCAGCAACGCATTGAAATATCCAAAGCACAAACAGTAATTGAGCAACAGCAAGAGCGTTGCCAGGTCCTGCAAAACCAGATTCAACAATCCTCTGCTGACTGTAAATCTCAACTACTTAAACTGGAAGTGGTTACCGAGCAGCACCATGATCTTCCTACATTCATCCAGTTACTGGCGAATCACACTCAAAGTCTGTTCCAGCAGCTAGAACTGTCACAACAGCAGGAACAACAGCTCCAGCAACAATTACACCAATGGCGTCAACAACAGCAGCAATTGCACCAATTACAACTGGCTCTACAGCAACGTCAGCAACTCGACCAGCTGATACATCCAGTTTTAAGCGTACTGCCCGAGCAGTACCAGTCACAGCCACCTATGCTCTCCTTACCTCAGTTGCAGCGACAATTAGAGCAGCGTATGCAGCACTTGGCAGTACAAAAGCAGCTGGAATCTGACCTGCATCAACAGCAGCAGATATTGGAAAAGAGCCAGTATCAACTACAATTAGAACAGCAAAATTTTGCTCAATTGAGCCAGTCTGTAGAGCAGTTGATTCAGCAAGGCAAAGACCTGCGTCAACAACTGGCTGAACTGACCCAAGAACATGCAGGACAAGTCTACCGTGTCGCTGCAGAATGGCGCGATGCACTAGAGCTACAAGCCAAGACCTTAGAGCAGACTTTAGAACAACAGCGTCAATGCACGGCGCAGGCCGAAAAACAGTGGCATCAAACCCACTTAAAACTGCAAGAATTTATCAGCCAACTTCAGCAGATCGATCAGCAATTGGCTCAATATCAGCAATATATTCAGGCATGGCAAGCAGCACATCCTCAAGTGACGGCAGCTCAAATTGAACAATGGCTCAGTATTGATCTGAGCAACCATCAACGCATTCGTCAGAATCTGGCCAACCAGAAACAGGCACTCGAAAATGCCAGAACAGCCTGGCAATTACTTGAAGAACAATATCAGGCCCATTTAAAACTACAGCCAGAACATGAATTTGAGAAAATTGAACAAAAACTTGGCATGCTGCATCAGGAAAAAATAATGCAGCAGGAAGTGCTCAATGAAACTGATGCCAAACTGCGTATGAATGCCAATAATCAAAACACCTATGCCAAATATCAGCAGCAAATTGAGCAGATCAAAGCCGAAGAATACCGTTGGGGTCGTATTTACGACCTGATCGGACATAAGGAAGGTACCAAATTCCAGAAAATTGCCCAGGAACATCATCTGGATATTCTGGTGGAATATGCAAATCAGCAGTTGCAACCGTTGGCACCCCGCTATCAGTTACACCGTATTCCGGATAGCCTGAGTCTGGCGATTATTGATCTGGACATGAATAGTGAAGTCCGCCCTGTGCTGTCCCTATCGGGGGGTGAAACCTTCCTGGTTTCATTGGCTTTGGCTTTGGCGATTGCCAATATGGCCTCCGGCTCCATGAAACTGGAATCACTGTTTATTGATGAAGGTTTTGGTACGCTAGATCCTGCTTCGTTACATATGGTGATGAATGCACTGGATCATTTACAAAGTCAGGGTCGTAAAGTTGTATTAATCTCGCATGTGCAGGAAATGCATGAACGTATTCCGGTACAGATTCAGGTCAAACCGGTTGGTGCAGGTGCAAGTACCATTCAGATTATAGGCTAAGGATCATGAACACTGCCCCGGACAAGCTCTCGCACTATTTCAGCCTACAGCTTGAGAGCCTACGGGGTATCAGTGCCATTGTGGTGTTATTCAGTCACTGCTTTCAGGCATTTATTGCGCCTTTCGATACCAGCATTTATTCATGGATACGCCTGCTTGGGCAGGCTGCAGTCATGATTTTCTTTGCCTTAAGTGGCTATCTGATCGGCTATTCAATCCAGTACAACATTCATCAGCATGGTCAGTTCAATCTGCACCATTATGCCCGACAGCGTGGCCGCAGAATTTTACCGCCCTTTCTGTTTGCCATGGGGTTGACCCTGGTTTTATATCTGCTTGCTCCACTATTATTTACCAGCCACACGCATGCTTTTCAACACAGTTTTGGCATGATGATCCGGACTGACTATAGTATAGACATGATGGAGTTTGTTGGCTCGCTGCTATTTTTGAATGGCTTTGTGACGCCAACGGTTTCAGCCAATGCTGCGCTCTGGAGTCTGAGCTATGAAGTGTGGTTTTATGTGCTGGCCGGATTCTTACCTTTTTTAAAAAATTCGGAAATCGCCAAAATCGGTTTTTTTATGGTTCTGGCTATACTATCAGTACTGAACATCCAGTTTTTTATTTATTTTCTGGTCTGGCTCACTGCCTTTGCTTGTTCATTTCGATATATCCAGCTACCTTTTTTAAACCGCTTACAATCAGTCAAATTAGCCCTATTCGGCTTAGCATTTCTAATCGCCTGTTTTGATGCTTACCAGTTTCAGGTGATTGATGAGGCCCAGCAATACCGCGCTGCGAATTTTGCCCCTTTTAATTTCTGTGTGGGTCTGGCCTTTAGCTGCTGGCTGGTACAGCTCCAGCATCGACGCAGTCATTATCATCCGGTCTGGGTTCAATCCGCAGACTTTTCCTATACCTTGTATGTCACCCATTTCCCATTACTTTTATTTATTTTGGGCTGTATTCCGGCAACTTTGGCCTATGGTCTGGGCGGAGCAATTATAGCTTTGCTTGCCAGCATGTGCAGCTTAATAGTTTTTGCCTGGTTAATGGCCAAATGGCTCGAACCAGCCAGAAAAAAAGCGTTATCCAATACCCTGCGATAACGCTTTGCTGCAAAAAACTGACATTAGTAGTTTATACATCTTTTTTAGGCCGTGCACCAAATAGGGCTGTGCCAACACGAACCATAGTAGAACCCGCAGCAATCGCTTCGGTCATATCCCCAGACATGCCCATACTTAAAGTATCCCAATCTTCAGGGTGTGCATGCTGAACTTTGACTGCATCAAATAAAACTTTGGTATCAGCAAAGGCTTGAGGATTATTCGGTGCAGGAATCACCATCAGGCCACGTAAACGTACATTCGGCAGTTGGCTGATTTGTGCCACCAGTTCTGCGACTTCTTCCGGCTGGCAGCCATCTTTGGTATCCTGGCCATCAATATTCA